>JAJYPA010000043.1 GCA_021795795.1 Pseudomonadota bacterium | reverse complement strand
CAATCGCGTACAACTCCTGAACGATCAGCCGGGGACGTGTCCAGGCCGGCAACAATCGCCACAGCAAATGCCCCGTAAACAGAACCATTTGTCCGGAATGCGCCGCGGCCGCCATAGCAGCCTGCCCGAGCAGCACCAAGCCATCGAGAAAAGCGTTACGGTGCCCGTTCATCGAATCTCCCTGCGCCGACTTGCTGCCGCCGCCTTATCCGGGCGAGGCAGCAAGCCCAGTGCCTCGGCGAAGTTTCTGGCCAAGCGTTGGCCGAGTTCAGAGTGATCATCGTCCGGTGCACCTTCGAGAAACTGGCGCAAGAACGTATTGCCTGACATCTGCGCGCGCAACGCGTCGGGCGACCCGGATGCCACAATCTGGGCCTGATTGAGCACCACAACGTAGTCGGCAATGGAAAGTGCTTCGGTTACGTCATGGGAGACCAGCACGCTGGTCAATCCCAAAGCCTGGTTCAGCGAGGCGATCAGTCGCAGAAGCACACCCACATTGATCGGGTCCTGCCCCGTAAACGGCTCGTCGTACAGCATCAGTTCGGGGTCGAGCGCCAGAGCACGCGCCAGCGCCACCCGACGAGCCATCCCGCCGGACAAAGCCGCCGGCATTTGCCCTGCGGCCTCAAGCAACCCGACCGCCTGCAGTTTCAAGGTCACCATGCGCTGGATCATCTGCTCGGGAAGGCGACTGTGCTCCCGCAGAGGGAAGGCGACATTCTCCACGGCGGTAAGATCGGTAAACAATGCGCCATTCTGAAACAACATCCCCAAACGCCGACGCATGGCCAGTAGAGACTTGGACGAAGCACGCCCCACGTCCAGCCCATCAACCCGAACCGTGCCCGAATCAGGTTTGATCTGGCCGCCAATCAGTCGCAGCAGGGTGGTTTTCCCGGTTCCAGACGGCCCCATGATCGCGGTGATCTTTCCGCGTGGAATCGCGATATTCACGCCATCGAAAATACGATTTTTACCACGCGAAAAATGCACGTTTTCAAAGGTGATGTAGGAATCGCTCGTCATCACAACCCCATCAGCTCGATCAAGGTGCGCAAACGGTCAAGGGTCGGCACCGAGGGCGATTCACCGTCGACAAACAGCGCACACGGCCCGGCGGGTGCCTGCTGTACGAATTGCTCGAGCCAAGCCCTGATCTGCGCTGGCTGATCGCTACCCGGCATCAGTGCCACGCGTGCGCCGTCTATTCCCTCTGTCTGAGGAGTCCATACCGGTGTGCTCGGCGTCTTAATAATGAGTTGCTGCTGAGGATGAGCCGCCTGCCAGAGATTTGCTTGAGCCGGATCTTCTGCCACCCAGACGGTCAATACCGGCCTCGGCGCATCGACAATGGCCGCAAGCATCTCGGCGAGATCTTCATCACGATCCTCGACCCAGATTACCTGCGTCATCATGGCGAGATAACTATTACGCCAGTCTTCCGGCATCCCATCCGGGTAAAATTCTTGAATTAGGGAAGCCGCGCGCCGATGACGAAAACCCAGGTGCAATTCCGGGGTGGCAGGCGTTCGGGTATCGACTTGGGTCGACGGCGGGTGGGTCATGGATAAATCTCGCGTAGCAAACGGAAGCCGAGATTCAGGTCAATCTCGTTTTCGTGACGCAGGGTACGAGACGCACTGCGGCATGCCCCCGGGCTATCAAACCAGGAACCACCGCGCACCACATGGAAATGGCGGTGTCTGCTATCGGGACTCTTGAATGGCATATCACCGACCCGGGGGGTGGAGCGATAGCTATCGCGCCAGTGATCGAGCGTGAATTCCTGCATATTGCCGTGCATCTCGAACAGGCCCCAGGCATTGGGCGGCAGGGTGCCGACTTGAACCGGACGCCCGATACCACAGATAAACAGCCCGCGTGTGCAATGCAGCCCACCCGAACAGTTCACCTCTTCCCGACGAATTTTGTCACCGAAGCTGAACATAGTCGTTGTGCCCGCCCGAGCTGCATATTCCCACTCCGCTTCGGTGGGCAGGCGATAGTGTTGCCGCGTTTGTTCTGAAAGCCAGGCAGCGTAGGCCACGGCATCCTTTATGGAGACATTGAATACGGGAAAGTCCAGGTCATTCCAGGAATAAGGCCGCGGGCGGCGATGATCGGTCGCCAACAGAAACTGGTTGTATTCGCGCCGCCGTATCGTGCCCCTTGTCAATGCAAAGGGGCGAGGAAAACTGACTTCATGCTGTGGCTGTTCACATTTTTGCACCTGATATTCAGATGCCTTCGCGCCCATGATGAATTCGCCTGCCGGAATCATAGCGAGCTCCGGTGCAGGCGAGCCATCGGCCAAGGTGTCGTGGAAGAAAACATCCTGGTTGAGCGCCTGGGCAGCCTGAACCTGCTGGGCATGAGCACCGGCATGTGAGGTTACTATCTCAGAACTCAACATCGCAGAATTCACCGCAAAACACCCCCATTAAATTCAGACATGACAAGGAATAGCAAGAAAGTTGGGCCAAAAAAAGGGCGCGAACTATGAATGAGTTGAATCATGAACGCTATTCTTGTTTTCACCCGGGTCTTGATCCGCCGTTTGCCACGCCACCAACTTCACGAAACACCGACCACCGTAAGGTTAGCAGGCAAACTAATAATCCGATTACCAAAATCACGGACGGCAATACTTCACATAATATAGATCAGCAAGCAGAGAAAGGACCGGGGCAGCGCATCACAGTCCCTGATATACTCCCAGACCATTTGAAGGCGACATCATAACGAATATCTATGAATCCTAATAATCTTCTTGCGATGGCAAAACAGGTCATCGACATTGAAGCGCAAGCCTGCCAAGCCTTGAGCACTCGACTCGATCACCAATTCATCACCGCCTGCGAGTTGATGCTCAAATGCGATGGACGAGTGATCGTCATCGGCATGGGCAAGTCTGGGCACATCGGCGGAAAAATCGCGGCCACACTCGCCAGCACGGGCACACCGGCCTTCTTCGTTCACCCCGGTGAAGCCAGCCACGGCGATTTGGGCATGATCACGCGGCGCGATGTAGTGATCGCCTTGTCCAATTCGGGCGAAACGGCAGAAATGCTGGCCATCCTGCCCGTAATCAAACGCCTGGGTACGCCGTTGGTGGCGCTGACCGGTCGGCCACAATCCACGCTCGCCAAGGCGGCAGAAGCACACCTGGATGTATCTGTCGAACGCGAAGCCTGCCCGCTCAATCTTGCACCAACAGCCAGCACCACGGCGGCACTGGTCATGGGGGATGCCTTGGCTGTCGCCCTGCTCGACGCGCGCGCCTTCCAGCCGGAAGATTTTGCGCTCTCGCATCCCGGCGGTACGCTAGGTCGCAGGCTCCTGCTTCGTGTTCAGGATGTCATGCATACCGGAGACCATATCCCGAAGGTCATCTACAACCAGACCATCAAACAGGCGCTGATCGTGATTTCATCCGGTGGCCTTGGCATGACAACCATCGTGGACGAACAGCAAAAACTGCTGGGTCTGTTTACCGATGGCGATCTGCGCCGGATTCTCGATCAGGAAGAATACGATCTGAACCAACCGATCGAACGCGTGATGATTCGCAACCCGCGCACCTGCACGGCAGACAAACTGGCGGCCGAAGCCCTTGCCATCATGGAGCGGGACAAGATCAACGGCCTGATTGTGGTCGATGATCAGTCCCGCGTGATCGGCGCGCTCAACATGCACGATCTGCTGCGCGCAGGCGTTGCCTGAATGTCAAACCAACAGCCTCAACCCAACAGCAAGATACTCGGCACAACACGATGAAAAAAAAAGATTTACTGAGCCGGCTGCGTGATGTCCGTGCGCTGATTCTGGATGTTGATGGCGTGCTGACCGATGGTCGCCTGCACATAACCGAACACGGCGAGGAGCACAAGGTATTTCACTCCCGTGACGGTCATGGAATCAAAATGGCGCAGAAAATCGGCATCGAGGTCGCGATCATCTCCGGGCGCGCTTCGCCAGCCCTGAGGCACCGGGCAGATAATCTGGGCATTACCCATTGCCTGATCGGCGTTCGCGACAAGGGCGAAGCGCTCGAAACACTGGCCGCGACACTGGGCATCCGCCCCGCAGAGTGTGCCGTGATGGGCGATGACGTGATCGACCTGCCTATGCTCAACCGCGCCGGCGTCAGTGTGACCGTGGCCGACGCCCCTCTACTGATCCAGGCCAGGGTGGATTGGGTTACTGGTCTTGGTGGTGGGCAAGGTGCCGTGCGTGAATTCATCGACCTGTTGATCGATGCGCGGGATGCCTGGCCCACCGTGTTGGCCGACTACGAGTAACGCTACCGTCATGTCGTTCCAGAAAGTCGGACAATTCTTTATCGCCGTAGCTCTGTTCGCTCTGCTTGGGCTATTGATTTGGAAAAACTACCTTGCACCAAAGCAGGAAGCAGCCGCAACACCGGCCGTATTCGACCAACAGTTCACCGACTTCACCGCGCGTCAGTTCAACCAGAAAGGTGGACTTGAATGGATGGTCAGCGGCAGCCAACTCAATCATCTGACCGAAGACAAGGGCTATCGCTTCAATCAGGTCGAGTGCCTGCTCGAAAGCAAAGAAAAAAACGCACCGCCGTGGCGGTTATCTGCACCGACGGGATCGGCTGACGAGCGTTTGATAACAGTGGAACTGACCGGCGGCGTGGAAGGACATCGTGCCCCCAGTGGGAATCAGGGCGCGTTGGTTTTCGGCACACGCACCATGACGATCCAGCCAAAGGAACAAAAAGCCGCCAGCAATGACCCGACCCACCTTGCCGAGATGAGTACCGATGGCCAGCCGCGCTGGACCAGCGACTCATCTGCATTCAACCTGAACTATGACAGCCAGGTTTTCCAACAATCCAAGGTTCACGACCACTATAATCGTCCCGTTTCTGCAAAAGTTACGCCAGACTCAAGCCAAGGAGCACACCCCTGATGCACCGATCTAACGCCGATAACACTTGTTCGACCGGATGGACTTCCGCCTTGCTCTTTTTCGGCATCATGGCCGGACTCATGACACCGGCAGCCTTTGCTGCCAAAGCCGACCGCAACCAGCCGATCGACGTAACCGCGAATGAGAAGGTCACCGACTACAAGCAAGGCACCAGCATCTACACCGGCACTGTGGTCATCAATCAGGGTAGCCTGCATGCCACCGGCGACAAGGCGACCTTGTACGTAGAAAAAGGCGAACTCGTCCGTGCCGTACTTGAGGGCAAACCGGCGACATTTCAGGAACTGGATGACAAGGGCCAACTGGTCAAGGGCAGCGCGAACGATGCCAACTACCTTGCCCAACAACAGAAAATCATCCTGACCGGCAATGCCAAACTCGACCGTCAGGGCGACACACTCAGTTCACAACAGATCGCTTATGACATGAACGCCGAAGTCGTCAAAGCGGGCGGCAAGGCCGGCGGAGATCGTGTCCATGTGGTGATTCAGCCACGCAATAAAAATGCAGATCAACCCAAAGACGGCACACCTGCGGCTACATCACCATCCGCCAAAACACCCGCCAAACCATGAGCGCGCGCTCCACCACGCCTATTCTGGTTGCCGAATCGCTTGTCAAACACTATGGCGCTCGTGCCGTGGTTCAGGGCGTGTCACTTGAAGTCAATGCGGGTGAAATCGTCGGGCTGCTGGGGCCGAACGGCGCAGGCAAAACCACCAGTTTCTACATGATCGTCGGGCTGGTAGCAGCCGATCAGGGACAAATCCGGCTGAACGGTCAGGACATCACCCTGTTGCCGGTCAACCAACGCGCGCAAATGGGACTCGGCTATCTACCGCAGGAAGCATCTGTTTTCCGCAAACTCACCGTAGAGCAGAACATCCTCGGCGTACTGGAGCTACGGCGTGACCTGACCCGGGCACAGCAACAAGAGGAACTGGAAGGGCTGCTACAGGAACTGCATATTCGTGCCATCCGGCGCAGTACCGGCCAATCACTTTCGGGGGGTGAGCGTCGCCGGGTTGAAATTGCACGCGCCCTGGCCGCCAACCCGCGTGTGATCTTGCTCGATGAGCCGTTCGCCGGTGTTGACCCGATCTCGGTCATCGATATCCAACGCATCATTCACCATCTGAAAGCCCGCGGTATTGCCGTTCTGATCACCGATCACAATGTGCGGGAAACACTGGGCGTGTGTGAACGGGCATATATCGTTTCCGACGGTAAAATCCTCGCCGAAGGCAGTCCGCAGGACATTCTGGATAATCCGCAGGTGCGCGCCGTGTACCTGGGCGAACACTTCACACTATGATCGGTTCGACTACCCCCAAGAGACGACACTCAGACACTGGTGGCGCTGGGACGATTTCAGTTAAACTGCATGACATGTTCATGACTATTTCTTACTGTTCGCATTCCATTCTGCCCGCCCGATCATTTGATAAGGGGCGATGGTTGAGTGCGCCTCGGCTGATTGGTGACCACCGATGAAGCCGGGACTGGAGCTTCGACTCGGGCAAAGCCTAGCAATGACACCCCAGTTGCAGCAATCCATCCGCTTGCTGCAACTCTCGACGCTCGAACTGTCACTGGAAATCCAGCAAGCCGTCGACACCAATCCCCTGCTGGAAATCGCCGAAACTGATGACTTCAATGAAAGTGGCGAGGCTTACAACGAGACAGGTGAAGCCGGAACCAGTCCTGAAACGGGTTTTCAGGAAGATCCCAATGCGGTCGCAGGCGAGGCGCTACTGGCACCAAACAATGAACTGACACCGGACGACCCCTTCGCATTGGATACCCAGTGGGAAGACTATTATGAGGCCGACGGTAGCACCTCGTTCAGTGCGTCCGAACAGAACTTCGACGATTACGACCCCTACGCCACCACGTCAAATGGTGTTGAATCCTTGCGTGATCACCTCCTGAGCCAGATTCACCTGACTCACCTGACACCCCGCGATACCGCAATAGCCACCGCCATCATCGAAGCGATCGACCCAACCGGTTACCTGGCCGATTCGCTTGAGGAGATCCAGTCGATGCTCTGCGAGGACTGGCCAGACATCGACGCTGAAGAGATGCTCAGCATCCTTCATTTGGTCCAGTCGCTTGATCCGGTCGGCGTGGGTGCTCGTGATTTGAACGAATCGCTCTGCCTGCAACTACGCCAGAAACCCGCCGACACGCCTTATCTGGATATTGCGCTCCACATTTGCGAACGGGACCTGATCGAAGCCATCGCCCAACGCGAGTACACCAAGGTACAACGAGCACTCGGTGTCGACCAGGCAGCACTTGAAGGGGGTTTGGTCCTTTTGCAGGGGCTCAATCCGCGGCCCGGTGCGGATGTGGGTGCAGAAGGGGCCGATTACCTCATTCCCGATGTCATGGTGAGTCTGCGCAACAATGTCTGGCACGTGGATCTCAATCCGGAAATTGCCCCCAAGCTGCGCGTCAACCAGACCTATGCCCGTATGATCAACCGCAGCTCGCGCGGGGAAGATGCCAGCTATATTCGCAGCCATCTGCAGGAGGCGCGCTGGTTCATCAAGAGCCTGCGCAGCCGCAACGAAACGCTGCTCAATGTCGCCCGGGCGATCGTTGCACGGCAGACTGCTTTTTTCGAGCAAGGGGATACCGGCATGAGGCCGCTGGTTCTGCGCGAAATTGCGGAGGAGCTTTCTCTGCATGAATCCACGGTCAGCCGGGTAACCACCCAGAAATACATGCTGACCCCACGTGGTACCTTCGAATTCAAGTATTTCTTTTCGAGCCACGTCGGCACCAGCGATGGCGGAGAATGCTCAGCCACGGCCATTCGCGCCATGATCAAAAAACTGGTGAGCGAAGAAAATCCACGCAAGCCCTTGTCGGATGCAAAAATTGCCGACATGCTCATCGAACAAGGCATCGATGTCGCCAGGCGAACGATAGCCAAGTACCGCGAGGCAATGGGTATTGCCTCGTCCACCGACCGTAAGCGCCTGATCTGAAGGCGAAAGGAGCAAATGATGCAAATTGAAATCACCGGCCATCACGTTGATATCACTGACGCGCTGCGAGATTATATTCAGAGTAAATTCAGCAAGCTCAAGCGGCATTTCGACAAAGTGATCAACGTCCATGTCATTCTTACCGTCGAAAAGAAAGTGCAAAAAGTGGAAGCTACACTGCATATGAGCGGGAATGATGTGCATGCGGAAGCCGAATCCGAAGACATGTACGCATCGGTTGACACGTTGATCGACAAGCTCGATCGCCAGATCATGAAACACAAGGAAAAAATGACCGATCACCGTTAACCCAACGGTCATTGTCTGCCAGTGGGCATCGCTGCATACATAGGCATTCCATGGGTAGACTCCTTTGATGGGCGGCAATCTATTTACTTCGCGTAGATATGATCGTCGTCCCTTATTTTTTGAGCGCGCCGCATGATGAAGCCAAACTGGCGAGAATTTCGGGCCGACCTCGATCAATAAGCCCGTTAATGGCGGCCCCGAGTATTCGGTTTTAATGTAGAAGGACGGGAAATTTAAACATGTCAGCGCATCGTTTAGGGCGTATCCTCTGCCGCCTGCTCCATCCCGAACCAACTTCTCGGCTCGGAAGCTCGCTTCTCGAGCAAAGTTTCGCTTACAGGTGATTCATGAACATCGCTGATTTATTTCCATTACAGCGGATTTTGATTGACGAGGTCTATCAAAGCCGTAAACGGGTACTGGAAGTACTTGCCGGACTGTTGGCCGACGACCAACTCGGCGGACAGGAATCCACGCGAATTTACGAAATCCTGATCGAACGCGAACGCCTCGGCTGCACGGCCATCGGCAAGGGTATCGCGATCCCACATGGCAGAGACACAGCCACCCTGCGCCCGCGCGGTGCCGTCATCCGTCTGACCGAAGGCATTGATTTCGGCGCGGTGGATAATCAACCCGTACGCTTGATCATCGGATTGATTGTGCCGGCCGAGTGTCCTGAAAACCATCTCGCCATTCTCGGTCTTCTCGCTGAGCACCTATCCAACGAAGAGGACCGCGAAGCCATGATGCAGACGAAAAGCCCTGAACGGATCCGAGGTCTTCTGATTGAATGGCTGAGTCCGCTCGCCACGCCCGACGAGTAATCGGACCTCACGACCGCGCGCTGGCTGGATACCATGACAATGCCCCACCCTCAAATTCTCCCACTTGAATTCGAAGCCACTGGAGCACACAACCATCCGGCGTACCAGCACCTGTTCAATCCCGATCTGCGGTTTGATCGCTTCAACCCTTTGGAGCCACAACCCATCGGCCTTTTGGATAAACATCTGCGCACCGCCATCATGGCACGAAAAGAACCTTTGCCGGATCTCCCCCTCACCTTCATCTTGACCGACTGTACGGCTGAAGAAGCGACAAAATGGGTTCGACAACACCCATCGTCCAACTCGACCTTTCTGTACACCACACAGGATGACGCTGCCGTAACGTCCTGGCTCTTTGCCGAGCGACGCCAGCAGAACCGACAATGGCAGCATGGTGTATTCATGGAAGTGGCGGGTTCCGGCGTACTGATTACCGGTGACTCGGGAATCGGAAAAAGCGAATTGGCGCTTGAGCTCTTATCGCGCGGACACCGGCTGATCGCGGACGACGCGCCCTACTTCATCCGCGGCCATCAGGGCATTGAAGGTCATTGTCCGGACAACATTAAGGACCTGCTGGAAGTCCGCGGCCTCGGCATCATCAATGTCCGATCATTGTTTGGTGACAACGCGCTAAAACCGCACAAAAATCTGCGTCTGCTGATCGAACTCTACGCAGCCGATCATAAAAAAATCCATGCCGACGACCGTCTGCGCGGTGAGCGGGGACAAATCATGATCTGCCAGGAAATAATTCCTCTTTTTCGATTACCGATCGCACCCGGTAGAAACATCGCCGTATTTGTCGAAACGGTCGTCCGGCAGCATAATCTGGAACGAACCGGCAACGATTCAGTCAGGCCGGGCCGAATCCCCGTAATGTAGCCCTCGGAGCACTATGAACGACACGATCAAATCGATCCACGAGACCCCGGCTTGAATACCCTGATAACGCATAAACAACGAGAGCCGAATCAATCGGCCATGGTGTTGATCGTGACCGGCCAATCGGGTTCGGGTAAATCGGTCGCCCTGGCGTCGCTCGAGGACGCCGGTTTTTACTGTATCGATAACCTGCCACCCGAATTGCTGGACAATCTACTTCAGATTTACCAGCACGGGGATATTCAGGCGCGCGGTATTGCCATTAGTATTGATGCGCGCTCGCCAGAAGCCGCGTTGCGCCAACTGCCGCAACGAATCGAGAAACTGAAAACGGATTACCCGCAACTGGCGATTCAAAGCCTGTTTCTTGAGGCCAGCGAAGCCCGCATCGTGACCCGTTTCAGTGAAACCCGGCGCCGCCATCCGCTCTCCAACCGCATTGAAAACCTGGTCGAGGCCATCAGCCAGGAGACGGAGCTGCTGCTCCCCATGCGCGCTCAGGCCGATCTGGTCATCGACACAAGCTACACAACAATCCACCAGATCAGGGAAGATATTTCCCGACGGGTGATCGGGCGTGACCCGTCCGGCCCGACTATTTTGCTTCAGTCGTTCGGGTTCAAGCATGGCATTCCGCTGGACAGCGACTTTCTTTTTGATATCAGGTATCTGCCCAATCCTCACTGGGTTCCCGAACTGCGCCCTTTTAACGGCAATGATCGCGTGGTGATCGATTACCTGGAACAACACCCGATCACCCACAAGACCCGCGGGTATCTCCGGGATTTCCTGGGCAATACACTTAACGAACTGGTGCGCACCGATCGCAGCTACGTCACCTGTTCAATCGGTTGCACGGGCGGCAAGCATCGTTCGGTCTATCTGGTCGAACATTTGTTCGAAGACTTGCACCCGCGCTTCGATCACCTCATCATCCGCCATCGTGATCTAGGTGAACGCTGAGTGTCAGCGTTTACTGTTTGGGGTAGGATGCCCCAACACGAACAACGATGTAGATCGTTGTTCGTGCAGATTTTTGCGGACATGCGCTGCAACAAGCTGAGCTGGAAAATCTATGGATGGATTTTTCAGCATCCAATTGAATCGGAGCGAAAATGACCGTTGGAATTTTATTGATCTGTCACAACCATATCGGCGCGCAACTGCTGGAAACGGCTACGGACATGATGGAAGTGGCGCCCATCCCGGCAGGCAACCTGACCGTTCTGCAGGACGATGACCCCATCGAATTACTGAGCCGCGCGCGCAAAAGAGTGGCGGATCTCGATCAAGGCGACGGCGTGCTGGTGCTGACTGACATGTATGGTTCCACGCCATCCAACATTGCCCATCGCCTCAAGGAAAAAAATCGCGTGCATGTCATCTCCGGTGTCAACCTGCCGATGGTCGTACGGGCGATGAATTATCCCCAACTGACACTCGCAGAAATGACCGAGCGCGTGGCCTCCGGTGGCCGCGAAGGCATTATCGAAGGCGACGCGGCCTGATGCGTACGGAGTCGATAGAAATCATCAATAAACTTGGCCTGCATGCCCGCGCTGCGGCCAAATTCTCCACCCTCGCCTCACAGTTCGAATGCAAGATCGAGGTGAAACATCTGGGTAGAACCGTCAATGGCAAGTCCATTATGGGTCTGATGATGCTGGCCGCTGCCCGTGGCATGACAATCGAAATCAGCACCGATGGTGAAGACGAACAGGCTGCCATGGAGGCACTGAATCAGCTGATCGCCCAGCGCTTCGGCGAACCGGAATAAAGCTACTCTTCAATCACCCTTTCTGGTCGCAAAGCCCGCAGTAAAGATAGTGGCACCGGATTCGGCTCACCGCAACACGAAGCCGCCAATACTTCCGCCAGCAGAGGGCACCAAGTCAAGCCCCTTGAGCCGTGACCGGTATTGACCATCAGTCCGGATTGACCGGGTATCTCGCCGACAATCGGCAAGCGATCCCGGCTTGTTGCACGAAGTGAAACGCGCCCCCGATTTTCGCTGTGATCTTGAATCGTGGGTGTAACCAGATTTAGCGACAATCCGGCCAGTCGCTCCAGATTTTCCATTCGTTCTTCAACACGCCATGCCAAATCCTGATCACCCGGCTTGAAGCTGGCGCCAAATACCCGCCGACCATCCGGCAGATCCAGCATGTAACCCTCGCGCATCAGCGGCATTTGGACATACGCAAGCTCAGAGGAATCGCTTCGGTCAATCCAATCCACCTGCCCCCGACAGGCCGTAAGCACGGATTCAAATTCCGGCAAAAGAGACGAAACGGCCCCTGCATTCGCCAACACGACCCAAGACGAGGAAAACAACACCTCGCCCGAAACCGAATAACCGCGCCAGAAGCCATTCTCGAAGGAGAGATCGGCAACCTCCGTATTCATGCGAAGGGAAATCCCAGGGTGTGCCTGCAAGGCCACTAGCCAATCGTGTGGCGATACCCATCCGGCGGAAGGAAAGTAACAGCCCGGTTCTGTTACTTCTACCCCCAACTTGCCGGACAAGACCGATGAATCGAGCCATTGCGCAAATTCCGGCGCGTAACTTTGCTCATCGGCGATTTGCTGCTGACGCTGGGCATGAATATCGTCACGGGCGAGCTGCACGACGCCATCAAATGCGGCAGGCACACTGAATCCCGCCTGCTGCAACTGTTTGATCTGTTGCCGCGCGAATCCCAAACCGATTTGGGTCAGCCGGGTGGCGGCATGGCAATCCCGGCTCAACAAGGGCGACAAGACACCCGCCGGGTTACCAGAAGCACCCTCACCGAGCGTGGCCGCGGCATCGATTACGGTTACCTCAACCTGCCTTCGGGCAAGGGCATACGCCATGGTCAAGCCCGCAATCCCCGCGCCGATCACCACAACCGATGTCGGCGGTTTATGCCGATGGGGTTTGCGACTGCGCATCATCGGCCGCCGTGTCGCCACCAGCCGGTGTTTTTTGAGACCAAAACCGGGCACTTTTTCCACCAGAAAGCCTGCGGCGGTGAGACCTTCTGCCACCGCATTGGCCGAGGAGTAGGTGGCAACCCTGGCCTCATCCGCAGCCAGTCGGGCCAACGCCCGGAATACGTGCGGCGACCACATGGCGTCGTTCAGCCGCGGGCTGAATCCATCCAGATAAAAAGCATGAAACGGCGCTTGCAGTTGCTTTAACGCCCAGTCGACATCACCAAAAACCAGGGTCAGAACCACGCGCCCGTGAGACAAAAATCGCCGGTGGAATCCCAGCAAAGGATCAGGCCATTGTTCGGCCAGTTCGACCGCGAGCGCTGCCAATTCAGGCCATTGCGTGGCCATTTTCAGGAAATCGGCACGGGACCACGGATGCTTTTCAATCGAATAGAAGAACAAGTCGGGCTTGAATCCAGGGGTTGGATTCGGTTCAGGTGCGTGTTGCAGAAAGGCGGCCCAAGTTGTGAGAAAACTCAAACCGGTGCCAAAACCCAGTTCCAGTACATGCGTGGGTGTTCCGGCAGCGAATCGCGCGGGCAAGGCACACCCTTCCAGAAACACGGCCTTCTTCTCCGCCAATCCACCTGCCGCCGAGTAATAGATATCGCCATAGTCGGGCGAGTACGGGCTGCCATCGGCTCGCCATTGCACGTCGGCCCATGAAATAGCGCAGGAAGGAATCGTCATAAAATCAAACCAAACAGTGTGTTGAGCATTCATACGGTCCGCCACGAGACCAAAGACGGTGAACATTGGACCAATTGACGAGCCGAAAAACGGAACAGAAAGTGACCGGGCTGCTAAAATTCGCCCATCTTAAATGACTCTGGTTAGATTAACCGAAGGATAAACGCATGTGCGGAATCTGTGGCTGGCTGGCCGCGCCCGGCTCGCGCCCTGACCTGGGGGCCGTGCGGCGCATGATGGATCGTCTGGAGCGACGTGGCCCCGACCATGAGGGCAGCTTTTCCGATGGCCCGCTGGCGCTGGGGCATCGCCGTCTTTCCATTCTGGATTTGAGCTTTCACGGCGCGCAACCGATGATCGACCGTGAAAACGGGCTGGCTTTGGCGTTTAACGGCACCATCTACAATCACCCCGAATTACGTCAGGAACTGCGCGCACTGGGGCACCGCTTCACATCCACCGGCGATACCGAGGTCATTCTCAAGGCGTTTGCGCAATGGGGCACCGATTGCGTCAGCCATCTGACCGGCATGTTCGCTTTCGCTATCTGGAATCTGAAGTCCGACGCCCTGTTTCTGGCGCGCGACCGTTTGGGCATCAAACCGCTGTATTACACCGAAGACCCGACCAATCCCACTGCCCCGCTTCGCTTCGCATCCAGCCTGCCCGCCCTGCTCGCGGGTGGTTCGGTCAATACCGAATTCGACCCGATCGCATTGCACCATCAGTTCACCCTGCACGGGTCGGTGCCCGCGCCCCACACCATTCTCAAGGGCGTGCGTAAATTGCCACCCGGCCACAGCCTGCTGATCGATGCGGCGGGAAAGAAAACACTGACACGTTACTGGCAGATCGACGCGACCGAACGCCACGATCTTAACGCGCAACAATGGCAGGAGCAGATTCACGCGGGCCTGCTCAGGGCCGTTAAACGACGTCTGGACATCAGCGATGTCCCGGTGGGTGTGTTGCTCTCCGGTGGCTTGGATTCCTCGCTGATCGTGGCCTTGGCGCATGAAGCGGGCATTGCGCCCCAAACCTTCACCATCGGTTTTGAAGATCAGCCAGAAGAAAAAGGTAGCGAATTCGAATTCTCGGACCCGGTTGCCGAACGCTATCAAACCAAACACCACCGCTTTCATATTCCAAACAGTCAGGTACTGGATCGACTGCCCGAAGCGGTTGCGCAGATGAGCGAGCCGATGTTCGCGCAGGATGCGGTGGCGTTTTATCTGCTGTCGGAACAGGTTTCCCGCGAGGTGAAAGTCGTCTTGAGCGGTCAGGGCGCCGATGAAGTCTTCGGCGGCTATTTCTGGTATCCGCAAATGAATGCCGCCGTCGGCGACGATCTGTCCCGATTCGCACCCTATTATTTCGACCGCGATCACGAAGAACTGATGTCGATGATCACCGCGCCCTTCCGTGGTGAAGACCACACCAGCCGCCGCATCCGCGAAGAACTCGCGCGCATTCGCGGGAGCAACTATATCAACCGTGTTCTGGGCCTGGATGTCAGCACGCTGATTGTCGATGACCCGGTCAAACGCGTCGATAACATGACGATGGCCTGGGGTCTTGAGGCCCGTGTGCCATTTCTCGACCACGAGCTGGTCGAGCTCGCCATGCAAATGCCGGCGGCACACAAACTCGATCTGGAGGGCAAAGGCATGCTCAAACGCATTGCGCGTGGCCGGATCCCGGATGCGGTCATCGACCGACCCAAAGGCTACTTCCCGGTTCCGGCCCTGAAATTTGTCCGCGGCCTGTTTCTTGAGTTCATGCGCGATATTTTAAGTTCGCCCCCGGCGCAGGCCCGGGGGCTCTTCGAACCGGCCTATGTGAACCGACTGTTGGCCGAGCCGGACCAGCATTTCACCCGTCTTCAGGGGGCGAAACTCTGGCATCTGGCCGTGTTTGAACTGTGGTTGCAGCAGAACGGGCTTTAGCGCTGCATCGGTGAATCAGTCCGACAGTTCGATCTTGGCCGGCAATCCCGCGATCCAGTCCTTCTGTGGTTTTATCTGCACTTGTAGTCGGTAATTGATCGCTGCGTTCTGATTGTTCTGTGGCTCGCTGACGATACCGACGAGCTTTCCCTGTACCTTGGCCTGAACACTGGCCTGATCACTGGCTTGTGCACTGGCCTGCCCGACCAATACATTCATTTTCTGCCCGAGGGACAGTTGTGATGCCACATCGGGAGACGCATTTGCCACGACCAGCATTTGATCCGCTCGGGCAATGCGCAACAGGACAGGCGCATTCAGTTCGCTGGAAACCGTTTCACCCACCGCCGTATCAACACTCAAAATCCGGGCCGGATAGGGTGCCGTCAGTGTCGTTTTACCCAATTCCCACTGCCGCAAATCAGCTTTGGCGCGGGCTTCATTCAAGCGCGCCACGGCTTGTTCCTGCTTGATCAGCGCTTCCTGTCGCTCGGATTCTGAGGCTACGGTGCGATCATAAAGCTGCTGAGTTCGTTCCGCGTCCCGCTTGGCCTCGGCCGCTGCGCGCACCAGTCCCAATCGTATCGCCACGGCGGCGGCCAATCTGTCTGCAAGCGGTTTGCGATCCAATCGGAGCAATACGGTACCTTTTTCGACCTGTTGCCCCGGTTGAACCGGAATTTCGGTCACAACACCGGATACCGGCGTGGAAAGTCGGGTTACCTCGGCCCAGGCCAGGTGACCATCCAGAGTCTGCGGTTCATCCGCAGCAAAAGCGGGGCTAACCGCTCCAATAAGTGACAACCCCAAGATCAGGACAGAGATTGCTTTTCCCACGGCCCGACCTGTTTTCTCGCTCGACAAGTAATGCAAGTTCATTTTTTTTGCTCCGCTGAGGCAGATGGCGACGAGGTTAAAATCGAATCGATGGATTGACCTTGCATGCTTGCCAGCTCGGCCCAGTACGTTGCCAGCGCAAAGGTTGTCCGCATCCGTTCCAACTGCGCGGCAGATTCTTCAACCATTGCATCGCCAAGATCGGTCGCTTTCTCCATCTGGTACAAGGTTTGTTTGCGGGTGAAGTTGAGATCGGAATAATTCTCCAAGGCCTTGACGCGACTGATGGCGGCTTTGCGATAGACGTCAATCATTTCAAGCACTTTGGTCACCTGATCACGCAGGTCGGCCTCACGTGCTGCAATCTGCGCGGCAAGCCGCATTCTGTCGGCCTGTGCCCTGCCGATTTTCGAGTCGCGCAAACGCCCGTCGTACAGTGGAAAGTCGATATACACCCCCGCCTGGAACGGGTCGCGCGAACCCAGTTCCCGCTGGTAGTAATCGCCATTGACCTGCGCGTAGATGGTCGGTGCATTGTGATCTCGCGCGGCCCGTAATGATTGTTCGGCCGCCTCAAAACGGGCATGCAACGCCTGAAGCCCGGGGTCATCGGCCAATGCCCGCTTCATGGCCAGATCCACTTCGGGTGGCGTTCGTGCAAACAGGGAATTGAACTTGGGCGCGACCAGTTTGGAGAGAATCTGCTGCGGCGTACCCATCAGCTCAGCCAGTTTTCTACGACTGATTCTCCGCTCGGCATCTGCCTTGGCACGCGCAAGGAGAACGTCCTCATATTCCCGCTGCAAGCTTGCCAGATCGTAATCGGACGCCATGCCCAGCTCTTTTCGATCCCTGGCCTGGTCAAAGCGTACATACACAATCGCCATGCGCTCATTGGCGACCGTGTAGGTTTGGTCGGCCAGCAATACGCCGAAGAACGCTTTGAGAATGGCGAGGCGCTGTGCCTGCTCGACACTGAAAAGTTGCAACTGTGCACCGGTCACGCCCGATTTGGCCGCGTCAGCGCGCAGGGACTGAAGACCGAAGTCGAACAAACGCTGGCGGGCACTGATACCCAGTGCGTTGTCGTATTGTACATTTTGATCGGTTGCCGCATTGCTGGGCTGAATGTAACGCAACCGCCCCTCGACAGAGATGGTCGGGTCATACCAACTCTGCACTTCCTGCTGATCTGCCTTGGCACCGAGCAGATCAGCCTCTGCGCCCATCACACCATATTGCTGCTGCAACGGCACACTCAAGGCGGCCTGTAAAGTCAGGGGCGTTGCGGCACCGTCGTCGGCATGTGCGCCGCCACACATTATCCCTAAGCAAACCGCCGCCCAAATCGCTGTAGCGGGTCGAAAAATCATAGCAATCCATCCTTGCAATTCACGCTTAATCGGCCAGATGACAGTCAAGACGCAAAACGTTACTCGCTGTGCTCCTTGCGGTATTTGAAGAAGTTCATGCCCGGTTGTTTGTACGCACCGCTGGTCACGAACTCGGCCAGAGTCAGAAATTCCTTGGCCGAGCGGGTCGGGCCAGTGAACAGGGTAGCAACCTTGCCATCCGTATCGATGAAGGCCATGACCGGTGTGGCACGAACACGGAACTGCTTGAAGGCAAAATCTTTTTGCGACATCGATTTGCCTTGGAAATCCGTCATCATCACATCGCCTTCGATATCGATCGATGCGGTGATGAAATGTTTTTTCATGAATGACATGACGTCCGGATCGGTGAATACGGTCGTTTCCATGCGATGGCAGAACGGGCAATCGGCCATCTGGAAAAACAGGAACAGGCCGGTTTTGCCATCGGCCTTGGCCTGTTTGAGATCGGCGGGCATATCAAAGAAAGAGTCATCCCAGAAACCCTCAGCGTTTGCCGCCGGCAGCCAGAAAACCGAGCCAAGAAAGCTTAAGCTCAGCACCAGGGCCGCAGCTAAGCGTCGGCTCATGGCGGCAAAACTGGCCGAGATGGCAATCATCGCTTGGTCAGATCCTGCAAAAGTCCCGTTCACGCGCACCCCTCCTCTTTTGTTTGACCCCGGTCTTTACACCGGGTTAGCAGGTTATTGAAAAACACCCTGGTAAGGCAAGCCATGAAATGGCTTATACGAAGATCAAGCATGCCAAATGCTTGATCTGTGAAGCCCGTCGCTGGCATGCACCACGACGAGGCGAGTTGAAAAAGGGCAGGAAGCGTTCTTTTTCAACATTCTGTTATCGCCTTTCAGGAATTGTTCCCGATCATTTGCACGAGTTGCTCTGCGGTGATACCACCGACATGTCGTGCCACCAGTTCTCCCTTTGGGTTGATCAGAAACGTGGTAGGAATGCCTGGAATATTCCCGAAAACAGCAAGTGAACGTGGATTCAACTTGAAAATCGGATAATCAACACCGTATTCCTGAGCAAACATCGCCAGTTCGTCAGCAGAAGCGTCCGTATCCACACTCAGGCCCCAAACCTTGATGTGATCCTTGGCATGATCGCGGGCAAAGGCCGCAAGCTCCGGGAGCTCCTTGCGACACGGCGGACACCAAGTGGCCCAGATATTGATGACGACCCAGTTCCCACGCTCGTTGGTCAATGAGTGGGGGTGCCCGGTGACATCCTGCGCGGAAAACTCAAAGGGCGCCGCAAAAGCCGACGATGTCAGCACCAACAGCAAAAAAACGCCAAGAACACGTCGCCATAATGACGAAGACAAATTCCCGACCGTAAACCAGACACCTTTACTCATAGTTTCTTTCTCTCAGTTTCATGTATTGACGATCAGACCTAACCGGGCCGTAGCCCCGCACCCGGTCGGCGAAATCGTGATGATTCGCTGCACCATACTAATTCAGCAAACGGTCAGTAATTGGTTATTATGGCAGGCCTTTGTGCGCGAGAGGTGCAAGCCAGCACAGCGACAGCAAGCGCGCGACGCCAAGAATAAGGGCAAACAGCGCATTTTCACCTTCAATTTCAGGAACATCCGTGAAGCATGGCCGACATTCTCGTTCTTTATTATAGCCGTTACGGCGCGACAGCACGTCTAGCCCACCAGGCCGCTCGAGGCATCGAACAAGTAGAAGGGATGCAGGCCCGAATTCGTCGCGTCCCGGCGATAGCGGATTCTAGTGGCAACATACCAGAACCCGCGCCAGACGAACCGCCCGTTGTCGCGCCACAAGACTTCGAGGAGTGCGCTGGTTTGCTGCTGGGCAGCCCTACCTATTTCGGTGGTATGGCGGCACCGGTCAAACACCTGATCGACGACACCAGCCGCCAATGGTTCAAAGGTACGCTGACCGGCAAACCTGCGGGCGTATTTACCTCAACGGGCTCCATGCACGGTGGACAGGAGACTGTATTGCTTTCGATGATTGTCCCGCTGTTGCACCACGGTATGCTCATCGTCGGGATTCCCTATGCAGAACAGGCTCTGGCGCATACCCAGACCGGCGGCACCCCGTACGGTGCCAGCCATACCGCAGGCAATAACCGACCGCTGAGCCAGGAAGAACGCCATCTCACTCAGGCACTCGGTCAACGCGTTGCGGAAGTGGCCAAATCGCTCGAGGCATCGAAGTCTTAAGTGGCCCCCAATCGACTTCGCCTGCTGCGCGGCCTTATCATTGCCGCGCAACCATTGATCGTACTGACCTACCTCGGCATGGCATTCGGAGGTAGCGGACTGGCTCGGCCGCAAGGTGCCTGGCTAATCGTGTTGATCCTGCCTGCCCTGCTCTCATTACCGGGGATGTGGTTAGGCCGCTACCGCGCATTTGTCTGGGCCGCTCTTTTCGACCTCTTCTACCTGATGATTGCCATGACGGACGCATGGAGCAGTCCGCACGATCGGGGGTTCAATCTCGCCATTGTGGTTTTTGCCCTCATGGGTTTCATCGCAGCCTGGATTCAGGGTATTGTTTTGCGTCGACAGTCCAGGCGAAATGCCAGATAACCGTCCAGGTTCACCAGTAAAAGCCCAGCAAATCATCTGAAATTTTTATTAAGATGAGCTTCACAAATTCCTACTCACACTTGTTAAATGAAGGACACCATCTCATGATTCGCAAATGCCTGTTTCCTGCCGCCGGTTACGGTACTCGTTTTCTTCCTGCCACCAAGGTCATGCCCAAGGAAATGCTGCCGATTCTCGATCGGCCATTGATCCAGTATGGGGTCGAGGAAGCCATGGAAGCGGGCATCAAGAATATGGCCATTGTCACCGGCCGGGGCAAGCGGGCGCTGGAAGACCATTTCGATGTGAACTATGAACTTGAACATCAGATTCGTGGCACATCCAAGGCAAGCCTGCTCGCCAGTATCGATAAACTCATCGAAAACTGCACATTTTCCTATACCCGCCAGATCTCAATGCTGGGTCTGGGCCACGCCATTCTCACCGGCGAACCGCTGATCGGGAACGAGCCTTTTGCCGTTGTACTCGCTGATGATCTGTGCGTGAGTAGTCCCAAAGGGGTACTGAGCCAGATGGTCGAGATTTACGCGCGTCACAAATGCAGCGTGGTTGCGGTTGAAGAAGTCCCGATGACCGAAGTTCACAAATACGGAGTGATCGCCGGCACACCGATTGACGAGGACACCATTCAGGTGAGCCAGATGATCGAAAAACCGGCCGCGGATCAGGCTCCGAGCAATCTCGCCATCATCGGTCGCTACATCCTCACACCCGACATTTTCGATATTCTCGCAGCGACCCAGGCCGGTGCTGGCGGTGAAATTCAAATCACCGATGCCTTGCGCACCCAAGCAGAACAAGGCAAAGTCATTGCTTACAAGTTCAAGGGGCAGCGTTTTGACTGCGGTAGCCCCTCGGGTTTTGTGGCAGCAACCAACCATTTTTACCATCTGAGCCGTCGTTGAAAACGGCATTTAACTTGAGGGCGCTAACGAATGCACGTGACTGAGAACAAAGTGGTATCAATCGAATACACACTGAAAAACAATCAAGGTGAGGTGCTGGACAGCTCCGTAGGCCATGATCCGCTGGCTTATTTACATGGCCACCACAACATTATTTCCGGGCTGGAAAATGCACTGGTCGGGAAAAGTGTCGGTGATGCGTTCTCTGTCGAAATCCCCCCTGAAGAAGCCTACGGGCTGCGTGATGAAAGCATGACTCAGGTCGTGCCTCGTCATCTGTTCCAAGGGATTGATGAAATTCTGCCCGGCATGAAGTTCCACGCCGAAGCCGAACATGGCGTCAACGTCGTGACGGTTATCGACGTGAAAGGCGATCAGGTTCACCTGGATGCCAACCACGAACTGGCCGGCGAAACCCTGCATTTCGATGTCGTGGTCAAAGATATCCGTGACGCAACGGCTGATGAAATCGAACACGGCCACGCACACGGTCCGCACGGTCACCACCACCACTGAGTGCGTTTGCCTGCTCTTCAGCAATAGCGACAAAAACCCCGGATTCTACTCCGGGGTTTTTTATGCGTTTGTTACGCTCGAAGCGGTCGGAACGAACGCAGTTGAGTACACTCAATTCGAATCACATGACTGTAGAGGCGCGTTCCTGAACCACACGGCCTTGATCCCCCCTATCGGAATAGCCGCCAACAGGATGATCGCCCCAGATATCCTCGAAGGCGATAAACACACTGGCAATCATCAACGGCAACAGCAGGATGAGACTCAGCATCAGCGTGATGGGCACGGTCAAAAACAGCAGGAACAAAACCAACGCATAAACCAGAAAGGCCGACCAATTGCGCCCAACGGCACTGAAGCTCAGCGACAGAGCCGAACGCAACGTCTCGCCACGCAGCACGATCAATGGCACGGCAAAAAAAGTCGCCATGCTGTATGCCACCGAAGCGATCAAAACCCCGATCCACAGCACCAAGGCATCCGGATTCATCAGATAAGGGATCAAGAAGCGCACTCGCTGCTCATCCGTCGCTGTCAAATCAGTCAACACCGAATGATCAACGCCAGATAGCTTAACGGTCACAAAGATAGCCAAAACCAGCAACAACGCCAGTGAAAAAGCGATGGAGACGAAACCCAACCAAAGCAGTGCTTTTCTCGGGGCGGGATCCTTGAATACGGAAAACAGCAAATCAAAGGAGATCGGCTGTTCGCTCGCCAGCGGTTCGATGCGCGACCGCTGTTCGATCTCCCGCACCCGCCGCAAGACCACATAGACACCGCCGGCGAGGAACGGTGACAGGATCGGCGTGATGACGTTTCCGATCAACGGGATCATGCTGGCAACGAGCAACAGGACGTACATCAACATCACCGTCCCGAGGACCAAGCCGAATCTTGGTCTGATTAAACGCCACGCTTCCTTGATCCACTGCCATCCTCGGCCCGCATTCACACGTCGCATATATCCTCACCTATTCTGTGGTTTTCAGTACTCGCTGCAAAACGTTTGGCAAGCAAGCCTTGCTAGGATAGCCTAACGCCTTAATTTTACCGCAGCTTCAATTCAGGTTTATTTATGTTCAAGGCAATTTTATTCGATGTAGACGGTACGCTCGCGGAAACTGAACGCGATGGTCACAGGATTGCGTTCAACCGCGCTTTTGCCGATGCCGGGCTGGACTGGGACTGGGGTGTGGCGCTGTATGGCGAACTGCTGGCCGTCACCGGTGGCAAGGAACGAATTCGTTTTTTCATCGATGAACACCAACCTCAATACCCGGCTCAATCGGATGAAGCGGCCTGGATCGCAGGTCTGCACAAAGCGAAGACCACGCATTACCTTGAGCTGCTCGATCAAGGTGCGATTCCGCTGCGTCCCGGTGTGCGACGCCTGATCGACGAAGCCCGCGCACAAAGATTGCGTCTGGCCATTGCCACGACAACCACACCCGAGAACGTGACCGGACTGCTCGAAGCAACACTGGGCAAGGAATCCCTGGACTGGTTTGAAGTCATTGCCGCGGGCGACATCGTGCCGAAGAAAAAACCGGCGGGCGACATCTATGTCTATGCACTCGAAGCGATGAATCTGCGCCCCGCGGAATGTTTGGCCATTGAAGATTCAGCCAACGGCGTCCTCTCGGCACTGGACGCAGGGCTCCCTGTACTGGTCACAGACAACGCCTATACAAAAGAAGATGAATTCAACGGCGCCCTGGCAGTATTGAGTGATCTGGGTGAACCGGGACAGCCGGTTGTCGTTCGTTCAGGATCAGCGCCTCAATCGGGCTATGTTGATTGTGCTTATTTGCACAGTCTTGCTCCGACTGCCTAGGCATTGAGTGAAATACCACACTGACAAGCACAGATTTCACAGCTACACTCGTGATTGAACTTGACACTTGGGGATACCATGACTGCGCACCATTCGACAAAAGCCAATACCTTTGACTACGACCAATTCATCAATGAATTCGAAGAGGTAACCTATTGGCATTTTGCCTGGTACAGCCGGATCATGGCAGCCCTGCTGTTTGATCAGAGCAAGCACATTCAAGGGCATCACGATTGCAAATTCGGGCAATTTCTGGACCGCACGGAGATTCCCCCTGCGCACAAAGCTGAATTTGACGCCGTTCGCGACTTGCACAAGCAGATGCACGAGTCGGCCAATGCGTTGATAGCAAGCCGGAATGACAGCAAGGAAGTCGAAGAGGAACTCTTCCAGGAATTCTCGGAATTGCAAAGCCTGTTTGCCGCCGCCTGCAATGCGCTGTTGCGTGCCACCATTACACGTTTCGCCAAGCAGGCCTAGTGCCACGGATTCACATCCCTATTGTTCAGCCTACTGCCAGCTGATCCTCCAACGCCAGATCAACTGGCGTTTTTTTTGACCGCCGCAAGACTGCCTCAAGAGGGTCCGGCACTTTAGCGAGCCAGAAGACCTTCATGGAAAAAAACATCGACGAAATACGCGCCCGCATTCGCGGCCTGCAGGAAGAGCTTGAGGCTGAATACCTCAAATCCATCGAAGCGTTCGAAGAAAAACGTACCCATCTGGCCGAGGATTTTCAGCAGCAACAAAAGCGCTACAAAACGGGGCTACTGCGATTTCTCATCAAGACAAAACCGCTGACAATGCTCACCGCGCCGGTGATTTATCTCGGCTGGATTCCTTTCTTTTTGCTCGACTTATTCGTCACGCTCTATCAGACAATCTGCTTTCCGATTTACGGCATCCCCAAGGCACGCCGTTCGGATTACCTCATCTTCGGGCGCGAGGACTTGCCCTACCTGAATCTGATTGAAAAATTGAACTGCCTGTATTGCTCCTATGGCAATGGTGTCGTTGCGTACGCTCGCGAGGTTGCGGCCCGAACAGAACAATACTGGTGCCCGATCAAATATGCCCGGCGAGTTAGTTCCGCGCACGACCGATATCCCGAATTTTTCGATTATGGCGACGCCGAAGCCTATAAAAAGGGGCTGGATCGTTTGCGGCAGTCCTATGAGGAAGAAAAGCCCAAGTGAGCTGACCGGAGCTCAGGAAAACAGCACTGAGCGGACAAACGGAATCGTCAATTTACGCTGAGCACTCAATGAAGCGTGATCGAGATCCTGAATGATATGTAGCAAGCTGCCCAGATCTCTCGGGCTACGCTGAAGCAGGTAGACGGCACTTTCAAACGGCAGATCGAATCCACGCTCCTGGGCCTTGCGCCGCAATAGCTCGATTTTTTCCGCCTCATTCGGTGTGTGAATCAGCATCGTGATGCCCCAGCCCAAACGCGACAAGAGATCGGGCAACTGGAATCCGCACGCGGCAGGCGGCAGGCTGGCTGTCATCAACAAGGGGGTTTCCTGCTCACGCAAACGGTTGATGAGATCGAACAGCTGGAACTCGCCCTGCTCATCTCCCGCCAGCGCATCCACGTCATCCAGAACCAGCAGATCAATCTGCGACAGATTCATGCGATCGAGGTGAGTCGGATTTTTCTTCACATCAACGTAAGCGGCAGAACGCCCCCGTTGCCCCGCATAGAAACAGGCCGCCTGGGCCAGATGGGTCTTGCCACTATTCTGTGTGCCATGAATGAATAGCTGAGCTTCTCCCCGCCCGAGCGCAAGCTGAGTGATCAAGGCGCGCAAAAGCAGGTTTTCACCACCGATGAACCCGTCGAGCGAACGCGGCGCGTTCAGCGCCAGATCCAACGGTATCTGCTGCATCTTGCCTGAAGTGTTCATAGGGAGCGTTAAACAGCGTTTTCCGGCATGGACGAAGGGATCACTTTGATTTTTCCGCTACGTTATCCTTAAATGGGGCCAGCAGTATCTTGACCTTATCCGCATCCTCATAAAACGGGCTTTCGCGGTACCATTTCAACGCATGGCGCCCGAGCACGACAAGAATGGCCGATACCGGTAGCGCCAGCAGCACGCCGAAAAACCCGAACAACACACCACCTGCCATCACGGCAAAAATAACCGCCACCGGGTGCAAACCGATACGCTCACCCACAAAACGCGGCTGCCAGAGGACACTTTCCAGTGTTTGCCCGATAACGAAGACTATGAGCACCCAAAGTAATGGCATGAACTCGCCAGTCTGGATATACATCGCGATCAAGGCGGTCGTGATGCCAATGACATTACCCAGATAGGGCACGAAGCTGAGCATCCCCGCTGCCATGCCGATGACCACGCCGGTTTCCAGTCCCACCACGGTCAGGCCGATGGCATAGGTAATCCCGTTCGCGAGCATGACAGCCAATTGCCCACGCAGGAACCCACCCAGCATCTGGTTGGATTCCTGCGCCAAAGCCACCCATTGCGGTTCCTGTTGGCGCGGCATCAGTGCCTGTATTTTCTGGAGTAATTGCGGCCAGTCACGCAGCAGGTAAAAGCCGATCACGGGGATCAGGATCAGATTCATCATGGAAAGGACAACAGCACTGCCATTGCCGAACACGACGGTAGCACTCTTTGCCAGCACAGTGCCGATTTCCTGCGCATGCTGAACGGTGAGCTGCGTCACCGAATTGAGATTGATGTCGAGGCCCAGCCTACCATTAAGGTAGGGAACCAGCTGATCCTGGAGCATCGTAAGCAGTTTCGGAAATACGGTGACCAGTTTGACGGCCTGATTGATGATCACAGGCACCAACGCCAGTACCGCCAGTATCATCACGAGCATAATGACGAAAAAGACCACCGTGGTGCCCAATGTGCGGTTGATTTTCCAGCCGACCATCCGTGTAACCAGAGGGTCGAACAGATAAGCCAGAACCGCACCGGCCAGAAACGGGGTCAAAATGGGCGACAGCAAGTACACGATGTACATTGCCAACGCCAGACTACCAATCACAATCCAACGCATGTGCTGACTCCTTCCTTAAACCCGTTACCTGATATGTTCAGCATGAACGATCGCTCATCCCGACTGCTCTTGAACCCAGATTTTAACAGCAAACCACGACGACATCGGCATGAAGTAAGCCCATGAAAAAAGACCAGTCGGCTAGACTACGATCAGGTTGGTCAGATTGACCAAGAGATCGACTCCGTGGCACAGACTTAAGGAAGCGCTGATTTATTCTGTGCTTCCCGTTTGGGGCAGGATGCCCCAACACGAACAAAGACGTACGTCTTTGATTCGTGAGCGCCATCGCGGACGTGTACCGCGATGAGCGAGCTGATTTATTCCAAGGATGGAATAAATCAGCATTTACTTAAGGAACTTCAAGGATTGTTTGATGGCGACCACTGCGAAAATCCGCATAAGACCCAACAAGATCGGCTTTGGATTTATCGCCTTGTCGATCGCCATGCTGCTCGCTGCGATCAACTATGGCAATAATCTGGTCTTCTTCATCAGTTTTCTGCTTCTGGCTCTGATGGGCAATAGCGCATGGCAGACCCGCCGCCACCTCAAAAGCTGCCAAATTCGGCCGCTTAGCCCGCTGCCGCGTTTTGATGGCGAAGCAGGCGCATGGCCGGTTCAGATTGAAAGCAACCTCAATAACCCGTCGATTCACGTCCAAGCCATCAGCCAAGCTCTCAATCAGAACGGTGAAGCAGAGCCCCTCACAATTAACCTGACCGCTGGCCGGACGGAGTTAGTCGAGCTTCTCTTAACCACAATGCCTCGGGGCCGCTATACGACACCAGACGTCATCCTTTCCACTCGCTATCCCATTGGTTTGTGGACCGCCGAAACCCAATGGGTATCATTACCGCATTGGCAGTGGGTTTATCCCAAACCCTTAGGCGAAGCACCCCTGCCAACTAATGTGCTGCCGGCTCATGCGGAAAATGCAGACGTATCTCTGCAATCCGGCGACGATCAGTTCGACCACCTCAGAACTTATGTGCCCGGCGACGCCTTGAGCCGGATCGCGTTCAAGCACTACGCCCGATCAGGGCAACTGGTTACCCAGTACTGGCAGTCGAGCGAAGCCATACATGACGAAATCATCCTCGATTACAAATTGCTGACCGGCAACACGGAAGTCCGACTACAACAATTAACACGCTGGATTCTGTCGCTTGCCGCAGACCACCGTGCGTTCACACTCAAACTACCAGGCGAATCGGATCGACACGGTGCTGACTCAACCCATGTCACGCATTGTCTCGAAGCGCTGACCCTGTTTTCCCCCGCGCACCACCCACGTCTCGCTTCATGAACAACAAGATACAGCCACTGGATCGTCCCCTGGGTATCGTGATTGCCCTCGCCATCGCCTCGCATCTGCCCCATATGCCCATCTGGGCCATACCTCTGGTGTTGTTCGGGCTGATCTGGCGCTTGCAGCACGAATGGCGTGGCTGGCCTTTACCACCTAAACCGCTACTGATTTTGCTGGCCATGGTTATCAGCTTGCTGGTGCTGTTCACCTACCATAGCCTTTGGGGGCGTGATCCCGGTGTCACACTGCTGACGCTCGGTGCCCTGCTCAAACTGCTCGAAACCCGGCAACTGCGGGATCAGTTCGCGCTGCTGCTGTTGGGGTTCTTCCTGATCGTCAGTCTGCTGCTCTTTGACCAAGGCATACTCACCGCCTTGATTTCCCTTGGGTTGTTCGCAGGCTTGGTCACAGCCTGGATTGGTTTGAGCAACCCGAACATCCGCCTGATCAAGCCACGCATAAAGGCGGCTGCCGGCCTGATGCTGGCCGGTTTGCCAATCGCGCTTCTGCTTTTTTTGCTTTTTCCTCGACCACCGGGTGCTTTATGGGGCACCAAACAACCTGTGTCTGCACAAGCCCGAACAGGGTTATCCGATCAACTGACCGCAGGAGAATTTGAACGGCTGTCTACCGATTCGACACCGGCATTTCGCGTCCACTTCAGCGGCACGATGATTCCGCCCGCTGATCGCTATTGGCGGGTTTTGGTCATGAGTGATGAGACAAACAACACCTGGCATGCGGATATCCCCAATATTTTGCAGACCGTGCCTGCGCCAAACGTGCGTGTTGACCCGACCAGTGCCGTTGAATACACAGTCACGCTG
Source organism: Pseudomonadota bacterium (assembly GCA_021795795.1). The sequence continues at coordinate 2,107 of JAJYPA010000043.1, read as the reverse complement.
GAACCTTCCGATCGTCGGTTTTTGCCCACCTTGGCCATGGCAACGGTGCTGCCGCCGCAATCCGTTCTGAGTGTTACCGGCAGTCTGTTTTCGCTTCGCCCACTGAATGATCGTTATCGTTACACCGTTACCTCAGCGATACGTTATCACCTCGATGAACGCCGATTATCGGCCGACACCCGCGAACGCAACCTGAGCCTGCCCGCCGGCGACCCTAAACTCAAGGCGCTGGCAGCAAGATGGAAAGGGCTTGCCCCGCTCGAAATTCGTGACCGGGCATTAAACTACTTTCGTTCGCAAGGATTCAGCTACACCCTCACGCCGGGCAAACTGCCCGAGCAAAACCGAATGGACACCTTCCTGTTCGACACCAAACGCGGTTATTGCGAATATTACGCCAGTGCGTTCACGCTGCTCATGCGCGCCGCCGGTGTTCCCGCCCGAATCGTGACGGGTTATCAAGGCGGCGAAGTCAACGGCGATTATCTGCTTGTTCGTCAGGCCGATGCCCATGCCTGGAGTGAAATCTGGGTCAAAGGCGAGGGTTGGATACGCGTCGATCCAACCCAGACTGTTGCCCCGGAACGCATTACCGACGGCATCGCGCTAGCCGCCCAACAAGACGCAGCTTTACCCGCCGCGCTGCGCCGTAATGACAGTCTTGCTCGTCAATGGTCGTTACTGAGTGATCGAGTGGAGAATGGCTGGAACCAGTATGTTCTCGGTTACAGCGGCAGCACCCAGACCGATCTGCTGCAATGGTTTGGCCTAGAAAAGCTCGGCCAGTGGGGAAGGCTTGGATTTGCTTTTATTGTCGTCGCAATCGCGTGGCTTATGATCTTCGGCTTGTGGCGGCATCTTAGCCGCCCGGAAAAACAAATGCCGCCCGTCGATCGCGCGTGGTTCGCCGTCGCCACCGAGCTTTCCCAATTGGGCATTACGCGTCAACCGGGCGAAACCCTGCAAGCCTACTGCCGACGTGCGGAACAGCTCCTGCCCGATTACGCGGCTGCAATCAGACAGACCCAGCATTTGATTTCGCAATGGCGTTACGCTTCCTGCTTCAGTCAACGCAGCCAGGCACTGGCTGAAAAAACGGCACAGAATCTAAGCCTTCAACTTAAATGGTTGCGATGGCGGGAGAACCTATTTCCGGGTCGGAAAAGAAATTGATTACCGGCCGTGCAGCCGGAGTGAACATATCAGAAGGCTCCGCCGATCTTCAACCTGCCCTTGAACCGGCGTTGGGTTGATTGATACGCAACAGCAACTGCGCCTCGCTTTCGGACAAACCGAAATCGTCGACAAGCTCCTGCAGGGTCACGCGGCCTTGCGCGCTGAGACGCAAGGCATTCTCGAAACCGCGTTCGGTTGAATCACTGGCAGTGACACTTTCAAAACGCGTTTGGACATGCTCCATCTGCTTAGCCTGCTGGACGAGCTTCTTGTCGAAACCATCCATGTGCCGCCCCAATCCGGCCAGTGCAGACTCAATTGAACCTTGTTCGTTCTCGATCCGTTCCATCCGGGCCTGCAACCAACGGGCGTTACTGGTCTGCGCCTTAAGCGCGGACTGAAGACGAGCGATTGCGATCAAAGAGACCACAGCCAACACCAGAGCGGCAGCTGCCACACCGATCAACCAATATTGATTCATTTTTCACCGAGATCCGATAATCCTTTGAGATCGACAAGGATAATCAATTTGTCGTTACCCTTCTCGGATTGTTGGGTCACCACGCCCATAATATGCGACGAACCCTCGTCACTGCCCGAGCGCTTGGCCTCATTCACGATTTCCTCATCCAGTGCGATGACTTCGGCCACACTGTCGACTAAAGTGGACCCTTCAGTCAAGACACTAATTCATTGAGTTTAAGAGGGTAGCCTTTGACATGCAGCTGCACGGCGCTGCCCCGGTTTTTGATTCTGTTTTTTCCTGGCGATATTCTTTTCGCGCAGTGAGTTTATCCACAATGCTTGCCCCGCCTCCGCTCGCTGTCCGATAGACCTCATCCGGCGTGCAGTAGTCCCGCGACTGGTGCATTCGTTCCGTGTTGTAAAACACAAAGTATTCCGTCAACCCCAGCAGCAGCTCCGGTAGCGT
>JAJYPA010000420.1 GCA_021795795.1 Pseudomonadota bacterium | reverse complement strand
ATCCCGCAACAGTCAGGTTACCGGTGGATTGCTGGGCGTGATGTACCCAGCTTGCGAAGTCACTCTTGGATACCACATGGGTCTTAAAGAGCATCCACGAGGTGCCGGCACCACAGTAATCAGCGGCGACGCCCTGATACTGCCCAATGCTGTCGCTCTCCAGAGCATCCTTGGTCCGCATGCCGGGCATCACATCAATCATCCCCAGCAATTGCGGCACGAAGAAATCCGTCGTCACCGCCGTCGAAGTCAGCTTGAAGAAAACGGGGGTATGGGCAGGCACCACCAGTTCGTTGGCCACCGCCATATGGTATTGCGGATAAATGAACAACCATTGCCAGTCCGTGGCGATCACATCCACTTCGATGGGATCGCCATGGGGTTTCAGGTGACGGGTAATCACCGTCGGATTATAGGGGTTAACGGCAAATGACCCGTTTATCGCTACCGCCCAGGACAGAAACCCTACGGCCAGGATGGGAATACCCCAGACGAATACTTCAATCGTGGTCGAATGTGCCCATTTTCCGTCATACGTACCGCGGTTTCTACCTTTGTGATAACGCCACATAAACCAGACAATCATAATAGCGGTCAGACCGACGATACCCAACATCACCGCCACATCAATCATCATGTAATCAAAACTGGCCTTGGCGCCCACCCCATGGGGATCAAATATCCACCATATGGAGTGCGTCGCGCAGCCATTCAGTAACAGCAGTAAAGGAGCCAGAGCCACATAGCGCACCCAGCGTAGCGGTTGCCATTTTCTAGTAAACATGCGCACCTCTCTGTGTGTAACATATTGATATTATGTAAAATTTACGAGCACGAGGCTCATGACCTGTATCTACGGTGGGTGGCTTATCTAAAAACCTCGCGTGCCGGTTGCCGAAATGTTTCAGTGGCCTAAGCGCGCATTGCCCATGGCATGCCATGCCGAATATGGCGGCAGAAAATGCCGCATATAAAGTCAACAATGTCCGGTTATATATTGAAAGGACCATCATAAAACAATCACCAGATATGCTGCTGATCTAAATAACCAGCGCAATGTATACCTTACCGCAGACCAGTGAACAACAATAAAATTCTTATCGACGATAAAAGTTTTATTATCCGTCGAATCATAAAACGCAGACAAATTCTGTACAATAATATGCTTATATTATTGTACATTATACGCCATCACTACTGTCCGGAGATTTAATCAAACAAATTCGAAACGCCATGAAGCAGATCGCTGCCTTCATTATGCGCCCTCTGCGCCCACAGCCCACACCCGCTTGTTGACTCCTGATTGGCACAATAGTTCCGCTGTGCCTGGCAATACCTGCCGCATATGGTGTAGACCCCCCAACGCTGGTCACGAAAAGGTATACTGCAACATCAGTCGATCATCAATAAAAACCCCATGGTATCCTGCGTACGGGTTGCTGTGATCAATAGCCAGGCGGTTGCGTAAGGAAATCCCTCTCCAGAATCCACCAGGTGTGTACGTCACATCCAGGTAGTTGATATCCACATCAGGCAGATAAGGCGCTGTTTCATATATGCTGTAAGAGTATTTGACACGCAATTGCCGCAACGGATGCACAACTAGCCCGAACTTCCAGGCATGCCCGGACGCTGAGGCGGAAACTAATCCGTAGTCCATGACGCTGGTATACAACGGATCCGCGCTGTACTGCTGGGTATACGGCGAAATAAAGCCACCGTTATACAGTGATCGGCCGCCGACAGAGAAAGGTGCGCGACTCGGCATTTGATCATAGGCAGCAAAGACTTGGCCATAAGGTGTTTGCATCCCCGCCATCCCGCCGTACACCGTGGCATTCACTGGCCCCGCGTATTGCGCACCATTCGCCCACTCCCGGACATACTGAAGATCGGCGAAGGGCTTTATACCATCCGGCAAGCCCGGCACACTGTAATGGACCGTACCATAAAACAAATTTGCCAAGTCATAGAACTGATAAAACCAGGCCGCTGATCTTAAAGACTGCCAATGGTCTTTCACGCCAAAGGCCAGAGCTCCGTTCATAGTATTCGGCATATTCGGATAAAGGGGATTCTGGTTGAGCAATGTTTCCCTGTGATAACCCGCCTGAATGCGGTTTTTGAAACGAAAGGCCCGTATACCAATAATCTGCACATTCTGAATGGGCGTAACTTGTGCCGTCACTGCCTGAAAAGTGCTGGGAATCATGAAGGCATCCGAAGGATTCATCCAGGGAGTATTGATCAACTGGTCGCCAACTCGCACCCGTAGCCACAGATTCTGATATTGCAGATAGGCCTGCCCCAACACATTCAGGGCATCATTTTCGCCCATCAGCAAGGCGTCAAGATGGGTATATCCCGGTGCGTTGACATCATTCGCACCAAGACTGTTAGCTGTATAAAAAGCCACCCCCGCACTAACACCAAAAAGCGGTGCAGTCTGAACCTTGAGCATGCCACCCAGCGAGTAGGCATATTTATTAGGCAATGCAGAACCACTATAGAGCTGATTGAAATAATAGGATCGGATGTTCCCAGTAACGGTGCTAGCCTCCAGAAACTGCTGGATAGAGTCCGCATGGGCAATGCCAGGCAACGTTATCAGGGCGACTACAATAGCTTTTATCAGTTCGTTCTTCATAGTTATTCTCCAAACAAGGCCATGATCCGGCTCCTCTCAGAAATGTTATGATTGTCGTAAAGCATAGACTTGAGCAGAATCCATCTCTAATGCTATTTTCTAATCTACGAAATAATCCACGGTAATTTCTGAAAATTCTAGTTTAGATATGCGTTCATATCGCTGGCGCATTTTAGGCAGCGATATGAGCCAGCAAATTGGGAGCAGGAGTGAGTAGGGAACCCACAGAACTTGCTGGTGGAGCCATTGGGTCATGAGACCTGCGGTGACGGAGTGGTGGTACGCCAAGAGGCGATGTCGAGGAAGGGGAAGTCTTTGGCGACGGTACCATCCCGGCCGCCGCAAAACAGCACCGGGCGCTGGCTTAATCTGGAAAAGCGCCACAAAAAACACGAAAGGCAAATACCCACTACGGCCACACCCGTATCAACGGTGATGTCTTGGGGATGACCGGGTAAAATTACCCCAAGGCCTGCCGCGCGTTCACAAACACCTGCAGCCATGGCGTGGCCTCGCCCCACGCCTGCGGCCGCCAGCTCATCTGCAGGCTGCGCACCACCCGTTCCGGGTGCGGCATGAGAATGGAGACCCGGCCATCGTCGTTGCAAAGGCCGGTAACGCCTTGCGGGGAGCCGTTGGGATTGGCTGGGTACTGCGCCGCGGGCCGTCCCTGGGTATCCACAAAGCGCATGGTAACAGGCACTGAGCCAGGCTGATCCCCGGCGAAGTGCGCCCGGCCTTCGCCGTGGGCAATAACAATGGGAGCGTAAGTACCCGCCATACCCGCGAACAACAGCGACGGCGAATCCACGACCTCGACCATGGCCAGTCGGGCCTCGAACTGCTCCGAGCGATTGCGTGCGAAACGCGGCCAGTGCGCCGCGCCGGGGATCAGGTCGCGCAGCTCCGCCAGCATCTGACAGCCATTGCAAACCCCCAGGGCCAGGCGCGAAGCATCGGCAAAAAAAGCCGCAAACTCATCCCGCAAACGGTCATGGAACAGGATTGATTTGGCCCAGCCCGCACCCGCGCCCAGCACATCGCCGTAGGAGAAGCCACCGCAGGCGGCCATCACTTGGAAATCCGCCAAGTGATGGCGACCGGCCATCAGGTCGCTCATGTGCACGTCCACGGCGGTAAAGCCGGCGCGATGAAAAGCCGCCGCCATCTCGATCTGGCCGTTGACGCCCTGCTCGCGGAGGATCGCGGCGCGGGGCCTGGCCCCGGTCTGAATCATCGGCATCTGCGGGGTGAAAGGCAGCCGGGAGAACAGCGGCGCGTCCGCGCTGGCGACCGCGGCAAAAGCCTCTTCGGCACACTGCGGATCGTCACGCAGGGCCTGCATCCGGTGACTGGTCTCCGCCCAGGTGCGCAGCAGATCGGCGACCGCTTCGTTGAGGACGGATTGGCCGTCCTGGCGTACTTGCAAGCGCCAGTGGTCGGCCTTTACCTGACCAATGACCTGAGCCCGTCCAGCGAGGCCTGCGTCGGCAAAAATCTGCGTAATTTGGGCGCGCTGGGCGGCCGGGGTCTGAATGACCACCCCTGGCTCTTCGGCAAAGAGGAAGGACCAGCTATCCGCCCCCGAAGGCAGTTGAATATCCGCCCCACAGCGGCTGGCGAAAGACATTTCGCAGAGGGTCGCCCAGAGGCCACCGTCGGAGCGGTCATGATAGGCCAGCACCAGCGCCTGCCTGCGCAAGGTCTGCAAGGCGGTGAACAGGCCGCGCAGCAGTTCCGGGGCCTCCAGATCCGGCGTACTATCGCCCATCTGCCCCACAGTCTGGGCCAGGATGGAAGCGCCCAGACGGCCACGCCCCAAGTCCGCCAGCCAGAGCTCCGTATCGGCTTGCGGGGACCACTGCGGGGTCCAGCTTTTCCGCAAATCCGTCACGGGCGCAAAGGCCGAGATGATCACCGACAGGGGCGACACAACGGCCTTTTCCACACCCGCCTCCCGCCAGATGGTGCGCATGGACAGGGAATCTTTGCCCACTGGGATGGCCAGGTCCAGCGCAGGACAGAGTTCCAGTGCCACCGCACGTACCGCGTCATAGAGCGCCGCGTCTTCTCCGGGATGATCCACTGCCGCCATCCAGTTGGCCGAGAGCTTGATATCGCCCAGCGCGGCCACATCCGCGGCAAAAAGATTGGTGAGTGCCTCGGCAATGGCCAGCCGGGCGCTGGCCGCGGGATTCAGCACCGCCACCGGGGCGCGCTCGCCGATGGCCATGGCCTCGCCGTGATGGTTCCAGAAGTCCGCGGCGGTGACACCACAATCGGCCACCGGCACCTGCCATGGCCCTACCATCTGGTCGCGGTGAATCAGGCCGCCGACACTGCGGTCACCGATGGTGATCAGGAATTCCTTGCTGGCCACCGAAGGATGACGCAGGACGGCATAGGCGGCAGCGCGTAGGTCGGCGCCAGACAGATCCAGCGGCCGCAAATCGGGCGGTACATGCCGACTATCCCGTTCCATGCGTGGCGGGCAGCCCAGCAAGGCGCTGAGGGCCATATCCACCGGCCGATCATGGAGCAGGGAATCCTCCACAATCAGGGCATCCTCCGCCGTAGCTTCTCCCAGGACCGCCCAGGGGCAGCGCTCGCGGGCGCAGATCTCCGTGAAATGTGGCAGGTCTGCTGCCGCCACGGCCAGCACGTAACGCTCCTGCGCCTCATTACTCCAGATTTGCATGGGGGACATGGCTGGTTCTTCATTGGGTACCGCGCGCAACTGCAAACGCCCGCCCCGACCGCCATCGTGCAGCAACTCGGGAATGGCGTTGGAGAGTCCGCCCGCTCCCACGTCATGAATGGACAAAATGGGAGAATCCTCTCCCAGAGCGATACAACGCTCGATCACTTCCTGGACCCGGCGCTGCATCTCCGGGTTGCCGCGCTGCACCGAGGCAAAATCCAGTTGTTCATCCCCGGCCCCGCTGGCCACACTGGAAGCGGCGCCCCCACCCAGGCCGATGAGCATGGCCGGCCCGCCGATAACCAGCATCTTGGCGCCTTCCGGCAGAGGCTTCTTCGCCACCAGCAGAGGGCGAATCTGACCCAGACCGCCGGCCAGCATGATGGGTTTGTGGTAGCCGCGGTGCAGCCCATCCTGATCACATTCGAAGACTCGGAAATAACCGGCAATGGCCGGGCGGCCGAATTCATTGTTGAAAGCCGCAGCACCCAGGGGGCCTTCGCGCATGATGTCCAGCGCCGAGCGGATACGCGCCGGCTTTCCGTAAGGGTTCGACTCCCATGACTGGATATAGCCGGGAATCCGCAGATGCGATACCGAGAAGCCAGTCAAACCCGCCTTGGGCTTACCGCCTCGTCCGGTGGCCCCCTCGTCGCGAATCTCGCCGCCACTCCCCGTGGCCGCTCCCGGAAAAGGCGAAATAGCCGTCGGATGGTTGTGGGTCTCCACCTTGATCAGGATGGCGGTGCGTTCTTCCGCTACGGCATACTCTCCCGACGCATCCACCGCGAAAGGCTGGCTCAACGCGCCGCCCGCCATGACCGCGGCGTTGTCCTTATAGGCCGACAGCGTGCCCTGGGGATGTCGCCGGTGGGTTTCGCGGATCATGGCGAAGAGGCTGAGGTCCTGAACGTGGCCATCCAGCCGGTAGGCCGCATTGAATACCTTGTGCCGACAGTGCTCGGAATTGGCCTGGGCAAACATCATCAGTTCGGCATCGCTGGGATCGCGGCCCAGGCCGGAAAAATAATCGAACAGATAATCCAGCTCCGCCGGTGCGAGGGCGAGACCCATGCTGGCATTGGCCGCGTGCAAGGCGGCCCGCCCCTCTTTGCGCAGCGCGATACGGGTCAGCGATGCGGGTTTCGGGTGAGCAAAAATGGCCGCTGCCGCCGCCCAGTCCGGCAATACCGACTCGGTCATGGGATCGTGCAGAAGCCGGCTCATAGCCTGCAACTCCGCCGCGCTGAAGGCCGCATCGCCGGTTTTGCGCAAACGATACGAAACCCCTCGTTCAATGCGCCGCACCGCCGCCAGTCCACAGTGTCCGGCGATGTCCGTCGCCTTGCTGGACCATGGCGAGATGGTTCCGAGACGGGGCACCACGCAGACTTCCGGGGCGTCTTCTGCCGGTCCTTCAGCGGGTTCCCCGTACTGCAGCAAAGCCGTCAGCACTCCCATTTCCGCCGATGTCAGGGCGGCGCCAAGATCCACCAGATGCAGGTACTGAACGACGGCTCCCTGGACGGGAATCCCCCCGGCAACGAGGGTGCGCAGCAGGTGTTGTACACGAAAGGCGGACAGCGCCGCAGAGCCGCGAAGCAGCAGCATGGGATGATCCCTCATTCAAGAAATGCGGCGGGACGAGCCCGCAGGCTATCCCGCTGGAAAGATACCGACTTTATGATGCGGCGGGAAGCGGCACGCCCAGGCGGCGTGCGACTTCGGCATACGCCTCCACCACCCCGCCCAGATTGCGCCGGAAACGGTCCTTATCCATTTTTTCCAGACTCCGGGCGTCCCAGAGCCGACAGCCATCGGGGCTGAATTCGTCGCCGAGATAAAGTTCCCCGTCAAAACGCCCGAACTCCAGCTTGAAGTCCACCAAAATCAGCTGCGCTTTGGTGAAAAGTGCGGACAGCAGCATATTGACCCGCATGCTCCAGCGGCGCATGGCCTCCACTTCTTCCATCGTTGCCCAGCCGAAAGTGCGAATGTGGGACGTGTTGATCATG
>JAJYPA010000042.1 GCA_021795795.1 Pseudomonadota bacterium | reverse complement strand
CCTTGGTGTGCCCCAACAAGGTTACCCGTGCCGGATCGCCGACTTGAAGATGCCGCAAACGCGTTTCCTCGAAATAACCGTATACCCAGAACGAGTCGGCATCGACGATGGCCATTTTGGGTGCACCGACGGCAGCGTAGTCGCCGGGGCGCAACAACAGGTTGGTGACATAGCCGTTGACCGGCGCGCGAACGGTGGCTCGCTGCAGATTGAGTTTGGCGAGGTCCAGTTCGGCTTTTGCCTGGTCGTAGGCTGCCATAGCTTCCTGTGCGGCCATCTGCGTGTCGTTATTCTGCTCGGCGGATACTACTTCAGGATCGAGTGCGACCCGTCGTTTGGCCTGCTGCCGCTTCATTTCAAGTGTCGCTCGCGTCGCAGCCAGGTGCGCTTTTGCATTGGCGAGTGCGAGCTGGTAGCGCGCTGGGTCCACTTCAAACAGAACATCACCCCGGTGGACGAATTCGTTATCGTGTACCGGAACCGCAACCACGCGGCCGCCGACATCAGCCGTGATCTGCACGATATTAGCCCGCACCCGACCATCGCGGGTCCAGGGTGAATCCATGTAGCGCAGCCATAATTGGTACCCCAGATAGACGGCGATTCCGACAATCAAGCTGGTTAAAACAAAGCGGCCGACCGCAGCGAGTTTCATGAGTACCACCATAGCCCAAGGCCACTGAACAAAATCACAAACAGGGCAAACCGGAACAGGGCCGGGTGCCAGACAAAACGATCCCAATCGACATCACGCAGAAGTTGATCGATAAGCACGTAGATCAGGGCGCTGCCGATCAGGATGAGCAGCAACGTCGGTATCAGCGCATCGAACAACGGAATTTCACGCGGCATAACCGGCTACCTCCTTGCTCACTTCCGGCTCGGGGGCGGCAGGGCGGCCGATATCCGACAGGGCTTGAACCTGAAGTTGAATCAGGTGCAGGTAAATCTGGATTTTCCGGTCATTGGATGTCGGCTCTTTTCCCTTGGTATCGAATACTTGGTCGAATACCTGTGGGATGACGTTGTTGAATGCCTGCTGAAGCGCGCGCAAATTGCGCTGATTTCGATGGCGGTAAAACCGGGCCAAGGCGGAAATGGCCGTTTGAACGGACGACAGTCGGGTGGCATCGAGCGAATGGGGTTGTCCGAGCAGCGTGCGCAATTCAAGGATGGCGCTGCCCAGTTCCTGGATGGTCAGCGCTTCGGTCAATGTGGCGCGATCTTTGGCTGTGTTGAAACCACGCATGCCGGCGATCTGCCGCAGCAACTCGCGGGTATCGCGTTCAAACTGCGGGCGCAGACCGGTCAGCGGGTTCTGGCAGGCGACGATGAGCTGTCGATTCAGTGCCCGCATCATGCGATAGCGCGACAACTGGTTGCCCATGGGCATGACGGTCAAGAAGGCGAGCGCCGCGATCGTGGCCGAGACCAGTAGGGCGATCCCGCTGTTCAATAGCCCGGCGTAGTTGAATTGGGTGACATTGTCCGGAATGGCCAAGGTACTGAAAAACAGCCCGAAGCCCACCCCGATCGCACCCCATTTCGGGCGGGTCATTAAATAGGCACCAAAGGCCAGAAACGGTACCAACCCGAACGTCAATTGCGTGAAGCCATGCAGATTGGGCAACACCGTGAACTGGAAAGCAAAGGCGGCGACGAACGACAGGGCAATCCCCTGCCACATCTGGAAAACCATCTTGGCGGGGTTCGGTGCGGTGGAAAACAGGGCGCTGACGACAACGGCGATGGTGAGCGCCAGAACGCCGGTCGGCCATGACGAGTTGATCCAGAACACCGACATCACGCCCAGAATCAACACGGTGCGCAATCCCGCGATCAGGGGTTGTGAGAAATCCGTCGCGTGACGACCATGCTGAATCAGAGGCGGCGCCTGGTCATCATCCTCAATGATTCGTGCGTCCTGCAGGGCCGAGTGACTGCGCCCATAGTGCCGGAATTCATCGAGAAACTGTTCGAGCAGCATCAGTGCCGTATCGAAGGCGAGTTGTTGTTCGGGTGAGAACGTGTTTTCTGCCTGGATTCTGGATTTGTGTTTCTGTATTTCGGCCTGCCACTCGCCGATATACGACATGAGTTGCTGTGCTTCAAAGGCCGATGTCGGAACATGGGTTTGCAGTAGCCGCACGCCAGTGGCCAGCAGGGGATCGAGCGCTTCGCGGACGGCATTCATGCTGGGGTCGTTGAGCCGCAGGATGTGTCGGTTCAGAACGTGCAGCGTGCTGGCAGCGGCAATCAGATCGGCGCTCATGCGCAGAATGGTCTGGTTTTGCAGGCGGGTTTTAGGGTTGTCGAAAATCCCGACGGAGCGGTAGCTGTCGAGCGTGACGATTTCGTTGATTGCCTTCAGGTGCAGGCTGCCCCATTCCTCAGTGGGAACTCCGAAACTGAGCGCTCGACCTGTGGAGTTGGCAAAGGTCGCGAATCGCTTGAGTGCGGCCGAAAGCAACAATTCGCGTATCGAAAGCGGGAAGACAAGTCCGCTGATGGTGCTGGCGACCAGAATGCCAAGCAGGACTTCGGTGAGCCGCGTGACGGCAATATCAAATGCGGCATTGGGATCCATGGCGGCGGGCAGGCCGACCAGACACGCGGTGTAGCCCGCCAGCACGAAGGCGTAGGACTGAAAGTTGCGGTAGGTCGTTGCACCCGCCGTCAGCATGCCAACCCAGATCGCCAGCCCGATCAGGAACATAACCCGTTCCTGTGCGAAAGCGGCCACAAGCAGCAGTGCCACGCCACTGCCGATAATCGTGCCCAGGGCGCGGTAGAAGCCTTTCGCCAGCACCATCCCCGTTCGGGCCTGCATGACGATAAATACGGTAACGACCGCTGTCTTCGGTGATTCCAGTTCCAGTCGATAGGCCAGCCAGAGGGCAATCAGCGCGGCGATTAACGTTTTGAGCACGAACAGCCAGCTTACCGCCTCTTCCTTGAAGAAGTTCTGCAAGGCGACCAGGCGTTGCCGCCCGATGAGCGCGGACTGTGACGGTTCCGGATTCACGGCATCTGTTCCTGCCCTTCGATGACCTTGCGCAACAGATAGTCGAGTTGCAGGCGTTCCGCTGTGTCCAGCAGGGCGAAATTGTTTCGGGTTACCGCGACGACATCAGGGAGAACTTCGGTGATCCGTTTCTCGCCGGCCGTCGTCAGGCGAACCTGTACCTTGCGGCGATCAACGGAATCGACTTCGCGGGAAATCAGGCCTTGACGCAGTAGATCGTCGCAAATACGGGTGATGTTTGCGGATTTTTCATGGGTGGCGTCCACCAGTTGCGAGGGTGTCAGCGTCTGGTCGATCGAACCGAAAAGCATGACCATGACGGCGTAGCCGGTGTGATTCAATCCATGGTGTTTGAGGGCACGGTTGGCATGATTGGCGAGGCCCTTGGCGACGAAGTTGGTCAGTCGCGCGAGGGTGACGGTTTTCCGATCGAAGGCGGGAAAACGTTTCGCCGTCAGGGCGAGGCGGGCGTCCGCTGGCGCAAAGCTCTTTGCCAGAGTTGCGGCGGGTGTTGGTTTGGTCATCCGGTGACTCCTTGTGAAGCATGGGGCAGGGTGTGGGGCAGAACGGTTCCGCCGAGCGCAGCGTACAACTGAGCGAGTGCGGCGCTGGCCTCGGCATTCAGCGAAATGCGTTGCGCTTCCAGATTGAGCACGGATTGTCGGGCGGCCAGCACGGGAAAACGATTGGTCAACCCTGCGGCAAAGCGCTGTTCGGCGCGTTTCGCCTCGGCATCGGCGGCGCGTCGTGCGTCGTTCAATGCCTCACGGCGTTCGGCAAGCGTGTGGAGTTGCGTCAGGGCGCTGGCCGTTTGCTGCAAGGCGGTGAGCAGCGTCTTGTTGTATTCGGCGATGGCTTCGTCGTAGGCGGCGGTGCGCGCGCGCAACAGTCCGCGCAGTCGTCCACCTTCGAAAATGGGCAGGGTGAGTGCAGGAACGACGCCATAGTGCGCGGAATTCGATTGCAGGAAACTCGTTAAACCGCCGGAAGCGGCAAGTCCGCCCAGATACGCGGCAAGGTTGATGTCGGGGTAAAACGCCGTCCGAGCGACGTGAATGTCCCGGGCGGCCGCTTCCATCTGCAGGCGTCGGGCGCGGACGTCCGGGCGGCTGCCGATTAGGTTCGTCGGTACGTCATGCGGTACCGACCAATCATCGCCCAACACGACCGTCGGCGCTTGCAGCGGGGTGTCTGTCGCCGTACCCCGCCCGGTCAAGACGGCAATCTGCTCGGCACGCAGGTGCAGGTCTCCCGAGTAGGTGGCTACCTCTTCCTGATCGCGGGCGGCGGTCAGTTGGGCATCGTACAGATGAGCCGCATCCGTCAGGCCGTGATCGAGGCGAATCTGTTCGATTTGTACGGCCCGGTCGGCTTCTGCCTGGCGTTCGGTGGCCGTTCGCAACAGCGCGACATCGGCGGCATAGTGCAGATACGCGCCCACCAGTTGGCTCGAAAGCAGCAAAGCGGCGGCATTTCTGGCCTCGACACTGGCCTTGAGGCGATCTTCGGCCGCCTGAACGATCGCCCGATTCTTTCCCCATAAATCCAGAGCGTAGCTGGCGGAAAGATTAAAGCCATTGTCCCAGGTCGTGCTGCCGCCGAATGGCGGGGGGAAGAACTGGTTGTTGGTCCAGTGTGCCCTGCCGACGTGGGCATCCAGATCAACGCGCGGTCGCTCGACGGCCCCGGCGGCTTCACTCAATCCTTTCGCCTGCCGGATGCGCGCCCGTGCAATGGCGAGATCGGGGTTGTGCGTCAGTGCCTGCATCATCAGCGCGTCGAGCTGCCGGTCGTGCAATGCGAGCCACCATGCCTGCGCCTTGCTGGCGCTGGCTTCTTCATCAGTTTGGTGGGACAAGCCCGTGCTTAAGTTCAGCTGACCGACAGTCGTGGGCCGAGCGTGCGGCAGGATGCCCGACGGATCGGCGCATGCTGCCAGCAGCGCGCACACAGCGCCGATGGCGCTGATACGAAGTGTAGACACTTGATGGGCGATTCTATTCATAAATAGATAATACATTTATGAAATAAAAAGTGAAGAGGTTTTTCGTGGCGACAGCCATGAACTGGCGATTAAAAACAGGGTTGATGAAGTTCAGACTTACCAAAATCCCGGCAAACAAATTCCACGGCTAGTAATTATTACTTGCATTTAACCTTAATCTAAGGTTCATCCCGGTGTCACTCACCCTTCATCGAAGCTCCCTAAAGTAGCGCTCCACAAGCCAATTTTGGCTTGATATTGAATGCCAAATAATTCCTGGAGCCTCAACGATGAACAAGAATATCCTCGCGCTGGCCATTGCCGGCGTTCTCGCAGTTGGTTTGACTGGTTGCAATAGCTCGAACGATTCAACAGCCAGTGCAACCCCAACACCAACACCAACACCAACACCAACACCAACACCAACCCCAACACCAGCACCAATTGCAACCAGCGTTACCTTCTCGGCGACACCGGTAGCAAGCACGGATGCCGAGTTTGTAACGACCCATACCAAATCGGTAGCGACGGTGACGTACAGCGATGGCAGCACCAAAGATTTTCCATTGACGTACAACAGGTTGTTCAAAAACACCGATCAGGTTACAACCGTCAATGGCAGCAAGCAGGCCGCCGGCCAACTGTATGATACGGACATGAAGCCCATCATGGATCCAAATGGCGCTCCGGTCATTGCCGAAACGCCGGATGCCAACAGTCTTTTGAACGTGGACGGCAATCTGTTCATGGTAACCCACTGGGAATACGACAGTATTCTTGCAGATGGACAAAAATCATACAAAGCAGCCGGTTGGTACAGCCGTATGCCGATGGAGATGAGCCTGTCATCCATAAATCAGGACAAGGATGGAACATTATCGGTGGTCAGCCAGCAGCCGGTTGATTTTGCGAGCGTCAAAGGCGGTTGGATTTTCTGCGCGGGCGGCCCCACACCATGGAATACCCATATGGGTGGCGAGGAGGATTATGACCTTTACTTCGTGCCTAGCGAGAAAAAATACACCACGACGGCGGCTGGCTTAAAAGCCCTGACTGAGGTGTATTTTAATAATACGCAAACGGCAAATCCGTATCAGTATGGCTTTCCCGTTGAGGTCGCGGTTAAAAAAGACGGCAGCTATGACGTCACCAAGCATTATGAAATGGGGCGCGGTACCTGGGAATTGGCGCGCTGGGCGGCAGATGGTCGCACTGCTGTTTATGGCGACGATGGCGCCTACGCTGGTTTGTTCATGTTCGTGGGCGATGTAGCCAACAACCCGAAAGCAGGCGGCACCGTTTACGCAGCCAAGTGGAATCAAACATCACCAGATGGAGCGGATGGACCGGGCGCCACTATTTCCTGGGTCAAACTGGGTCACGGCACCTACGATGAAATCAAGGCCATCGTTGATAGCAACATCACGATCAACGATATTTTCGAAATCGCCTTAACGGATACACCCGGTTACATCCCGACCCGTGCTGGTTCTGCTCAAACCGTCTGGATTAAGCTCAAGCCCGGTATGGAACAGGCAGCCGCTTTCCTGGAAACACGGCGCTATGCGGCCTACTTGGGGGCAACCACTGAATTCACCAAAGGTGAGGGCGTGGCGTTTAATGATAAAGACAAGAAAATGTACTACGCCATCAGTTACATCCAATCTTCGATGTTGACTAACGATGGTGGTCCGGTCGATGACATCCGTGCGGCGGGGAACACGGCGGGGGCAACTTACACCTTCGATCTGGCGGCCAATCAAAAGGATACAGCGGGCAACCCGATCAACTCAGCCTATGTTGCCACCAAGGCATATGTGGAGCCGATGCTGCTCGGCAAACCCATTGTTGCGGATGCCAACGGTAATACGGCAGATGTGAACTTCATCGCGAACACTGACAACCTGTTCTACTCCGAGCCGATGCGTACATTGTTTGTTGGCGAAGACTCAGGTAACCACGTGAACAATTTTGTCTGGGCCTATAACATCGACAGCCAAAAACTCTCGCGGATTTTGTCCACAGCGGCGGGCGCCGAAGCCACCGGCTTGCAGATCGTGGACGATATTGGTGGTTATGCTTACATCATGAGCAACACGCAACACCAAGGCGACTGGATCAAGAGCCAAGATGCCAACCTGACCACGAAGCTGAAGGCCGAGGCCGAAAAACTCTTCGGCGTTAATAGTGTTGGTACATTGAATTACTACCTGCAAGCGGATGTGGGTTATATCGGTGGCCTGCCCGCAATCACTGCACCCAAAAAATAAGTCGGGTTCATGCGCCCTGCCGCAAGGCGGGGCCTAAGGCCGGAATGACTCTGGCCTTATTTTTTCACCAGCAATCAATTACCTGATTTCTATTGAAAAAATAGGATTTCATCATGCAAAATACCACCCAAACGCTGCGCTATTTATCCCTTGCGAGCCTCATTACCGTAGGCTTGGTCGGCTGTGGCGGCGGGGGCTCATCAACACCGCAGCCCCCCCAACCACCTGCACCAAATCCCACGGCGCAGCAACTTCCGCTGCTCGGGGAGTACATTAGCCGCGCCACCTTCGCCAACCCACACGCGCATATTCCCGCGCAGTGTTTTATTGAAACCGGCGGCGGTACGCAAAATGCCTGCCTGTTTTGCCATACCAACGGCGTGGCTGCACTCAAACTAGGCAACAACAATCCGCAGGCGGGGCTGAATCCCAACATCGGTAACCTGCAAGCCGAGTATGCTTTTGGCGTATTCGATTATCCGCAGGTGGTGAATTCCAGTATTAACCCCTGGATGAACACGTTAAAGCCCGAAGTGTTACATACGGCCGTTGTCGCACTGGGCGCCGATGCGGCCGACTGGGACATGCAAACCTATATTCGCCAAAACAACTGGCAAGCGGCCTTTGCCAAGCGCGCGGCGCTGGGCGCTCTGACTTCTTGGGATGCGGGTGTGGATTCACCTTTTCGCGTGTTCCCCAGCTTAAACCCAGATGATCTGCCCGCTAAAGCCGATGGGTTTGTACGCACGAATAATCCAGCAGGTAGTCTGTTCCAGGATGAACAAGGCTTCATGACGGGTTGGCGCGCGGTGAACTTTATGCCCTATGGCATTTTTACCCCGCTGGCGGGTAGCGTTTCTGGCATTTATATTCGCCTGCCCAAGGTGTTCATGCAAACCGCCAGCGGTGCGTTTTCGACCGAGACCTATGCCGAAAATCTGGAGTTGGTAACCGCGAATATCCAGAACCGACTCTCGTCGGGGCAAACGCATTATGTCGGCGCAGCCAGCAATATCGAGATCGTTCGAGGTCAATATCCGCTGGGCACCGAGTTTGCGCACCCTTTGCATTATGTGGATGTTCAGGCCGATGGCAGCAATCCTGCCGTCAGCCCCTTTCCGGGCACACGCGCGCATCGGGTCAAAGAAGTCCGCTGGATGATCAAATTACACGAATGGTATCCCGCCGAGTTTGGTAACACCCTGAAGGAAGAGTCCGCGCCGGTTTATGCCAGCCGGACGGATGGCTGGATTGAGAACGGGACAGGCTGGATCATCGGCGGCTTTATCGAGGATGCCAAAGGCGAACTGCGACCGCAAACCCCCTCCGAGTTGACCCAATGCGTGGGTTGTCATTCCAGCAATGTGCGCCAATCGGATGTGGGTCAGAACCCCGTATTCACCTCCGGTACGGGCAACACGATCGATTCGACCTGGGCGCTGCCACGCAAATTAAATGGCAATGCAGGCTGGGGCGAGATGAATTACCTGGGGTTCAAAGCCAACCCGAATGCCAGCGCAAACCAAACGCCCGGCACACTCACCATGCCGGAGCCGGTGAATCGATACGCGCAACAGGGCGAATTCCGCTTCTTTCTGGATCATGTGGTGGGTATCTCGCTTTATGGCGATATGCCTGCCACCGTCGATGCGTTTTTAGCGCAAAAAATCAGCACGGCTCAAGGGTATTCGCAGGATTGGCCAGATTTGAACGCGGCCATTGCCACCAAAAATGTCGTGGCGATTGAGCAGGCGCAGCGGCAGCGACTGGCGCTGATCCGGGAATTTACCGCAAAGGGTGCGTATCTGGATTCAGCCAAACGGATTCTGCCCGAATTATTCTTGCCCACTCTGGCGGACGCACTCGAAGCAGCCCGGCGTTATCGCGAGGTGGTGGTCACTCAACGCTTTGATTTTGGTAAAGACGTATTTGAAAAAACACCGGCGTCCTTACAGTATTTCCGCGACGAGGCAAATGGTTATGCCCATCAAAACGGCACACCCTATGTGGTGAGCGAGGTGGTGACTGATCGCCCCATCAATACCACCGTGGGTGATTTCACTTATGGCATGGGCATTGTGCCCACTCTGATTGACGAGAATAAACCGTTCTCGGCTGGTGGCACTTTTGCCCCGGATTATGTGCCACTTCTCGCGCCCGATTAATCTTGTTGCATTGGGAAAAAGCTCGGGACTTGCTATTGTGCGGCTTCGGGCGCTGTAAGCGTCATGATCGTGCGCTCTCCCAAACCCTCCCTTACCACTATCAGGTTTTTACCATCCGCGCTAAAACTGGCGCCTTCCCATTGCTCGATTGATGGCAAGGACACGGATGCGAACGGCTTTTGTAGTGCCGCGTGCCAATCCTCGTTTGCCTTGCGGTAGAAGTAATACACCGCGCTGTAGGTCAGTATCGCCAACCGGCGCCCATCAGGCGCGAGCGCCATGGCTGTGGGTTGATCGGCGTACGGGCTGGTGAATGGATGCAGCAGCCAACTGACGAGATCGGGGGCGGGCAGCGTGGGTAAATTGGCAATGAATCGCGCTGTGACGACCGCTGCTTTTTTCTCCTGTGCGCTGATGGGCTTGCGGTCGTTGAGGTTCACGCTGGATGCCAGCGGGATTGCAAACAGCCGTGCCGGTTTTTCCCGTTTGCTGAGCAGTAAGAACTCGTTGTTTTGCGCATCAAACACCAGCGATTCGGCATCGTGGCCGCCGCTATAGCCACCTTGGCGTCGCGGTGCGGGTGCTTGATCGGGATAACGAAAACGGATGAGCGCCGTTGGCCTCTGGGTGACATCGGTTTTGAGTGCAACAGGTTCTGGAACAAACCACAGCCGATAATCCGGCCAAGTGCCTCGATTGTCGCCGATATCGCCGATCACGAGCGTCGGGTTGCCATCCAGATCAAGGTGGGTGATGGCTTCCCAATCGCGTTGCCGAACATTATCGAGCTTGAGTGTGCTGAGCAACTTGCCATCGGCGTTGATGGCGAACAGGAGCGGCACACTTTTTTTAGAGGAAGCCGGCAGATTGATGTTGTCGTTATGCGTCCAATAGACGCCAACATGCTGCGGTGAGCGGGTCAGACCACTGGCTTCATCGACGATGGACGGCAATGTTGCCGCAAGAGCGCTGTGGCCGATAAAAAACAGCAGACAAAACAATGCCGCTGATCGGTATGTGTGAATCGGCGGCACTTTTGTCCGCAAGGCGGAGCGGAAACTCAATCTCTGCAATTACCCTGAAATTACTCGGCAGATTTGCCTTTGGTGTTCAGGCCGAGCAACGTGTATGCCGGGCAGAAATTGAACAGACCGGTCAGCAACGGGATGATCCCGATATAACCCCAGTAGCCAATGCCACCGATATTGAATACCGACAGGGCAATGAGCACCAGGCCAACCACAATCCGCAGAATCTTATCAATTGAACCAACATTTGTTTTCATCACTGAACTCCGGATAAATAAGGGGGAACGATTTAAGCAGGGCATGAACTTTTGTAGTGCCTAGGTAGAGTTTAGATTACTTCGGTCGCTTGTGATGGTTCACCAGGTGAATTGCGTGCCCATGCTCAAAGTACACGGTGAACTCAGGGTAAACCCAGCGCGTGATTGGCGGCTGATACTTGGTTCCCTTTGCCGGTTCAGGTGCCAGTTTCCTGCCGGGCTGGCCGAACTTTCTGGCCACCTGGGCCATGGACAGGCCATGGACGTAATATTTTGTTCCGGGCTTGGCCTGATTGATGTCCGGCTGCATGACCAACTCATCGGCCGATGCGACTTGCGCACCCATCACGAGCGCAAAACCGATGCCGAATGCCAACAGGTTGCGGACAAAACGAGAGGAAAAAGGCGAGGTTCGTTGATCCATAACAACAACTCCTAAGTGGGGCAAGACATAATCTTCCAGGGGTGTTCAGTCCGAAGTTTGACCGAGTGCACGTAGGCGACAGTGTAACGCGCTCTGAATCATTTCGGTACTCCTGCGGTCATAGTGTGCCCGCGGCTGCTAAACTGCCGGGCGTTTTATAAAAGAATCCGGCGGATACACGGCATGTTTCGATCTTTTGAGTGGCTAATCGGCTTGCGGTACACCCGCGCCAAGCGGCGTAACCGGTTCGTCTCCTTCATATCGGCGACGTCGATCATCGGCATCACGCTGGGGGTGACGGCGCTGATCGTGGTGATTTCGGTGATGAACGGGTTTCAGGATGAACTGCGCCATCGTATTCTCGGCATGACGGCGCACGCCACCATCAGCGAGAACGGTCAGGCTTTGCAGGATTGGCGTTCACTGGCGCAAAAGGTCCAAAACGAGCCGAATGTAGTAGCTTCCGCACCGTATGTTCAGGCCGAAGCGATGCTGTCGGCACAGCCGAATGTGTCCGGCGCGATCATCCGTGGTATCGAGCCCAAATACGAGGACGCGGTGACCGATATCGGCAAGCACATGGTCGCCGGTTCGCTAAGCGATCTCAAGCCGGGCGGGTTCGGCATTGTGCTCGGTGAGGCGCTGGCCCAAAGCCTTGGCGTTGCGGTGGGCGACAAGCTCATGCTCATCACCGCCAATGTCGCCGTGACGCCCGTGGGTGGCTTGTTGCGTCAGCGTCAGTTCACCGTGGTCGGCATCTTCAAGGTTGGCATGTACGAATACGATCGCGGTTCGGCATTCATCGATCTCAAGGATGCGCAGGCTTTGTTCCGGATGGGTGATGGCGTGACCGGTCTGCGGCTGAAACTCGACGACATGTTCCGCGCACCCTGGGTCGCGCGCGATCTGAACCTCAAGCTCGGTAACCCGTACTGGACGACCGACTGGACGCAGGCGAACGGCAATTTCTTCCGCGCGGTGCAGACCGAACGCACCGTCATGTTCATCATTCTCTCGCTGATCGTGGCGGTTGCGGCGTTCAATATCGTGTCCACACTGGTGATGGTGGTGACGGACAAGCGCGGCGACATTGCGATTCTGCGCACGCTCGGCGCAAGCCCCGGCAGCATCATGCGCATCTTTCTGATTTCCGGTACCGTGATCGGCCTGATCGGTACGCTGATCGGCGTGGGCTTCGGGGTGCTGATCGCGTCCAACGTCGAAACCATCGTGCCGTGGATCGAGCATCTCACCGGTACCCAGTTCATGCCTGCCGACGTGTATTACATCAGCGAAGTGCCCTCGCGCCTCGACTGGAACGACGTGTGGCACGTCGGCTTGATGGCCTTCGGGTTGTCCTTCCTTGCCACGATTTATCCTGCCTGGAGCGCCTCGCGTGTGCAGCCAGCCGAGGCTTTACGTTATGAATGACATCTCCACCACCATCGGTGATCCCGATATCGTGCTCGAAACCCGCAACCTGCACCGCACCTATCGCGAAGGTGATCTTGTCGTGCCGGTGCTCAAAGGGATCGATCTGGCCGTCAAAAAGGGCGAAATGCTAGCGATTGTCGGCGCATCCGGTTCCGGTAAATCCAGCCTGCTGCAACTGATGGGTGGGCTGGACAAGCCCACGGCGGGTGAGGTCTGGTTGGCCGGGCACCTGCTTTCCAGCCAGAGCGAAGCGGCGCGAGGAAGGTCGCGGAACAGTCATCTGGGCTTCGTCTATCAGGCACATCATCTGCTGCCGGAATTCTCCGCGCTCGACAACGTCGCCATGCCGCTGTTGATTCGTCGCTTGCCCCGGATCGAGGCGCACACTCGGGCTCGGGCGTTACTCGAAGCGGTCGGGCTGGGCGCGCGTGCGGAACATCGTCCCGCAGAGCTTTCCGGCGGTGAGCGTCAGCGGGTAGCCATTGCCCGTGCGCTGGTGACGGAGCCGGCGGTGGTGCTGGCCGATGAACCGACCGGAAATCTCGATAGCCATAGCAGCGACGGTGTCTTCAATGCAATGGTGTCGTTGAATCAGCGGTTCGGAACCGCCATCGTGCTGGTCACGCACGACAACCAACTGGCCGAACGCATGCAGCGGATATTGGTGATGCACGATGGTGTTTTGAGTCCCCGTTGAACGTCTGTGTGCCTCTCGGGGGTGGCCATTTAAGCAAACTATGTTAGTGTCGGGTTAGGCTCTGTTTGGCCACGTCGCAGCTCGCGAGGGCGCGCCGGCGGCTGATTGACTCGATTGGTTCTGCTTGAAAGGGGTTCCTTGGTGGCTCAGAAAAACCCGGATTCCTGTTTTGAAAACCCCAAGTATGCGGGATTTTCCCCGGCGCTCGACGACGCGTACCGCTTGCTCGACAGTGCACTGATCTACTATCAGGGGCAGCCCGTCGGCACGGTGGCCAGCACGGATCATACGGCGCCTGCCGTTAATTACAGTGATTGCTTCGTTCGTGATTTCTTTTCGGCCGGGCTCATCATGTTGCTTGAAGGCCGTGAGGATATCGTCCGGTCTTTTTTGCATGTCATCATGCTGCTCCGTGGTCAGCAGGAGGCGCTGGAAGGTCAGCAGATCGCGCCCGGTGTGCTGCCTGCTTCGTTCCGCGTGCATCGTGATGCTGATGGCGAGGAAAGCATCCTCGCCGATTTCGGTGACCGGGCGATTGGGCGCGTTGCGCCCGTCGATTCGATGATGTGGTGGGCCGTTTTGCTGCGGGCCTATGTGCGGTACACGGGTGATGAAGCCTTTGCCCGGACGCCGGAAATCCAGCGCATGTTGCGGATGATTTTAAGCCTGTGCCTGCAAAGCCGGTTTGAGGTGTTCCCCACTTTGCTCGTGCCCGACGGCTCATTCATGATCGACCGGCGGATGGGGGTCAACGGTCATCCGTTGGAAATTCAGGCCCTGTTCGACATGACGCTGTGTTGCGCCGATCTTTTGGTGCCGGAAGAGGGCAGCCAGTGGCTGATCGATCTGGCGCACCGTCGGCGCGTCGTGCTGCGTCAATACCTGCAGCGGTATTACTGGCTCGATATGGATGTGCTCAATCGCATCTACCGGTTCTCAACCGAAATGTTCGGCGAAGACGTCGAAAATCTCTTCAATATCTATCCCGAATCGATCCCCGAATGGCTGCCTGAGTGGTTGCCGGACAGATCGGGATATTTTGTCGGTAATCTCGGGCCGGGGCGTGTGGATTTTCGTTTCTTCTCGCAAGGCAATTTGTTGATGCTGGTGGCCAACCTGGCCCGGCCGGAGCAGGTCGAAGAGTTGATGAATCTGATCGAACTGCGTTGGAACGATCTGATTGGCCGGATGCCGATGAAGCTGGTCTACCCAGCAATTAAATCGCACGAATGGCGTTTGATCACCGGCTCCGACCCGAAAAACATCCCTTGGTCCTATCACAATGGCGGCAACTGGCCGGTGCTGATCTGGCCCTTCGTGGCGGCGGCAATCAAAGCCGGTCGTTACGACATGGCTTCCCGTGCCTGGGCCGAAGCCGAGGAGCGGTTGCTTCGTGATAACTGGCCCGAATACTACGATGGCCGCACCGGGCGGCTGGTCGGGCGGCGCGCGAATGTCCGGCAGGTCTGGAGCGCGACCGGGTTGCTTCTGGCGAGGCATTTTCTTGATGAACCGGACGTGCTGAACCGTTTGGGTTTTGCTCCTCAGCCGCCGGATGATCCCGAACTGATGGGTGCGCCATCGACACCTCAAGGTATGCAACGTGGAGGAGAGCGATGAACGATACGCCTGCGCACGTGAAAGAGCGCGCCGCCGAAACGCGGCCAGAATCCACGGCCGAGCCCATGGTCGAATCCCGCCCCCGGGGGCGCAAACCCGGGCTTTATATCGTTCTGATCAGCGTACACGGCCTGATTCGCGGTTCTGAACTGGAACTCGGGCGCGATGCCGACACGGGCGGCCAAACCCTGTATGTGGTCGAACTGGCGCGGGCACTGGCGAAGCATCCGGTCGTTTCGCGCGTGGATTTAATCACTCGTCTCGTGCGGGATGATCGTGTCTCGGCAGACTATGCCGTACCGGAGGAGCCGTTGGCGGATGCACCAAATGCACGGATTGTGCGGCTGCCTGCCGGTCCGGACGAATACCTGCCCAAGGAACAACTCTGGGATCATTTGGATAGCCTGAGCGACCATGCGCTCGATTATATTCGCCAGACCGGGCTCAAACCCGCACTGGTGCATAGTCATTATGCCGATGCCGGTTATGTGGGCATGCGGCTGTCGCTGCAGCTGGGCGTGCCGCTGGTGCATACCGGTCACTCACTCGGGCGGGTCAAACGACAACGCCTTTTGGCCAGTGGCGAGTCCGCCAGGGTCATCGAACAGAAATATGCGCTCTCCCGCCGGATTCGAGTCGAAGAGGAAGTGCTCGCGGCCTGTTCGTTGGTGGTGGTGAGTACTCAGGATGAAATCGAAACCCAGTATGGTTTGTACGACTGGGCCGATCCCTCTCGGATGGAAGTCATCCCGCCGGGCGTTGATCTGAGGCGTTTCGATCCAAAAATCACCGGGCCGATGCCTATTGCCGATGAGTTGGCCCGGTTTCTCCGCGAGCCGGACAAACCCGCCATCCTTGCCTTGTCTCGCCCCGACGAGCGCAAGAACATCGCCACGCTGGTCCATGCCTATGGACGCAACCCCGCACTGCAAGAAGTTGCCAATCTGGTCATCGTGGCGGGAAATCGGGATGACATTCGCGACATGGACCCAGGTTCCCGACAGGTGTTGACCGAGATTCTGCTGTTGATCGATCGCTACGATCTGTATGGCAAGGCCGCCTATCCGCGCCACCATCAATCGCAGGATGTGCCTGATTTTTATCGCTGGACGGCCGAGCGCCGTGGCGTATTCATCAACCCCGCGCTGACCGAGCCCTTCGGCCTCACGCTGATCGAGGCTGCGGCGTGTGGTTTACCCATTCTGGCAACGGAAGACGGGGGGCCGCGAGACATTATCCGGGCCTGCAAAAATGGCGAGCTCATCAATCCGCTCGATGCCGAAGGCATGGGCCAGCAGTTATTGGCCTTGCTGACCGATACGGCGCGTTGGGACAGCTATGCGCGCAATGGGATCAAAGGCGTGCGCCATCACTACACCTGGCCCGCGCATGTCGAACAGTACTTCGAGACGCTTGCTTCCATGCCGTTGCATCAGCAGACCAGCGCACCCGCTGTGACTACTGAAGCCGCTGCAAATGTCGCATCCACGCCGATGACCGTCGATCGCATGATTCTCATCGATGATCGGATTCTGAATACGGATATTGATGTCGCCGCCCTACGCGAATTGATTGCCCTGCTGCGCCGTCACCGGCGGCAGGTGGCGTATGGACTGGTTTCCGATCGCCCCCGCCACGACATTCTTGCCCTGCTCAAAAAACAGGGCCTGGTCGTGCCCGACGTGTTGATTACCCGGGGTGGTACACAAATTCATTACGGTGCGCGTCTTTCCCGCGACAAGGGCTGGAGTCGGCACATCGGATATGACTGGCAGGGTGATCGTGTGTATGAGTTGCTGGCCGAAACGCCCGGAGTCCGGCTGTCCGGTCGAAGTCACCAGGGCGTGTATGCCATTCATGGTCTTATCGAGGATGCGGACGCATTCATCAGCGTTGAAGATCTGGTTGATCGGTTGCATCAGGCCGATATTCCTGCCCGCATAACTGTGTTGAACAAAAACGAATTTCTGGTAACGCCCCAACGGGCTTCCAAGGGGTTCGCGATTCGTTATCTCGCGGCCCAGCATGACATTGCACTGATGCATATGTTAGTTGTAGGAAGCGCCGAAGCAGACAGCGATCTTCTGGGCGGCAACGTGTTGAGCGCACAACTTGGCACCGATACGCAGAGCGCGAGCGTCGTTCAGAGTGCAGACAATTCAATTTATTATCCATCGGCCTGTGGTGTGGCAGGTATTCGCGCGGCAATGGATTTTTATGATTTTCTGGGCGAGTGTCGCGCGCCGTCTACCGACCAAGAGTCCGGTGGCTCCAGCGGCGAGTCCAAACCCACGACCGAGGCATCGGGCCCTACATCATCCAAGGAGACCGAAGCATGACATCCGCAGAAATGACACCTTCGCCCATTTTGTTGTGTTGCGATCTGGATCGCACGCTCATTCCCAACGGCGCCCAGCCGGAGTCACCCGATGCGCGTCCCAGGTTTCGTGCCCTGTGCGCTCATCCCGGCATCCATCTGGTCATGGTGTCGGGTCGGCATATCGAGCTTGTGCTCGATGCCATCGATCAATGGAACTTGCCGGAACCCGATTACATCATCGGCGACGTCGGCACCACAATTTACACCCATCCTGAGCCGGAAGAAGGCCCACCCGATTCCTGGGCGATGTGGCGTTCTTGGGCGGCTGAACTCGGGCCCGATTGGAATGGCATGACCCATAATGACATCACCGACCTGTTCAGTGATATCAAAGCCATCGTACCGCAACCGATCGATCGACAAGGCGTATTCAAGGCCAGTTACTTCGTCGATATCGATGCCAATCTGGAAATTCTGGAAGCAGAGCTGGTGCGCCGTTTGTGGCAATTGGGCATTAACGCCCGACTGATTTGGTCTGTGGATGAAGCAGCGCATACCGGATTGCTGGATGTGCTGCCAGCCAGTGCCAGCAAACTGCACGCGATCGAATTTTTGAGCGCGACACAACATTACCCAATGGCGCGCACAGTGTTCGCCGGGGACTCGGGGAATGATCTCGAAGTGTTGGGCAGCCATATCCAATCTGTTCTGGTGGCCAATGCGCCGGAAGACGTCCGCGCGCGTGCGCTGGCGCTGGTCGAATCCGCCGATGTCGCCCACTCGCTTTATCTCGCCCAAGGCGGGCTGTTTGGCATGAACGGCAATTATGCCGCCGGTGTCCTCGAAGGACTGGTTCACTTCTTGCCGGAAACACGCGCGTGGATGGCGCTCGGCTGACATTCACGGCGAACCGAGGCGGTGTAACAGTGCCTGCTGCGCGTTGAGTGGCCGATCGCATTGCTGAACGTGTCTGCCGTGTGGGCCACTTTTGCTTACACCATTTCACGCTTTCACCAGGAGTATCACCATGAGCGGTCTTGATCAGATTTTTCCTACTATGAGTCAATGGTTGAGGGAATGGCAGGTGCTCGTCCCATTCTTCCTGTTGCTGATTTTCGGTGGCAGTTCGGTATTGCTTGTACAAAGATTTATGCGCCGGCATTTCAACCGGATGGTCAGCCACGCGCCGATTTCACCCGGCACGCTGCTCATTCTGCGCCGGGCAATCAGTCTATCGCTTTGGGTTGTCTTGGGTTTGCTGCTATTGCGCCAGGCTGGCGTCAATGTCGACGGCATCTGGGCCATGCTGGCCAGTATGCTGGCCGTGATCGGTGTCGGCCTGCTGGCCGTGTGGACCATGGTGTCGAACATCACGGCCAGCTTGTTCATCTGGATATGGCGCCCGTATGAGCTGGGCGAAACCATCGAAATGCTGCCGACCAATGTCAAGGGCCGCGCGGTAGACCGCAGCCTGATGTTCACCACCCTGCGTGAAGCGGACGGCACGCTCCTGATGATTCCGAACAACCAGTTTTTTCAGAATGTGACCCGGCGCTGGCCCAATAAAACTGGCGTGACGGACTACGAAGCCTGGGAAGCCGAGCGCAACTTCGGCTCGGCGGAATATGCCAGTCACCATACATCACCGAATCCCGCCGTACCTGACAGCACCCCTAAAGATGATGCCGTAACCTGAAGTTTGGCGTGGCCTGCTCCTTGCTGATGTTCTTTGCAAATCACGAAAAGAGCACACCGAAGGAGTCACACCATGCTTACGGTTTCCGAACATAAGGCTATCCCCGCCCATCATGTGCGGGGCTTTACCCTGATCGAACTGATGATCACCGTCGCCATTATCGGCATTCTGGCCTCCATCGCCCTGTTCGCTTATCAGGATTACATCATCCGCGCGCAAGTCAGTGAAGGTGTCACCCTGGTTTCCGGGCCGGAATTGGCGCTCGCCGAATGGACGGGCGGCCATCCTAATTTCCCCAATAGCGGTAACCCCGGCAACAATACCTCGCTGGGACTGGCTGCACCGGGCTCTATTTCAGGCAATTATGTGCAATCCGTCGCCGTCATCGATGGCGGCAAGATAGAACTGACCTATGGCAATAAAGCCAACTCCGCCATTGCCGGCGCAGCCAAAAAATGCACCTTGTCTCCCCTGACCAGTTCACCCGGTGCCATTCGCTGGCAAGTCGATTCCTGCGGATTTAATTCCCGGTATTTGCCCCAAGCCTGGCGTTAGTCATCCATCTGCTCAACGGCTGTTCTCTTTTTCATCGTCCGCCACGCGCAAGCGTGTGCGGGCTTTTGGTTGAGTGCCTGTCTGCCCCCGTCGAGGTATTGCCTTTCGGCCATTTTTGTCAAAAATTGACGACGCCTTGCGCAATCAGAAACAGGATTGTCCGTTTCTGACACGCGGCAAAGCCATCAAAAAAACCGTATTCTGTAGGAATGAAACCCCGCCGTATCTTTCGCCGTGTCATTTTGCTGACCTTGGGGTCGGTGCTGCTTTTGTTTGCACTGGTGCAGGCTTGGTTTTATGTGCAAGTTTGGCAACTACGCACACACAATCCGCAAACCACCGCCTTCATGCGTGAACGTCTGGAACTGATTCGAGCCGTCAACCCCAAGGCCAAACTCGATTACCACTGGGTGGATTACGCCGCCATCGCGCCCATTGCCAGGCGTGCCGTGGTCGCTTCGGAAGATGATCGCTTTATGGAACACCACGGGTTTGATTGGACCGGCATTCAGGATGCCTTCGAAAAAAATCTGGCCGAGGGCGAGTTTGCAGCAGGTGGTTCCACCATCAGCCAGCAACTGGCGCGCAACCTGTTTCTCTCGCCCAGCAAGAATCTCTGGCGCAAGGGCGAGGAGGCCATCATCACCGTGATGCTGGAGACCACGCTGGGCAAGCGGCGCATTCTTGAGCTGTATCTCAACGTCGTCGAATGGGGTAATCTTTTGTACGGCATCGACGCGGCCAGCCGTTATTATTTCCATAAATCCGCAGCGGCACTCACGCCGCACGAGGCCGCGTTTTTGGCGGCCATGTTGCCCAACCCGCGGTTTTATCAGGACAACCCCGGCAGTCGCGGCCTGCAAAAACGCATCCGCGCCGTCGAGGGGCGCATGAACTATTCGCGCATACCACCCCAATAAAAACCACCCGGAAGGAATCACCCTAAAGTGAAGAGCAAGGAACCCGCTGAACACATTATTGCCATTATCGGCCTGGGCTATGTCGGCCTGCCGCTCGCGGTCGAGTTCGGCAAAATCCGCCGCGTGATCGGCTTTGATATCGATGCCACCCGCATTGACCAATTAAAAAGTGGCCATGACCGCACGCTCGAAGTCGAGGCGGATGAACTGCAAAATGCCCGCCACCTGAGTTATACGGTCGATCCTGCCGATCTGCGTGAAGCCAGCATATTCATCGTCACCGTGCCCACGCCGATTGACGCGCACAAACGCCCGGATCTCACCCCACTCATCAAAGCCAGCGAAATCGTCGGGCGCGCGCTCAAACCCGGCGACATCGTGATTTATGAATCCACCGTCTACCCCGGCGCGACCGAAGAAGATTGCGTGCCGGTGCTCGAACGGCACTCCGGCCTGCGCTTCAACCACGATTTTTACTGCGGCTACAGCCCGGAACGCATCAACCCCGGCGACAAAACCCATCGCCTGCCAGATATCAAAAAAGTGACATCCGGCTCCACCCCCGCCGTGGCCGAAACGGTCGATGCGCTCTACCGGCAAATCATCACCGCCGGTACCCACCAAGCGCCCAGCATCCGCGTGGCCGAGGCCGCCAAAGTCATCGAAAACACCCAGCGCGACGTCAATATCGCGCTCATCAACGAACTGGCCATCCTGTTCGGCAAACTCGGGCTCGATACCCAGGCCGTGCTCGAAGCGGCGGGCAGCAAATGGAACTTCCTGCCGTTTCGTCCCGGCTTGGTGGGCGGCCACTGCATCGGCGTGGACCCCTACTACCTCACCCACAAAGCGCAGCAAGTCGGCCATCACCCGGAAATGATTTTGGCCGGGCGACGCATCAACGACGGCATGGGCGCCTATGTCGCCGGCCAACTCATCAAAGCCATGCTGAAAAAAGGCATCCCCATGCAAGGCGCGCGCGTGCTCGTACTGGGGCTGACCTTCAAGGAAAACTGCCCCGATCTGCGCAATACCCGCGTGATCGATGTACTTACCGAACTCAAAGACTACGGTCTGACCGTCGATGTGCACGACCCCTGGGCCGACGACGCCTGCGCGCGGCATGAATATGGCCTCAGCCTCACCGCCGCGCTGCTGTCGAATACCTATGACGCCATCGTGCTTGCCGTCGCCCATCGAGAATTCAAAGCCCTGGGCGCAACCGCCCTCCACGCACTTGGCAAAGAAAACCATGTGCTCTACGACCTCAAGCATGTATTGAATGCCGATGAAGCAGATATTCGGTTGTAAATGCTTGGTTCACCATCAAAAGGGGCGGATTCAACACCTCTCCCCTTGTGGGAGAGGGTCGGGGTGAGGGGGTGAAGCCAGCACCCCCATCCCATCCTTCCCCCATCAAGGGGGAATGAGAAAAAGCCCCTCCCCCTTGTGGGTAAGGGTTGGGGAGGGGGAATTGGCTCGGGGTGAGGGGGTGAAACCAGCACCCCCATCCCATCCTTCCCCCATCAAGGGGGAATGAGAAAAAGCCCCTCCCCCTTGTGGGGAGGGGTTGGGGAGGGGGAATTGGCTCGGGGTGAGGGGGTGAAACCAGCACCCCCATCCCATCCTTCCCCCATCAAGGGGGAAGGTGCTAAGGCTCCCTCTCCCCTAACGCAGCGAACGCCAAGCGTGCCGGGCAGGAAAGCCAGGCATCAAAGAGCCGCGGTGGGGGGAGATCACGCCTTGATCCGGTAAAAGCTGATTCCGGTTGATACAGTTGGGTGAAAAACGGTCGGTCGGGCCGGCAGCACAAACACACTGGCCGGCCAGCCGCTTTGCTCCTGATTTACCAATGCCACTACAATCTGATAGCGATGACCCGGTTTTGGCTGCAGCTGACGATCAATCTTCACCGCAATGAAATCGCGATTCAATTCCCGCGCGACAGCCGCCGATTAAAAACTCGCGCGCGCCATCGCATAACACCAATAACAGCTGGCTTAGCCGATCTAAATGAACAGCGGTTTGTTCTGCGCCTTGGCCGCCGCCAGCACCTCAGGGACATAGGCGTACCAGTTGACCGGATTGTGGGCGTGTTCGAGCAGGTAGGGAAAATCGCTCAAAATCAGGCGATTGTTAAACAGCGGCTGGCCATCGACACTGAACCAACGGGTGTACCAATCGGGCGTTTTCTGCTCCTGTTCATGGCTTTTTTACTGGGCTTGCGCCGTGAGTGAGTGATCGAGCTTTTCTGGCAGCGCGGCTGGAAATTTTGGCTAATCGACATCGGGGCGAGTGATTTCATGCCCTGCTTGCAAAGGCGTTGTATTAGCAGCAAGAACCGGAACGAGCAGATCCATGCTCACCAGCGTGAGCTGTACGAAAACGTTAATCAAAAATTCAAGCGCAAGCTGCATTGTGCTGATTGCCTGAGGCCGGAATCAAAACACCATCGGCAATCCAGTCGGCCAGTTGCGCGCGTGCAAACTCGGTCAGGTTCTCTGGCGCAACATTGAGCTCATGGGCCAGTTGTGCCAACGATTGACCTGGAAGTGCATCCTCATGGGCATCCAGCAGCACGAGCCAGCGCGCGCTGGCAGCTGATAAATTATAGATCTGCACCACGCCGGCATCATCCCGCTGGATCCAGAGCAAAGTTGGCTCGGTGGGCACTTCATCAAGCGAGAAATCGGCCTGATTCACCGGAAAGGCACTTTCAAACAGCACGCCTTGGGGATGCGGCTGCCAAGCGCAGTCGAACAGAGCGTCGGGCAGCGATACCGGCGCTTCGGGTAGCGCTATATCCTCGGCCATCCGGCATTCGTGCAGCGTCGCCTCAAAGGCGGCCAACTCCAACAATGCCTCGGATAGTGCTACCGCGTTCTGCTCCTGAAGAAAATCGAGAAATCGTCCGGGCACATCCACAAGATAAGGGGAGTGTTGCGGCACGGTTGAGAAGAATAATTTCACCAGCACTTGCCATTGATCATCGGCGATGTGGGCGCGCGTGCGCTCGTAGGTGCTTTCCAATATTCCATCAAAATTATTGAAGAACAGCTGATGGTACAGTTTCATCCGCTCGGGATCGCAACCTTCGGGCACCGGCGCGTGCTCGGGATTGCGGATAAAAGCGGTGAACTGAGACTGTAGTGTCAAAAAATCCGTGTTCATGCCACCGGCTCCAGCAATTTGTTGTGCGCACCGGCGGCTACACGGCGAATCTGGGCGACCTCCTGCATCAAATGCGCCAGCGGCGGGATATCAAAATCCCGCTCCAGCAGCGTCGGCACGGCCCCAAAACGGGTGTATGTGTGCGCCAGTAAATCCCAGACCGGATCGGCAACGGCGGCACCGTGCGTATCAACAATCAAATCGGGGCTGAGCTGCAAATGCCCCGCCACATGCAGGTAGCGCACGCGTTCGATCGGCAGGGCATCAAGAAAGGCCACCGGATCGTAGCGGTGATTGACGCTATTGACGTACACATTGTTTACATCGAGCAACAAATCGCAATCGGCTTGCTGCAGAATCTCGGTCAGAAATGCCAGCTCGTTCATTTCGGCATCGGGCGCGGTGTAATAAGACACATTCTCCAACGTCAGCCGTTGCCCCAGAATGTCCTGAGCGCGATGGATGCGCTCGACCACATGGCGTACTGCCGCCCGCGTAAACGGAATTGGCATCAAGTCGTATAGGTGCGCATTGTCCGTACAAAACGAGAGATGTTCACTGTAGAGGACGGGTTGATAACGATCAATAAATGCACGCAGCGATTTGAGAAAATCCACATCCAGTGACGCCGGCCCGCCGATCGAGAGCGACAGTCCATGCAGATACAGGGGATAGCGTGCCAGCAAGGACTCGAACTGCCGTTTGACAGCACCCCCCAAACGCATCCAGTTCTCCGG
This sequence comes from Pseudomonadota bacterium, assembly GCA_021795795.1. Next base: position 6,764 of record JAJYPA010000042.1, on the reverse strand, counting down.
CGCAACTTCCAGAAAATCAAGATCGGGGTGTTCGGCTTCGATCTGCTGCATCAACGGGCCGCGCCGCAGACCCACGCCGACCGGCACGCGATTCGCATCGGTATTCATTGCAACCTCCTTCGCCAGTATCAAGGGGCGTCAACCCGAAAGCGGGGTAGTCAGGATAGCGTGATCGTGATTCGCTTTTTCGAATCACCCTCCACACTGTCAGGCCGGCACGTGACTTCTTAAAAAGGGCCCAAGGGCGACGCCAAATAATGACTTGGGCGCCATGTGGCTGACCAAGCAGTGTGCAGGGCACGAATAAATAGGCCCAGATAATTAAAGGATAGATCAATCCCGCTTAGGCACCGAATGCCAAAGCAAAATCAATCGATCCCCATCACGTTCGGATGCCCTTAGCCCACCGGAGGTGAGCCAAGGGAGACGACCATGTCGCACTTATTTTTTCATGTTCGCGCCACAGGAACTGTCACTCTTCTTCATGTTGGCACCACAGGAACTGTCGCTCTTCTTCATATTCGCGCCACAAGAACTATCGCTCTTTTTCATGTTGGCACCGCAGGAAGCATCGGAAACCTTCACCAGAGAGGCACCGTGCTGACTGACAAACGGATTGGCCAGGGCAGTCCCCGCCACCAAGGCAGCAGACAAGGCGGTAGAGGCAATCACAGCAGCTTTCAAAGTACGGGTTTTCATCAAAAAATCTCCATCAACTCATTAAAAAGTAAATACAATTCCACCGACCGGCGCGAGCGGAAAATTTAAATGCCTCACGACGCTCGACTGATTGCGAGCAGGTTCTTATCGCAATTCATCTACGCACGAAAGTGGCGATGGGATGCAAAAAAGATCGTTAACGGTTGAAATAAACTGAACGCGAAATGCAACCAAATCCCACTTGAGCACGTATTCTGAGGTGTGAGCAAACAGAAAAATGAAACGATGAGGGTTTGCACACCGCTCGACACGCGCCGCATGCATGCGATGATGAGCACGCCAAGCGATCTTCCAAGAACATCCCCGCGGATAATCGCCAGCGCAGTGTGTCGAACGACGGGATGAACCACCCCTCCAAACGAATCAAGAGGAGCCGGATCGGCATGAGCATGAAACCCAATCGATCGAACAAGGACCGTAACCAAGACGATGATCAGCTCACCCAGTGGTTGCAAGCCACGGCAGCGGGGGACCGGTCCGCATTCCAAAAACTGTATCAACGCACATCCGGCCCACTTTACGGGTTGTGCCTACGCATCCTAAAAGAGGAAGGTCGCGCGCAGGAGTGCGTTCAGGATGTTTTTCTGGCGGTTTGGCAGCAAGCGGGGCGATTTGATCCGGCGCGCGCGCAGCCGATGACCTGGCTGGCCGCCATCGCGCACCATCGTGCGATCAGCTTGTTGCGCCGGTTCAACCGGGAAATCACCACAGCGGACTGGGCTGATTTTCTGGCACTGGCCGATGCGCCCCTACTCTCCCCGGAGGGCCACCAAGGAGGATCGGTGGACGGCGATCCCCACGACTGGCAACTCATGGATCGCGAGGCCATGACACGGTGCCTCGAGGCACTGCGTGCCGAACCGCGTCAGGCCATCCACAAAGCTTTCTGGTTTGGTCACACCTACCAAGAAATTGCCGATGAACTCTCCACGTCACTCAGCACCGTGAAAAGCTGGATTCGACGCGCCTTAATCAATCTCAAATCCTGTCTTGGCTTGGTGAACTGACATGAACGAATCCACTGAACACATCGAATATGTCCTCGGTCTGCTGGACGAACCTACTGATCGGTTGACCGAGCGGGCAATCAAAGCATCGCCCGAGCAGCGGCGTGCCGTCGCCAACTGGTCGCTAATCATCTCTGATCACCTGCTGTCACAATGCGAATCGCGTCCGTTGCCCGGCTGGGTATGGTCACGCATCGAACGACAGCTCGATCATCAGGCGAAGGATGTCGGCAGCGCATTGCGACGTTGGCGCATGGCTGCAGCCATTGTCGCCATGATTGGAATCGGTCTGCTCGTCGGGGTCTTTGTGCCACATCAACCCGCTATGAATGCTGATTCAATCGCCATGATGCCGATGGCACAAGGCCAATCAGCCACATGGGAAGCAAAGGCAGATACGGCGACGCAACAGATTCAAATAACGAGCCTGACAACCACCGATCAACCAGCGAATAAACAAGCCGTTCTGTGGTTAATTACCCCGCAAGGACAAACGGTAGCAGTCGGGCGTTTGCCGATGAATAAAGGGGAAAGCGTCACTGTCCGTCCTGCACTCTGGAGCAATACGATTGCACAAACCACACTCGCCATTAGTTTGGAACCCACTGGCAAGCCGATTGGCAACAAGCCGGTCGGCCCGGTTGTCTGGCAGGGAGATTGGAGTAAAGCATCATGAGGACATGACGAAAACTCTGCGCGTTCAATTTCTTGCACGATTGATTTCAGTGCTGTACCCACCTTGGCGCCCTTCGTTCACGGATGACCGAGGGGCGAGTGTCGTTAGCACAAAAATGGCGAGCCATGGTCAAAAAACCGCGCGGAGTTGTGGGTCTGCTGGATTGACTTGTTAGGCACCTCCTGCAATATCTACCAAATATTGGTATTTCTTGGAGACTGCCCCAATGGCGAAAAACACCAGTGTTAGCTTGGGAGATCATTTCGATCAGTTTATTGCCGCCCAACTTTCAAAAGGCCGCTATGGCTCGGCTACAGGGGTAGTACGCGCTGGTTTGCGCCTGCTTGAGGATGAAGAACAGAAACTGGAAACACTGCGCCAATTGATTGCAGAAGGCAGAGCCCGCGGAACGGCTGAATACAGCTATGAAAAGTTTATGGCTGAACTCGATAATGAATTGAGTTAATGGGCATATTTTCCCTTAGCCGCGCGGCCAAATCTGATTTGCGTGGAATTGCTCGATTCACAGAACAACCCTGAGGAAAAGCACAACGCCTGCATTACCTCAAAGGCTTGGATGAAACTTTCAAGATACTGGCCGATTCGCCAACAATTGGGTATGCCTGTGATTACATCGAATCCGGCCTGCGCAAATACCCTTTTCAGAGCCACGTGGTTTTTTTCGATTGCCTCTCCGACGAGGAGATTCTAGTTGTTCGCGTACTTCATAAAAATATGGACGTTCATCAGGCTGTTTTCCCAGCCTAATGACGCTGTAGAAAAAAACCCTTGAGGGGCGAAACAGGAAATTTCAAGGATTGCCTTGACCCTTCCCGTCAAGACGGTAGTCAATTACAGAGCATTTTGTGGAGTCGGTTTTGCTCATGGTCATGGATATTCTTGCCGAGGAGGTTTTTCTACAGCCTCAACGCCTGAGCTCAGCGGCATTTGAGGCGATGCCTGCTTTTGCGGAAGCAAAAGTGGGCAGCGGGTCAAATGTCCGCTGCAGCGATTTGTTATGTCTCGTGTTCATTTTGGCGCCCTCTCAAAACGGCGTGTCCAACTCAATGCCACGGGCATCCAAAAATCGCAGCAACTGATCAAAAACTTCAGCTTTCGATTTACCTCCAGAGGTGCGGTAGATCAGATGCTCAACAGAAAACCGATAGTGCAATGCCCTTCTCGGGTTGAAAAAACCGGCGTATTCCCATTGAGGTTGATCCTCTGCCCACCGGAGCGCGAGGTAAATTAGGAGTTGCCTAATATCTCGTCCTCCCAAGTTTCGGCTGATTGCCTTAACTTCGTACAAGGTGTTGCCAACGCAAAGATCTGCGGTGCAACTACCGAGAAATCCTGCTCCTCGAACTTTCGGGCGAAATTCAATATCGGCGTGATGCAACCGAAGATAGTCAAAAAAATACTGATATTGACTGGCCAGCCGAAACGCCTCCTCGACCTCAACCACATTGAGGAGCATCTCATCGTCAGCAGATTCATATCGTTTTAGAAATAGGATCGCCTTGGCATAAATTTCTGAAACGAGCGCTGTGTCTGTGGAGATAGCAGCCAAAGGCTTCCCAGTCGCATGGGCAACCTCCGCCGCGCAAAACGCAAACTCCGCAACCAAATCATGCAGCTCGACCTCGCGCGCAATTGGAATACGAACAAACCTGCTCGACGGTAGATCAACAAGATTCTCACAATGTGCCTCATTGAAAACCCTAACAAATGAAGCCGTGAGCAAAGGGAGAGTATCAGCCCAAAAGCCATTGAATACTGACGCTACCGCTTTTTCCGAAATCACAGAGGTAGCCATTTGTCTCTCTGCATCCGATCAGCGAACCAATTCCTGGTCAATTCATCCATTGGGCTCCAGGTCGCCTTGATATGATTTCTCCAATGCTTCCCCTCATCACCCAACACGTAAGAAGATCCGATGAAGTAACGCTTTTCCCACTCAGAAAGGCCGGCATACTTCCGCTTCAGATCGGTGAGCCAGTAATGACAGGCCCAGTTAGACATTGCGACAAGAATCAATCGCTTTATCAATGGGTTGGTCTTCTTTTCGTATATTTCTATAAGGATTTCTTCCTTCCTTGCACTTTGCTTCTGAGCCAACGCCTGAAGGAAGAAACTCATGTTCAGATCGACACTCAAGAGGTGAGAGTCTGACTCATAAAGAGCAATAAGCTTTCGGTCTACGAAAGCCTGATCGTAATCAGGAAGATTTTCATACACCCCTCGAACCGCACGCATCACCGTGACGAAGACAGGTGCAAGAACCTCCACATTGTTCTCACCGAGCAAAGTACTTATGGCTCCGAACTGTTTGTTGGGCTCAAGGGCCTGTATCGCTTTGATTGCCTGCTTAGCCACAGTCGAATCAATGTTTGTCTTGGCAACTTCGCGTCCAAGAATTCCAATGATATCGATGTCTGTCATCGCGGCCTTTAGCGCTTCGTAATCATCTTCAGCCGTTTCAGAGTAAGGGTCGTACCGAAGTGTAATGTTAAGCAGCTTTTGTTCATCGCTAGCCAGCGGGTCGTCCGAATCCTTCGGGTCCAAAAGCTTAGTAGATGAACGAAACTCGTCTGCCGTCAGGATCTTGGTTTTATTCTTTTGAAGAACGAGCCCTTCATTGAAAAGGCTCTCTGACAACAGAACAAGTACGCGGTAGGCGTCTGTCTTGTCATCGCAGAAAATTGTGTAGTCGTCGACGTAACGACAAAATTTGACCCTGTTCCTCAGCAGCAGTCGATCCGTAGAGTCAAGGCACAATTCGGCTAGGATTCGGGATGCTGGGCCGCCGACAGGAAGGCCATAGGACACATTCTTAGAGAAGCTCATTAAAAGCTTCATGATCCTATTAGGCGCGTCGCCAGAGGACGGAAGCCGGTTTAATGCATTTTCTAGCCGATGGTGATAAACCCGAGGATAAAAATCTGCGATATCTGTGATAACAACATATTTGTACACTCCACTTAGGTCGAACGACCTCTGCCGATAATCCTTCCATGAACTTGCGGAGAATAATTTGGCCTCCCCTTCGTCCCATTCATATCGATATGAGTAGACGGAGGCATCATCTATAGAAATTCGCTGTTCTTCGATTTGTTCTGCCAGCGTAATGACCAAAGACAGGTAGTAGGCGTTCCAGAACGGCTGTATCTGGGTTGTCCAACGAAAGCCTGTATATCCGACCTGAGTGAGGGTCTCAAGAGTGTCCGGTGGATACCTAGCAATGAAATCATCGAAATTTGCGTGAATCTGCTTGAGCAGATCTTTCGATTCTTGCAACTTGTCGTGAAATATAAGTTTTTCCAACGGGAATGGAAAAACGTCCGTGTCGCCATGACGAGCTATGTTTTTAAGCGCAATTTCAATTGCTGCGTCGATGTGCATGGTTTTCCTTAAGTTCTACGCCTAGATGACTCTAGGGCCAGGATACTGCAAGGCTGGATTGAGGCACCAAGAGACATAACGCCGTGTTGAGCGGCGCGGCCAAACAACAACCGAAGCGGCACGCTGTCTCACCGCGTCCGCCTCGAACACACAGTTATGCATTTATTTGTTCGTAAGATAGGCTACTACACCATCTGTATATTTTGTAATAACCTGACTCGCAACGCCCCAAGCGGCACATTCTTTTATTGAGATTTTAGCGTTTCCGATCTCTTTTCCAGTTATTTTGTCAGTTACAACAACCGTACTGCTAATATTATCGCATCCGGCCATGATACCCACAGTCAGGCGAGCCGCATCATCTCTCATTCTAAAGGTGTGTATATTCACAATGACTGAGTGCTGAGAGTTGTTTTCATCAGAAGCTAATAAGCCTTTTTGTGACAGACCTTCTCTGATTTGATTTTCAAGTAACTGCTTCTGCTCCGAAGGTATAGACACTCCTGAATCTTGCTTAATTGATAGTGCAAGCTGGCTTCTATTACCTGGGACATAAGCTTTAGAAACTGTTGAGTCGATGCTTGCGCATCCGAAAGATAAAACGGCGACAAAAAATATTGTAATTATTGTTTTCATTTATATGGCTCCTCGTCGTGTGTAAATGATACAGTGCCTAACACCCAATATACACCTTGGCAGGTGCATATTCAGACAAGCGGCAGGTGTATAAATCGACTCTCATTCATCCATCCCTTTGTTTTAATTGGCTCGATAAGAAATAGGGGGGCGTTGATGGATATAAACACCCCTTCACCAAAATCACTCAATCAGGTTCGGGCAGCTCGAATAACCCGATATTTTCAATGAATTCTGCCACTGAATCATGCCTGTGGCCGAATCCGGCTCAAATTCCACAACAAACGGCTACCTTTCCAAGCAGCTTTGCCCGGTTTTTACTC
>JAJYPA010000419.1 GCA_021795795.1 Pseudomonadota bacterium | reverse complement strand
GGTCGCTCCAGGGTTGGATGTGCAAACGATATATACATTACTCAAACAGCAGATTGACCCGGTATTCGTTCCTCGCCCATTAATGCTTGTGGACAGGTTGCCGAGAAGTGGCACCGGAAAAATACCACGAGAGGCATTAAAAACACTGATGGCTGACTGGATCCGCGGAGAGGAGAAAGGCCCATGAAATGCCATGAACATGAATTTATGATTCCGGTGGGGCACCCGGTATTCGTTGGACACTTCCCCGGAAATCCGATGGTCCCCGGTGTTTTGTTGCTTGACACGGTTATTTATGAAATGGAAACCGCCATGGGTATGCGCATTACCGGATACCGTCTCGATACCGTGAAATTCCATAGCCCGGTGCCGCCTGGTGAGTCGCTCCGTCTCCGTGTGACGGAGTTGGACGATAAACGAATGACATTCGAGATGCATGCGGGTACTCGTTTGGTGGCGGGGGGTAATTTCTCCGGCAACCTGCTGGAGTGACTCTCGCATTGACAGATCCGATAACGCCAGCGCATCCATGGAGCGACGCCGAGTGGTTACATAAACCGGAGCGCGGAAGCCGTTTTTTGCTTCGCCTGATGCTCTGGATCTCAAAACGGATGGGAAGGCGTGCCGCTCATATGGTGTTACGCCTTATCGCGGCTTATTTCCTGTGTTTCGCTCCGGTGGCGCGGTATGGCTCCAGGCTTTACCTCGCCCGGATCCTGCGTCGTCCAGTGCGGATCCGGGATCTCTATCGCCATTTCCTGACTTTTGCGGTAACGATTCACGACAGGGTTTATCTCCTCGGTGATGAGGTGTCTTCCTTTACCATACAATCGCATCTGTCCAAGGAAATGGAACATGCGATTGTGGAGGCGCGCGGCGCGTTACTGGTCGGCGCCCACTTGGGTAGCTTCGAGGTCTTGCGATCGGTTGGACAGCAATATCCGGGATTGTCGATCGTAGCGGTCATGTATGAGGAAAACGCGAGGAAGATAAACACCGCGCTATCCCGCATAAAAGCCACCACGCCACCGCAGGTTATCCCACTGGGCCGCCCGGACACCATGCTGCGTGTTCAAGAGCAGCTCGGGAAAGGGGCGTTAGTGGGTTTTCTAGGTGACCGGTCCGTGGGATCCGAGAGGAAACAGCCTATTCGCTTTTTGGGAGACATGGCACATTGGCCCAGTGGGACTTTTCGCATCGCGGCGATTCTTCAGCGGCCGTTGTTTTTTATGGCGGGGCTCTATACCGGCCCGGGGAAATACGAAATATTTTTAAAACAGATCGCCGATTTCACCGCTGTGGAACCGGCGGGTCGCGAAGAAGCTATCCGCAATGCCATGATAAATTATGTCAAGGAAGTTGAGTATCATTGTCATCTGGCACCGTATAACTGGTTCAATTTCTATGATTTTTGGAGTTAATGGCCACATCATGGAGTTGCAGATGCCCGCAGGCGATATGTCCTGTAAAGGATGGGTATCGTGCCAATTTTCAATAATCACACGTAATCGGTCCTTCTACCTGTACATGCGGTTTATCGTACGTGCGATGTTCGCCGCGCTGTTCTTGGGGTTGGTCATGACATTGCGTGCGCATGCGGCAGATTGGGATATCACACAACTGATGCATGCATTGGCGCAGGAAAAATCCGGCCAGACCACCTTTGTGGAGCTAAAATATATTAGCTTTCTGAACCAGCCCATAAAATCCTCTGGCGACATGCGCTTCGTATCACCGGACGTGCTAGAAATGCATACACTCCAGCCGGATGACCAGACCATACGCGTGCGGGGTGACCTCCTCATCATGGATCATCACACTGTGCCGCTCGAGGATCACCCCGAATTACTGGCCTTCATCGACAGTATTCGCGGAACGCTGACCGGAAATCGAGCGCTTCTGGAACGGTTTTTTACTCTTTCGCTAGAAGGAGACAAGAATGACTGGTCGCTGATGTTGGTGCCTAGTAAAAAGGATGTGGCCCAGTTGATCCAGTCGATAACCGTGAGCGGCAGTAGCAAGAGGGTGCGCCATATTACCATTGTGAAAACCAATCATGACCGGTCGGTCATCACGCTAGGCGATACGTCAACGCCATGAGCCGCCATAGATGGCTGGTCTTGGGGATATGGCTGGCGACCGTGCTGGGCGCCGCCGGCATCATCAGCCATACCCCATTCTTGGCGACCCTGTCCGAGTTCTTCCCCCGATCGCCTAGTATCCAGCAAACGGTGTTGAATGAGCAACTGCGCAAGGGTCCGCTTTCGCGGAACATGTTGGCGGGTATCGAAGGCGGTACCGCAGCCGTAAGAACGAAAATATCCGAGCACATGGTTCAGGATCTGCGCGGAGAGGATCACTTTGAAATCGTGAGCAACGGGAATTCAGGTACGCACGAAAAGATATATCATTATCTCTTCACCCACCGCTATCTGCTGAGTCCGACCACCCGCCCGGAACTCTTTACGGTAACCGGTTTGCGTGACGCGATAGGAAAGATGCTCAATGTCCTGGCGACGCCGGGGGGCGAGGCGGTGGAGGCGCTCTTCCCTGGAGATCCTACCGGAACCATGGTGCACATCGCCAAGGAAATGAGCGGGATGCCGCAGCCGATGCCCCATCATGGGGTATGGACGTCGCCAAGTGGGGACACGGCATTGCTGTTGTTGCAAACGCGTTTTTCCGGATCGGACACCGAGGCGCAACAACGCGCCATAAACAGTGTAAGGGAAGCATTTGCGCGAGCTAAAGCAACAACGGGACGGCCTGGTGAAAACGCGCATCTGGTACTGACGGGTGTGGGGGTGATCTCGGTAGCTGCGCGAAACACCATCGTCCACGCCGCGGAATTCATGTCGCTGATCAGTGGCACCATGATCGTCGTCCTGCTCTTGCTGGTTTATCGCTCCGCCGTTGCACTCCTGTTCGGCCTGATCCCGGTGATATCCGGCATAATGGTTGGCATTGCCGCGGTGTCGTTGGGTTTTGGGATGGTCTATGACATCACGCTGGGATTCGGCACCGCGCTGATCGGAGAGGCGGTGGACTACTCGATCTATTTTCTGGTGCAGTCGGGACAGACGAGCGCTGGCGCGGAACAATGGGCCAGAAAATACTGGCCGACCGTCAGACTGGGCGTGGCAACGTCGATGATCGGGTTCGCCAGCCTGTTGTTTTCCAACCTGCCGGGTTTGTCACAGCTGGGTCTGTATGCCATCGCCGGTTTGCTCACCGCCTCGATGGTCACTCGATTCGTCTTGCCAGGGCTGCTCCCGGGTAATTTTCGCGGTCCCGATCTGAATCGACTGGGGCGTTTTCTTCTCGGGGCCGCCCGGGGAGTGGCGTCCGCCAGATGGGTCGTGGTGTTCTTCGTGGTTCTGGCGAGTGGCATACTCATCATGCATCGTCATCACATTTGGAATCATGAATTGTCCGCGCTCAGCCCGGTTCCCAAGACCGAGCAATCGCTTTATGCGAGGCTGCGTAGTGATATGGGAATTCCCGAATCCGGATATCTCCTGGTGGTTTCTGGATCTACATTCGATGCGGCCCTTCAGGCGGCCGAGGAAGCCGGCCCACTCCTGCAACGGCTCCAGCGTGAAGGGGTTATCGGAGGTTTTCAAACACCCGTAAATTTCCTGCCGAGTGTGGCGACGCAACGGAAGCGAAAGTCCGCCATCCCTCCGGAAGATGTGCTCACCGCGCGTTTGACCGAGGCGGTACACGGATTGCCGGTAACGGCGGCGTTATTCTCTCCATTCGTCCGCGAAGTGGAGCGGGAACGGGGTCTGCGGCCGCTTACCAGGGCGGATCTGCCGGCCGGTGTCAGAGAACTGGTAGAGAGTATGGTGGTACGGCAGGGCAACGGATGGCACGTGCTGTTACCCGTTGTCGCGCCACCATCCGGCAGGATCGACCGGAAGACGGTGCAGTCCGCGTTGCTGCGGCACCATATGGATAAGGCGATGTTTATCGATGTTTCAAACGCCACCAATACGCTCTACAGCGGCTATATGGATAACGCCATCAAGTGGTCTCTCGCGGGTGTTGTGGGCATTGTCCTGCTGCTGTGGGTGGTTTTTCGATCGATTTTTCGGGTACTGCGAATATTGTTGCCATTGATCGCATCCGTACTTACCGTAGCCGCGGGATTCATTGCGCTGGGTGTCGAGCTGAACATGATGAACCTCATTGGTCTCATGTTGATCGTCGCGGTGGGATCAAACTACGCGCTTTTCTTTGATCGCGGCGCGCGGACGGATGAGGAGAGTGCATCGCGCACCCTGGTATCCTTGGTCATCGCCAACATGGCGACGGTGATGGGTTTTGGGCCACTAGCATTCTCGGGGGTTCCGGTCCTTCAGGCGATCGGTGCCACGGTTGCGCCAGGGGTTGTGTTAGCGCTATGGTTTTCTGCAAGTTTGGCGGATCGAGAGATGCTGGTGGGGGCAAGACGCTGATCATTGGTGATTGAAGTGTTCCCTAAAAATCACGCGACCCGCTTATCCGGGTTTGTGGTTTTGTACATAGTTGCAAAGACTTCTCAGGCTGTTGAATATTTCTGTTTTATCTTCTCCGCCGCTGGAGATCATCACCCCATATTTTTTGGTGATGACCATGGAAATTTCCAGAAAGTCGATGGAATCCAGGCCTAAAGGGCCGCCATAGAGGGGTGCTTCAGGATCGACCTGCAAGGGGTCCATGGGCAGGTTCAAAGACTCTATGATCAAGCGGCTCAACTCTGCCTCTGCCGGGGTAAGGCCCATTCTTAACATCTCCGTTTCAATAGATCACGTCTGACCCCAGTGACGCGCGTATCATCAAGTTTGCGTGAGGATCGTCGTTGCGTGTGCCGTAAGCGGCGCATTGTGGGTAGGATTGTAACGCAGAATGGGTTGCCGTCCACCCTCCCGGGTACAGGTCCCGCGGGCCAAGATCGTATGGGGGGCGGTGAGCCACCCGGGAGAGTTGACTTTTGGCGGCCTCACCATCACAATGCTGAAATTATATCACATTGATTTATAATATTTATGTCTTCATTGACGATTTCTGGCGTGACGGCGACGAGTGGTATTGGACGGGGTTTGACGCAAACGTTGTCGGCGTTGCGTGCACAACGGTGCGGTCTTGTCCGCTGTGCATTTCGCGACCTGGTACTGGACACGTGGATCGGAGAGGTGGATGCGGTTGACGATGAAGCAATCGACGCTGATCTGCGAGAGTTCAACTGCCGTAATAATCGCTTGGCGCAACTGGCGCTTGCCGAAGACGGGTTTATGGATGCCGTTGATGCGGCCATCGAAAGATGGGGACGGCGGCGCGTAGGTATTTTTCTGGGGACCAGCACGGCCGGCATGTTGCGTACCGAATGGGCGTTCCGGCATCGCGACCCTGTAAGCGGCCAATTGCCCGCGGATTTCGTATATACGGCTACCCATAGTCCATATTCCCTGACGGAATTCGTGCGGCGTAAACTGCGTCTCGAAGGACCCGCGCTGGCCGTTTCGTCGGCCTGTTCTTCCAGCGCGAAAGTTTTTGCCTCGGCACAACGCATGGTGGACAGCGGTTTGATCGATGCGGCCGTAGTGGGTGGTGTGGATTCCCTATGCGCTACCACGCTCTATGGTTTTAAGTCCCTTGGTCTTTTGGCCGAGGAGCGTTGCCGCCCTTTCAGCGATGATCGCGCCGGGATTTCCATTGGGGAGGCGGCCGCTTATTTGCTCCTGGAGCGGATATCGGACCCTCCGGACGACGACACGGTCTTGTTGCTGGGTGTGGGGGAGTCCAGCGATGCTTATCATATGTCCTCGCCACATCCGGAGGGTTTGGGAGCCCGCCTGGCGATGGAGCGCGCGCTACATGCCGCAGGGCTGAATCCCCGGGATATCGATTATATCAATTTGCACGGGACGGGGACGATCGCGAATGACTCAGCGGAGGCGAATGCCATAGCGCATGTCTTTGGGGCGGCAACGCCGTGCAGTTCCACGAAGGGGGCCACCGGCCATACTTTGGGCGCTGCGGGTGCTTTGGAGGCGGCCATCTGCGTGCTGGCCATTAAAAACGCCCTCATGCCGTCGGGTCCAAGCGCCGGGCGTCGGGATGACACGATGACCATCGATTATCTCTCCCAAAATCAGCACGGAAAGGTTTCCACCGTGCTGAGCAACGCATTCGGCTTTGGTGGCAGCAACTGTAGCCTGATTTTTGGCCGCCCCACCTAGCGCGCCGGATCTTGCCATGCTCACTGGATACATAGACGGTATTGGTGTGTTGGGGCCGGGCATAAAGAGCTGGCAGGATGCGGAGCGCATGCTGACCGGCGATATCGCCTATGCGGCCGCAAGAACGGTATTGTCGCCGTCGGTACTCTTGCCGCCACCAGAACGGCGGCGTGCGGGCAGAGGGGTTATGGCAGCCCTCCAAGTGGGGCATGCGGCCTGTGTCATGGCGGATGTTCCACCCTCCGAGCCGGCGTCGGTATTCGCCTCTTCGGGGGGGGATGGGGATATTTGTCACGCCATCTGCTCGGCGATGGCTGCGGGCGATCACCTGATTTCGCCCACCCAGTTTCATAATTCGGTGCATAATGTGATTTCTGGCTACTGGGGCATAGCGACCGGCGCAATGACGCCCTCATCCGTGGTCAGCGCCTATGATGGCAGTTTCGCGGCCGGGTTGCTGGAGGCCCTGACGCTGCTCGCGGCAGCCTGCACCCCGGTGCTTCTGGTCGCAAGCGATACCGATTATCCCCCTCCTCTGTACCAGGCTCGCCCGGTGCCCGATATTTTTGCGGTTGCCCTGTTGCTCACGGCGACCCCGCATCCGACTAAATCCATGGCCCGGATCCGGGTAGCGGATGCAGCGCCCTTTGCCGAGACACCCAGCCAGCCGATGGATGACGCCGCATTGGAGTCATTGCGAATCTCTATTCCGGCGGCGCGTTGTCTTCCGTTGCTGCACTCCATCGCGAGACGCGATACGGGGAAGGTGATTCTGGATTACTTGGATTCCCAAGGCTTGGTGATCGAAATGGTCCCATGCGCATAGATCGTCAATGGATGTCCAGCCATCTCCCCCATCAAGGCGATATGCTTTTGCTGGACGCCGTAGAACGATGGGATGAAGACAGCGTCGTCTGTGTTGCCAACAGCCACCGGTCGCCGCAAATGCCCTTACGTTCGCACGGTCGGGTCGGTGTTGCCTGTGGCGTCGAGTATGCGGCGCAGGCCATGGCGATACACGACATTCTCGTGCGCACCGGGCATGGGCAGGAGCCCCTGGGGACTGGCATTGGTTATATCGCGAGTGTGCGCGGGCTGGTCGCGTCGGTAGCCCGTCTGGATGATATCGACGGTCATTTGACGATCCGTGCGACAAGGTTGGCAGGT
>JAJYPA010000418.1 GCA_021795795.1 Pseudomonadota bacterium | reverse complement strand
CTCCTTTTGCTGTGTTATTCGGCAGAAACTTCAAGATATACGCCGTGTGTGTCCGATGGAACGGAACGCCGATCAAAGGCGTTCACGGTGTTTCCCGCAATGGGTTGAATGGCTCAGGGCTGCGAGCTAACAGGGCTTTTGATGGCCATAAAACGGATGCTTTTTTGTGCGCGCATGATGGTAAAGGTGCGCAGAAAAAAGCACCAGCGCCAGAAGGCTTCTGATGCTTTGTGTTACCCACCCTAGTTTAGAATCAGGTGGCGGGACGTATGGTGATATCCGGTACAAGCTCTCGTAATTTCGCCACCAGTATCAGGTCGAGACCCATAGGCGAAGTTGACAACTCGATATCGGAGCATCCATGTGGACGGAACTCCTGTAATACCCAACGGCGAACCCCGTAGGATTGTAATTCACACGCCATGGCTGTCAGATGATCCTGAGTGAGGATCAGGGGGTGTACAGTGGTGCGCAATTCGCAGGCCAACCCGCTGCCCAGGATCGCCTCAAGGGAAAGCCTGGTTTTGGCGCCACTTCCAGGGATGCCGGTGATCGCTGCGTATTGATCGAACGGCGCCTTGATATCCAACCCAACCCAATCCAGTGACGGCAGTACTTCCGCCAACCGTGCCGGGTAAACGCCGGAAGTATGCAGGCCGGTCTCAAAGCCGAGTTCCTTTACTTTCGTGGTGGCGCTGTGCAAAGAGGGCTGCGCCGTGGGTTCTCCTCCACTGAAGACTACACCGTCAAGAAGTCCTTGGCGACGACGAAGCCAGGTCATGGCCTCGTCCCAACGAATTGTGTTTGGGCTGTGGCTATCCCGAAGCCCAGCATTGTGACAATAGCGGCAACGTAGCGGACAGCCCTGTGTGTATAGGACCGCCGCTAATCGGCATGGGAAGTCGATGGTGCTGAGGGGTGTTATCCCCCCCAGCGTAAGACCCGTCCTCACGAAACCTGAGATGGCTCGCGGAAAAAGCGCCGTTCGAGATGCTCTCCCTGCTTGCCGATGTTGAATGATGTTGTCGGGCGGTGGTATCCCATAACCCTGGTCCACACCTCGCAGGGCTGACGCTCATCATCACTCAGGGTGACCGTGCCTTCCTTGCTGTTCACTGTTTCCTTGTTCATTGCTGCTCCTTATAGTTGATTAGACAGTTAACCGTTTACGTTTCTCTGCGAGTTTTTCCTGATCGCAAATGGGGCAAAACGGATGCTCACCGGCCAAATACCCATGCACGGGACAAATGGAAAAGGTGGGCGTTATGGTGATGTAAGGCAACCGGAAGCGTTCCAGCGAGCGCTTTACCAATTGTTTACAGGCCTCTACGCTGGAGATACGTTCTCCCATATACAAGTGAAGAACAGTGCCCCCGGTATATTTTGCCTGCAGGTCATCCTGTCTTTCCAGCGCCTCAAACGGATCATCCGTGAAGGCCACCGGAAGTTGGGTGGAATTGGTATAGTATGGCTTGTCCGACGTACCTGCCTGCATGATCCCCGGGTACCGCTTGGCATCCTCTCGGGCGAAACGGTAAGTGGTTCCTTCTGCGGGCGTGGCTTCCAGGTTGTACATATGGCCGGTTTCTTCCTGGAATTCGACCATTCGCAAGCGAACGTGATCCAGTAACTCAACGGCCATGAGATGTCCGGCCTCCGTGGTGATGTTGTCCAGGTCTCCGGTGAAGTTGCGAATC
Organism: Pseudomonadota bacterium; assembly: GCA_021795795.1. The sequence goes on along the minus strand of JAJYPA010000418.1, from coordinate 5,707 downwards.
ATTTCATTGACGCCATTTATTCCTATGGTGGAAAAATGGTTGCGAAGGGTGCCCAGATAACGCTTGGTGTAGGGGAAAAGACCATCGTCCATGTGGCGCTGAATGATCTTACGTTTGATCTCCAGACTATTTTTTGCCATTACCAGCAGACTATCGAGTTGACGATATAACTCATTGCGGTCGTTTTTATGGAGATAACCCAGCCTGGCGCAGTTGATGGTCACCACACCAATGGAACCCGTCTGCTCTGCTGAGCCGAAAAGCCCATTACCGCGCTTGAGCAATTCGCGCAGGTCGAGTTGGAGCCGACAACACATAGAGCGCACCATGTTGGGCTGCAGTTCGGAATTGATAAAATTCTGGAAGTAGGGCAGTCCGTATTTTGCGGTCATGGCAAACAACCGGTCGGCGTTTTCAGATTCCCACGGGAAATCAGCGGTGATGTTGTATGTGGGAATTGGGAAAGTGAAGACTCTGCCTTTGGCATCTCCTTGGCTCATCACCTCGATATAGGCGCGGTTGATCAAATCCATTTCCAACTGCAGATCGCCGTAGGTAAACGGCATCTCCTGCCCAGCGATTACGGGCACCTGTTCACGCAAATCGTCCGGGCAAACCCAGTCGAAGGTGACATTCGTAAACGGGGTCTGACTACCCCAGCGGGATGGCACATTCAGGTTGTAGATGAACTCCTGAATATTTTGGCGTACTTCGTCATAAGAAAGCCCATCCTTGCGCACAAATGGCGCCAGATAGGTGTCGAAAGAGCTAAACGCTTGTGCGCCAGCCCATTCGTTTTGCAGGGTTCCCAAGAAGTTTACCATTTGCCCAACGGCACTGGATAGGTGACGCGGCGGCGCAGATTCTACCTTCCCGGGCACGCCATTGAAACCTTCGTGCAGCAAGGTACGCAGGGACCATCCCGCACAATACCCCGCTAGCACGTCCAGATCATGGATATGCAGATCGGCGTTACGGTGCGCCATGCCGATTTCGGCGGGATAAGCATGGCTCAGCCAGTAGTTGGCTATGACCTTGCCCGCCACGTTCAGAATCAGGCCGCCCAGGGAATACCCCTGATTGGCATTAGCGTTGACTCGCCAATCGTCACGATCCAGGTATTCGTTCACGGAACTGATGGAGTCCACGACCGCGGCCCGATCATTCCGCAAGCGTTGATGCTGCTCACGATAGGCGATGTAGGCGCGGGCGGTGCGATGAAAACCGGCGTCCATGAGCGTCAATTCTACCTGATCCTGTATTTGCTCGATCTGAGGAAACTGACAACTGGAATCCACAGTTATTTTACTAGTTATCCGATTCGCCAAATGAGCCGCAGACGCTACGGCTTCGGATTCTCCCGAAGCCGTGGCCGCCTTGGCAATTGCTGATACAATTTTGGCAGCGTCAAACGGCACCTTGGTGCCGTCACGTTTTATTACTTGCATAAAGTTTCTCCTCTATGGCGCGAAGCCTTGAAGTGGCCTGGGTAATGATGGCTCGATAACCGTGAGCGGTCGGGGCTATATGCCAGTAAATGTTGTGCTTTTTTCTGAGAGCGGATGAATCACGCAGAAAAAAACACCAGCGGCAAGTAGATCGCTGATTCTTGATGGTTTTTTGTCCCCGGTTGAGGTATGTTGCATAGTGAAGCAGATGTGCGGCTCCATGGACCACTGAAGCAAACAGCGAAGAACGAGACGATTCGGCCAGAATGCCAAATTTACTATCCATGGCCGCGAACTTGGCATCCATACGGGACTCCAGCAACCGGATTCATTGCGAATCTCTTGCTTGATGGACAGATTGGATGTTGCCGTATGGATGTCATGAACTGCATGCTTATTTCTGGGCGCTGTACGGAAACGCGCAGAAAAAAGCATCAGTCGCCAAATGGCTGCTGATGCTTGTCGTGATGGTACGGGAACTCCCCATGGCGAAAGCCGTGGTGGTTCTGATCCCGGTCAATTACCTAAACGACGTGGTGGTGTTGCTTTCCGCCGCAAGGCGGGTGTTGGCGCTTCGCTTTTCGCTCCTGGCGTTCCCCCATGAAAATGACAAAACCTGTCATTATGGCGGCGCCGCCCACGAGGATGGCAAATGCCCATAACATTGCCGTAAACATATCCATGGCGGTCTCCCTGACTCTCCACATTGATTGAATTATAGCATATCTCAATCGAACAGTTCGAGTCAGGGGCCGGCCCAAGCCTCCAGCACGAAACCCAAGCCGCGCAGAGCGACCCAGGCGCCGGCGGCTAGGACTACCGTCTCCCAGTTGTGGCCAAACCAGGCCGCAGACAGGAAAAAGACGGCAGAGCCATGAGCGGCGCGGTTCAGGTCGCGCGCCAAACCTTTTGCGGCTCCTTTCCAGTTCATGGCGGTTCTCCTTTGCCAGTCCCGTGCGGCATTGTGGATAGAACCTCATGCGGCGGGACGACATCCCCATGCGGGAATGCCCGCATGGGGATGTTGGTGTAAGGCACCCGGGGGAAAACGGCTAATTGGTCAGCCCTTCGTTTATTGCCATGGCTAAACAATCGATGGCTGTTGTCGCCTTCGTAGAAAGTTCTACGTTGGTATTGTCTGCAACTATAGGTGTGAGCAATGTTCAGATCTGCTATTGATGCGCACAAGCTGCGCTACTCTGGTTTTAAGGAGGTCCTATTTCGGACCGGGAATTCGACAACCTCTGTTGTCCTTTATTTACGCGACCAGTCCGCTTTCTATATCTGACAAGTACCCAAAAGCCGCTATTCGTGCAGCTTCAAATTTGGGTGTGTCAAACAGGTTTGAGGTGTCCATGATACACATGTCTGTAGAATCATCGTCAAAACAAACCCGTTCTGCTCGATCAATATGCGTGTTGTTGATGTCGCTGTCGCAATAGCTAACAATAACAACCTTATCACACGCCTCCAGACCGGAGACCCCTTGGATATCCCCATCTTCGTTAACAATAATTGCAATTTCTCGTGTCATACGAGTTCTCCTTGATATTTCTACGGGCTGAAGAGATTGGTTCACTCATAAAGCTTGGCACGCTTCGGCCATTTAACCAATGCCGCACGAAAAGCCTATGCCCTCATCCCGGGTAATTGATGACGTCCCTTGTAGACATGGTCTACCAAGACGGTCTATGCCAGACTGGAAATGCGCCGTCCGCAGTCATCCTTGTAGAGGGCTCGCTGTAACGAGTGTAACAACAAATTGCTTTCGGTGCCATTGGCGTAAATGACACGCAGCCGAGCGTCATCTACGCCGTCCTGCGTCTTGATGGTGGTGCCTACCGCTGCAACATAGACAATCTGACCGCCGAGGATGAAATAGTCACCGTCGTTAATAGCGGTATACCGTCCAAAGCGACTGGTTTCACGTCTGCGTAATTTCAAGTCCGACTCGACCTGCGCAAATAGTGCTTGGAAGCGCTTAAAATCAGCGCATGGCTTGTGGTCGGCTATGGCCTCTGCCGCGCGCCTTTCAGTGCTGGAACGCACATGACGAAGCACGGTGATGTCGTTGTAATCGCCGGACGAATAACTGCCGACGCCAAGTGCGTCAAGTAGTTCGTCATCGGTCATTTCTGATGTGTTGTCCTGATTTACTCCCAAGACAGCGCCCCTCCGGTCTGATATTCCGTGACGCGGGTTTCAAAGAAGTTTTTTTCCTTCTTCAAGTCCATCATCTCACTCATCCATGGGAATGGGTTCTGCACACCGGCATATTGCGGTGGCAAGCCCAGTTGTACCAGGCGCCGATTGCCGATGTACTTGACATAATCCTTGAAGATGGGGGCGTTGAGGCCAAGCACGCCGCGTGGCATGGTGTCGTCGGCATAAGCGCACTCCAACTCCACACCGCGCCGTATCAGGTCAACAATTTCTTGCTGAAATGCGGTGGTCCAGAGATCGGGATTCTCGATCTTGATCTGGTTGGCCATATCGATGCCGAAATTACAGTGCATGGACTCGTCGCGCAGGATGTACTGATACTGTTCCGCTGCGCCAACCATCTTGTTCTGCCGGCCCATCGCCAGAATCTGGCTGAAACCGACGTAGAAGAAGGTGCCCTCCATGATAGCCGCGAACACGATCAGTGAGCGCAACAGTATCTGGTCGTTTTCCAGCGTCCCCGTCTTGAATAGGGTGTCGGCGAGGATGGCGATGAACGGCATCAGGAACTCGTCCTTGTCTCTGACCGATGGCACTTCATGGTACATGTTGAATATCTCGCCCTCATCGAGGCCGATGGATTCGACAATGTACTGGTATGCATGGGTATGGATCGCTTCCTCGAATGCCTGACGCAGCATATACTGACGGCATTCCGGCGCGGTGATGTGCCGGTAGGTGCCGAGCACAATGTTGTTGGCCGCAAGACTGTCGGCGGTGGTGAAGAACCCCAGATTGCGCTTGATGATGCGACGCTCGTCTTCGGTCAGTCCTTTTGGGTCCTTCCAGAGCGCGATGTCACGAGCCATCTGCACTTCCTGCGGCATCCAGTGGTTGGCGCAGGCGGCGAGATATTTGTCCCACGCCCATTGGTATTTGAATGGCACGAGTTGATTGACGTCAGCGCGACCATTGATGATCCGCTTGTCGTCCACCCGGACCCTGCCTGTGCCAGCAGCGACTTCTGCTACAGGCACCGGCTTACTATCTTCTTCAAACTGTAACATTGAAAACCTCCTGTTCGTGATCGGCGATAATTCGATACTGAGAAGCGGATATCCGCACGGCCTTGAGACCCGCACAACGCAAAGCGGAACGTGCGGCTTCCAGTGTGGGGAAGTAGTTCTCGCCACGGATGCTGGAAGGGGTATCTCCAAAAAAGGAGACCCAGGCAAGGTTCGCCGGCAGGAAGAGCAAATGTATTTCTGCGCTTTCCATCTCAGTAATCCTCGTCGAACCCGGTTGAATCTTTGGACATACCGTCGTCAGGGTCATTTAAAAACCGGTCGTCGGAGACGGAATTGTCGTACATGGGCATGCCACCAAGATCAAGGCCCTGGTACTCATAGGCCTCTTCCGGGAGTTCGACAAATCCACTACTGTCGGACGACGCGGGACTTTGTGCGTGTGTCCGTTGTCCACGAACCCCTCTGGATTTTGCCGGAGAAGAGCGCCGGTTGGGTCGCGCGCTGTTGCGCGGTGTGGGGTTTGTGGTATGGGTGTTCGCTGGTGCGGACATGTCGAGTGACGCAACACATTTCGTGACGTCTTTGTATTCGGTATTGCCGATAGCCACGAGGCCTATCAGCATGGCGATGATGATGAATGCTAAAATCATGATGGGCTCCTTGAGAAATAGGGTGTTTCAGGATTACGGCCTGATCACGTCTGCGGACGCAGAGAAAAGACTTTCCAGCGGTCTGGAAAGTGTTCTCTTCTGGATTGATGGGTGTGGGTGCGTGGACGGTATGAAAAAACAAAACCCGCCGAAGCGGGTTCGCATTCAAGTCATTATTTTTGTCTTTTAAATGATTCCGGGTGTTTCAGGAATAAGTATGCCACCCAGCCAATGATGGCGACCGATGATCCTGCCGCCACATATCCTAGCTGCCTGGTCGTCCCAAAGCAGACGGCAATGAACATAACGATGACCATGCCGTTACCAATGACCTTGGATACGAAATCCTCCATTCTGGTCATTATAGACCCCCTTTTTTATGCGGAATACCGGTCAATGAGAACCAGCGCGACGGCGA
>JAJYPA010000417.1 GCA_021795795.1 Pseudomonadota bacterium | reverse complement strand
GGCGGTGCGGCCAGCTTTGATGAGGAAGATCAGTCCCGGCCGAGTGGCGGCGGCAGTGCGGGGGGCGCGCGGAAAAATGAGATGCCGCCGGCGCCGGCGGAGGATTTTGATGATGATATTCCGTTCTAGAGTTGACCTTGGTCAATAAATGTAGAGTTTCACAACCCAACGCCCTGTTTTCAGGGCGTTTTTTATTTTATATTTTGGTTTATTCTCGTTAAGAATAACTTGCCTTCATTTGTGTTCTGGTGTACCTTGTAAAAATTGTAAAGTTAAGTCAGGATAGGCATGGGAAAGATCCTTGGTGTCAGTCGATTTGTTATGGATAGCGGTGAGCGTTTCTGCCTCGTGGTAGATCGGTCAACGATGATGCCGCTTTACTACCCGAACCTCTACCTCACAACTCAACTTCGCAACAGAAGCGTTGCATTTTCCACTTTAGAGGCAGAAGCTAGCCACCTAATAGTGTTCCTTCGTTTTCTGGACAGGCGCCACATTGACCTGGATGAGCGTTTGTTAAGCCGGAAGTTCTTTTGTGCGCATGAGATCGATGCGATGTGTGATTTCGCCCAAAGAAAACAGAGTAAACTCTCCTCATTCATCCAATCAAACCGGATGCTTTCTGTGGATAAGTTGGAGGATTCCTTTGGGGCTGTAAGCAAAGGTACGCAGTACTCACGACTGACGGCGATAGCGAACTTTTTCGGCTGGTATGCCAAGCATCACTTGGAGCGGGCTGAACAGAATGTGCTTGATCAGATCGACAGCCTGTGTGAGCAAATTAAGGCTCGTCGCCCAAAACATAAAAATAGGACTGATAAGGGGCGTGACAAGTCCTTGAGCGACGAACAGTTGGACGTGCTGTTTGAGGTGATCCGGCCGGGTTCTGATCTCAATCCGTTTTCCGAGGCCGTTCAGTATAGAAACCGCTTGATGATTCTCATGCTGTTCTACCTCGGTATACGCGGCAGTGAACTTCTGAATATCCGAGTCCGGGATATCAAGTTTGATAAGAATCAGATCAAGATCGAGAGACGTGCTGATGATAAGCACGATCCACGAACCAACGAGCCAAATGTGAAGACGCTGGAACGGCTTCTTCCTTTGAGTGATGTTCTGGTGAAGCAGATACATAACTATCTAATTAATGATAGACGGAAGGTGCGCGTACCCAGCAACAAATACAATGACTTTCTCTTCCTCACTCATAAGCAGGGACCCACTAGAGGTCAGCCGATTTCAAAGTCCGCCTACTTTAAGGTCGTGGCGGTCGTCCGGGCTGTATCGCCGGATCTTTACGCAATGTCTGGCCATATGTTGCGCCACACATGGAACCGGAGGTTTTCCGAGAGAATGGACGCGATGGCTGAGCCCCCAAGTGAGGCGCGGCAGGAGCAGATCCGTTCTTTTGCTATGGGATGGAAGGAGGGATCTGGGACAGCCGCTATCTACAACCACCGCTCTGTGGAAAAGAAAGCACATGAAGCTGCATTGAAGATGCAAAACGACATGGCTGTTCGTATGCCAGAGGAATTGAGACGTGACGTCTGAAACCTTCACGGCGGCAGCGCTCGAGGAGAAGCGATATTATGCTAGCGCTCCAGGTTATTCTTTTTTACTTTCTGATGATTATTGGACGCTCGACAAGAATGTGAAGATTAATGTTGGGCAAGTCGCAAATCTGATGTCTGAACTGCCTCGTACGGGTTTTTTGCATACTCTAGCCTACTATGCATCAGAGTTGTCCGCCCATCATTGTAAAAATACTGTAGAGCGGCTTTATCATATGCTTAGATCCTGTGAGGCTTGCGAAATAACTGCAGTAGTTCTGATCAACTATCGGGCAAGTCTGAATTTGCTTACGGAGTGGTACCTAGGCGTCATCCGAGGATTTCTAAGGCGCTGGTACCGTCTCGGCTATCCGGGCATTTCCCAAGATGTAATACGCCTGCTAGACGGTTGGACCATCAAGGGCAATCGTAAAGGAGATGCGGTAAAACGCAAGGACCCTGAGGTCGGCCCGCTGACAGACAATGAACTGCAAGCATTCAACGAGGGTGTTGTCCAAGCCTTTGAGCGAAAAGTTATATCACTTGCCGAGTTGACAATGTGTTTGATCACAAGCAGCACGGGCCGTCGCCCCATACAGATATCGCATCTGCGGGTGGTGGATATTCTGAGCGGGAGGAACACGAAGAATGAGCTGTTCTACCTATTGAATATCCCGCGTGCAAAGCAGCAGCAGGGCTTCCGCGCAAGCTTCAAGCCATTCGCGATCTCAGAGGATCTATGGCGGATGATGAATGCCCAGGCAAAATATTCCATCAAGCAGGTTGAGGAGCTACTTGGATTTGGCCTTCAGGAGGCCGATCGTCAGCAAATCCCGCTGTTTCCAGACTTCGACGTGGTGAAGTCGGTTGTATCGCCTCGTGAGTTTCGTGAATACCTAAATACCGACAAGTTTCACATCACTTCAGCCGAAGTCACAGACATCCTGCATTTTGTCGCTGACGCTGCAGGTATTCATTCCGAGCGTACTGGTGATGTACTGCTCTTGAATGCCCGGCGCTTTCGATACACCACCGGCACGCGGGCCGCGCGGGAAGGGTTTGGCGCGCTTGTCATTGCTGAGCTTTTAGATCACACGGATACCCAAAATGCTGGGATCTACATCAAGAACATCCCTGAGCATGTCAAGCGCCTAGATGAGGCGGTAGGTTTTCAGTTGGCTCCCTATGCTCAAGCTTTCGCTGGTGTACTAGTTGATTCCGAGAGAGAAGCCAAGCGCGGTGCAGACCCGACTAGTCGAATCCGCACAGAGGAAGGGCGTGGAGTCGGCACATGTGGAGAGTATGGGTTTTGTGGTGCCAATGTACCGATCCCATGCTACACCTGTATGCACTTCCAGCCTTGGCTGGATGGTCCCCACGAGGAAGTCTATGTCCATCTGATTAATGAACGAGAGCGACTGATCGATGTGACGGGCGATGTCCAGATTGCCGCCAATCTGGATCGCAGCATTCTCGCCGTTGCTGATGTGATCCAGAGATGTAAGCACCGCTGGGATGAATTGAGTGAACAGGGTGTGCTTACTAATGGCTGAGATATTCCTGTTTAAGCCGAAACATGAGTTGGCGGCGGAAGAAAACCTGAAGGCCTTTATCGCCAAATGTCGAGACGAGTTTACCGTGTTTGGAGTTGACCTTCCCTGGAGTGAAGCGGTATGGCCTAGTATTACGGTTTTCGCCAAGTTAGGTGTGAGAACGCGCGCACCTAATTCAGATCAACTGATGGCTCCTGAGTTTGTTAATTTTGCAAAGGCCTACTTTCGGTATCAGCAAGGCCATCGCCCAACAGGGGCAAAGAACGAATCCAAGGCATTGAGGGCGATAGAGGCTGCGTTGATTCAGGTTGTGAGCGTTGCCGATATCAGCAGGCTTTCGATAGCTGTGCTGGATGAAGCGGCGGTGCTGGCAAGACAGCACTATTCCAAGGGAGCGGCGTACCACTGCGGGCGAGAAATCGAACGTCTCTGCAAATTTGTTTCTGAAAATAAGCTGGTACCTGTCAGTGTTCTAGGTTGGCGAAGCCCCATCAAGCGTCCTGAAGACAAGAACAAGACAGGCAAGGATGGAAGGGTGCAACGGGACAGTAAATTACCGGATGACGCGGCTCTCAATGCGCTTGCCGAAATCTTCGCCAATAATCCAGAATCGCAACGAGATATATTTACAACAGCTGTTTTCGCTATGTTGATGTCTGCACCGTCACGTATTTCGGAAGTCCTTGCGCTGCCAGTGGACTGCGAGGTTACGGAGTGCGATCGTGATGGGGTAGAGCGCTATGGTTGGCGCTTCTTCTCGGGGAAGGGGTTCGAGGGTGACATCAAGTGGGTGCCTTCCACCATGGTGCCCATTGCCAAGGAGGCAGTCAGGCGGCTTACGCGCCTTTCCGAGAATGCGCGGAATTTGGCCAAATGGATCGAGAACAATCCGAACAGATTTTATCGTCATCCTGACTGTCCCCGAGTGGCGGATAGCACGCCACTGACCATGGCACAGGCTTGCCAGGCTCTCGGTTTTGTGAGCGAGAGCAAAGAAGCGAGTTATTCGGCCCTTTATAGCAGGCGGTTGGTCCCCAAGGACGGGGTCCACACGCTCAACTCCCTGTGGCAACATGTGTTGGAGCGTCTTCCGAGAGATTACCCATGGTTTGATGCAGGCAAGGGTATCAAATATAGCAACGCGCTTTGCATGTTCAATAAAAACCAATTTCATGGAAACCGGTCTTGTTTGCCCGTTGAGCTTCACAAGCCCGATGCCAGCTTCTTCAATAATGATTTATCGCCTCGCGCGTCATTAGGCATTACATCCCATCAAAGTATTTTTGATCGCTACAGCTACCGGTCCGGTGATGGTGACCGATTAAAATTGACCTCGCACCAAGCCCGGCATTTGCTGAACACCATCGCGCAGCGGGGCGGGTTATCCAATCTGGAACTTGCCAAATGGTCTGGGCGCGCGGATGCCAAGCAAAACCGTGTCTACAACCACATGAGTGAGCAGGAGTTGGTTAGCCTAGCGGAGCAAATCGATCCGTCGAAGGCGCTTTTCGGGCCTGTTGGTGAAGTGGCGAAGCATTTTCCCGTTACCTCACTAGAGTTTAATGCGCTGGAAACGGCCGCAGTCCATGTCACCGAGTTTGGGTACTGCGTTCACGATTATGTGATGAGCCCCTGTGAGAAGTATAGGGACTGCCTTAACTGTACTGAGCATGTCTGCATCAAGGGCAGTTCCGAAAACCTTGCGCGCATCAAATACCGTCTCAAAAATTCGGAAGTACTTTATCTCAAGGCCCAAGAAGCTATCAAACAAGGGGACATATCGGCTGATCGGTGGTATCAATATCATGAAAAAACCGTTACCAGGCTGCGAGAGCTGGTTTCCATTTTAGAGAGGTCAGATATCCAGGATGGGGCGCAAATCAAATTACGAGGGAATGACTTCAGTCAGATTCGTCGTGTCATTGCAAAAAAAACGGTCGAGGCTATAGAAGGGGATGACAAGCCTCAAGAGATGTTGGCAGACCTGACGAAAATCCTGGGAGGCGGTTTTGGCTAAGCATCTTACTGACCGTGATGTAGCTGCCATTGTTAATCTCATCCACGGCTGGGGACGCAGGAAGCTGACCTGGGATGCGATATGTGATGCGGCTGAACCCCTTGTCGGCAAGAAGCCCACCAGGCAATCTCTGACCGCTCATGACGCAATTGCGACGGCGTACAAGGTGGTCAAGAAGGGAATAAGGGAGCACGGCCCTAAGGACCCGCGTCCGATCAGCCTTAAGAGCGCGGCTGATCGGATTGCCAAGCTGGAGCGCGAAGTTGAACAGTTGAAGGAGGAAAACCGTTCTTACAAGCAGCGATTTATCCTTTGGCAATACAATGCCTATAAGCACGGTCTCAAAGAGCACCAACTGATGGAGCCGCTTCCCAGGATTGATCGAGAGCGCTCTGATGGACTGACCGTTTGAGAAATGCGCGTGGCGGTTAGAAAGCCTCAGCATGGAAGGCATTTCGCATACAGGAAAAGGCAAAATGATACAAAGTGATTTCAGCAAGAACAGCAATGGTGGAAACCTCGGATTCGAGGCCGAGCTTTTCAAGACCGCCGACAAGCTGCGCGGAAACATGGAGCCAAGCGACTACAAGCACGTCGCGCTCGGACTCATCTTCCTGAAGTACATCTCCGACGCCTTCGAGGCCAAGCACAAGGCGCTCTTGGCCGAAGACGCGCAGGCCGCCGAGGACAAGGACGAATACCTCGCGGACAACGTGTTCTGGGTGCCGAAGGAGGCGCGCTGGTCGCATCTGCAGGCCAACGCTAAGCTGCCCACCATTGGCACGTTGGTCGACGATGCGATGCGTGCCATCGAGAAGGACAACGAGTCGCTGAAGGGAGTGCTGCCCAAAGACTACGCCCGACCCGCGCTCAACAAGGTGATGTTGGGCGAGCTGATCGACTTGATCTCCGGCATTGCGCTGGGCGAGGAAGGCGACCGCTCCAAGGACATCCTCGGGCGCGTGTACGAATACTTCCTGGGCCAATTCGCCGGAGCCGAAGGCAAGCGTGGTGGCGAGTTCTACACCCCGCGTTCCGTGGTGCGTGTGCTGGTGGAAATGCTGGAACCTTACCAAGGCCGCATCTATGACCCCTGCTGCGGCTCGGGCGGAATGTTCGTGCAATCGGAGAAGTTCGTGCAGGAGCACGGAGGCCGCATTGGCGACATCGCGATTTACGGGCAGGAGTCGAACTACACCACCTGGCGGCTGTGCAAGATGAACCTCGCCGTGCGGGGTATCGACGCCGACATCCGCTGGAACAATGAGGGCAGCTTCCACAAGGACGAACTGCGCGACCTCAAGGCTGATTACATCCTCGCCAATCCCCCATTCAATATCTCGGACTGGGGCGGCGACCGCCTGCGTGAAGACGTGCGCTGGAAGTTCGGCGCGCCGCCCGTGGGCAACGCCAACTACGCGTGGCTCCAGCACATCTACCACCACCTTGCACCTAACGGCACGGCGGGCGTGGTGCTGGCCAATGGCTCGATGAGCTCCAACCAGTCCGGCGAGGGCGACATCCGCAAGGCGATGCTCGAGGCCGACGCTGTGGATTGCATAGTGGCGCTACCTGGGCAACTCTTTTACTCCACGCAGATCCCCGCTTGCCTGTGGTTCCTGGCCCGCAACAAAAACCCCGGCAAGGACCTGCGTGACCGGCGCGGGCAAGTACTGTTCATCGACGTCCGCAAGATGGGCGTACTGGTGGATCGCACTCGGCGCGAACTCACCGACGAGGAAATCCAGAAGATCGCCGACACCTACGACGCCTGGCGCGGTGAGAAAGGAGCCAGGGGGTACGCCGACGTGGCTGGCTTCTGCAAGTCAGCGTCAATGGACGACATCTACAAACACGGCCATGTGCTAACACCGGGACGTTATGTGGGCGTGGCGGATGTGGAAGACGATGGCGAGCCCTTCGAGGAAAAGATGCTGCGGCTTTCCGCGCAGTGGCGCGAGCAGCGGGCGGAAGCGGCCAAGCTGGATGCGGCGATTGAGGCAAACCTGAAGGAGCTTGGGTATGGCTGGTGAGTGGCGATCATTGGCCGCAGAAGAATTCTGTGCTTCGGTGCGCGACGGGACACACGACTCGCCGAAGCCTGTCGAACATGGGCGCTCCCTCGTGACGTCGCGCCACATCACCGGAGGTCGACTTGACTGCGCATTCCACGCCATTCGGCCACTCAATCCATCGGCATCCGGCCACTGATTCCACGATGATCCGGCCACTCTGTCCACGGCCATTCGGCCGGGGCGGGCGGAGCGTAGCAACGTGGGTAAAAGG
>JAJYPA010000416.1 GCA_021795795.1 Pseudomonadota bacterium | reverse complement strand
CCCTCGCGGTGGATCGATACGCGATCCCCCGGCAACTCGAACTCAACCGGAATCCGCACCGCCTGACTGCGATTGTTGCGGAATAGCTTAGCCTCCTTGGGCCTGGACGATGGCACGGGAACGGGCAGGTACGGCTCTTTGCATATGCCATATCGTATATAGCACCCTATCAAAATCGAGGGCTGAACAGTCCGGCGATGTGCCAAGGCTCTTGTGTCAAATGTCGACTTTTGCCGCCGCCAAATGGCGGAGATGCCACCCGCATACACAATAACAACATTTTTTACAATGAGTTATGATGACTTTCATGACATCAGGTGCCTGACCGTGCCAGACGCCGAATCATTCCCACTCGATTATCATCTAGTGTGACTATTCTTTGCAATACAATGAGCTGTAAGAATATTTACTGACGATGCCATGAGAAATACCATGCCCAGCGATTTTATGCCACGTTCAACTCCTGAGACAATTCGGGATGTTTGATGATAAGCCGAAGCAGGCACAGCACTCCACCCGGCGGCGCAAATCTCCCCTGCTCCCAGTCGCGCAGCGTCGCCACGGGGGTTTCGATGCAATCGGCGAATGCGGCTTGCGTCAGGCCAGGCTTCTCCCTCGCTTGACGCACAAGCAGTCGCTCGGGCGTGGTGACGCGCCCAATCCCTGCCTTCGCCTCTGGGAGCGCCTGACGCAGGTCGGGCAGAACGTCACCGGCATCTGCCTCGATAGCCGTTGCCACCTTCTCAACGTCGAATTTCCTGATGCCCATGTCAACACCACCTTCTTGATTTCAGCGGGAAGCATATTGGCGCGTTCGGCTTTGGCATACGCCGCTACCAGCAGCACCACTTCCTGCTCTGTCAGGTTGAAGTAGATCACCCGCGCACCGCTAGATTTGCCAGACCCGGCACGGCTCCAGCGAACCCTGCGTGCTCCATCCGCACCGGGGATCACGTCCCCGACTAGCAGATTCGCCGCAATCCAGTCGATGAAGACCAGCCGCTCGTCTTCCGACCACAGCTTTTCCGCCTGCTTCTGGAATGTCGGGGTTTCGATCACAGTGCGCGATTTCCGCACCCTATCAAGTCTTGTCACAAATTATTTAAGGACAGACGGTCAGCCGGACCGCCGCCGTCCCAGAATTGCGCGATTCGGCAGCAGATCGAAGCCTAGCGCTCGCTCGGACCTTACCCGCTTACGTTATAGTCACCTGCCGCAGCACGCGCGCGGCGGGCTGGTATACAAGAGCAACGACCATGGTCCTCAGTTCCAGTCCTGCAACGACTTGATCGCGGCATCCACCTTCTTCAGCAGTGACCGCAGCGGCGGGCAGTCGGGATAGTGCTCGCCCAAGAGTATCTTCGCTTGCGCCAGACTCTGCACATGGCGCTCGCGTTCGGCTTCAGCCAGCGCCCGCGAAAACATCGAGCCGGACTCGTTGTAGTACAAATCGAAGAACTGCTCGTTTGGAAGTTCGGCGTGGTTGTACTCACGTTGCGTCCATTCATCGAGTTCGCTGCGAATCGCATCGACGCGGTTGTAGACACCCTTGCGGTAGTAAGTGTCCTCCAGCACCGACTTCAGCAGCCGACCGACTTGCGCATGCGTTTCAATCGGCATCCGGCCCTTCGGACGGCGCTGCGGACCAACGAAGGTTTGCACATAGCCAACTGAATTGCGTTGTCCGCCTGACTTACGTGGCATTTCTGGCTTGTCCTTCGTGGCGGCTGCCTTGACGATGGCACCAGGACTCACGAAGAACGGCATCATTGGCGCGGACTCCCCGTCCCATGCGGCTTCGACAATGGGTGAAGGCAGCTTGTCCAGAGCAGCCGCGATGGGTTGCAGCGAAATGCCTTTCGACTCATCCGCGATTAGGTAGAGGCGGGAACCGACATCGGGAGCGTACATGCCCGCCCACTCAGGCTTGACGATAGTGAAGCCATGTTCCTTCGCCCAGGTGTCGCGCTCCTTCTCCTTGCCCTCAACAGCGCTCTCATAGGGCTCGTCCGCGAAGAGGTAACGCTTCGTCTGGCGGTCATACCAGATGCTGTAGTGGTCTCGGCCAGGAACTGCGTTGCTTGACCGACCGCTGGGGAAAGCGCGGCTGTAACTCTTGGACGGACGCAGCTTCGTTGCATCCATGAAATGCAGGGCGCGTGCGGCCGCGCAGACCGCGCGCCGAGCTGCCGACTGCGAACTCTGCAGGTGCTCTCGCGCCAGATGGTCGGGCCCCTCGGTATGGAAGTCCGCCAGTGCGCGATGGTTCTGCAACTGGAGCGGAGTGATGAGATCACCCCACGGCACGGACAGCCAAGTGGTCAGCGTCTCGCGTCCGGTCTCGCCACCATCGCGATCCTTCCAGTAGGAAGTTAGGAAGACACTGTGGCCGGGGCGGGAACGCTGCGTTTGGGGGGCAGCACGCAGCACATTGCCGGCATGACGGAAGTTCTGGAATCCCGCTGCCTGCGCGGCGGCGTCCAAGGCCTGCGTATGCTGGATTCCTCGCTCGATCTTGAGCGATTTCGCGAGGCGTTTGATGCCGTCCATTGTGGACGGCCGAATGGATTCACTCGACATGACAAGTTCTCCCGGTTCATGGCGAAACGTCACCCGTCTGCCGCTTCTCGAACCTGAACATGGCATGCATAGGAAGAGAGGGAGTTTTCCGACAGTGCTGTCAACAGCTTTGCTATGACGGGTGGCAGGCTCCTGCCCGAAGCCTTTCTGATAGTATTTCACAAGCCCAGCACGATTGGCAAGATCGAACGATCGGAATGGCATACCCCCATTACTTTGGTATTTCAATCATGTCGCCGGTGGGCCGCAACAGGCTGCGGAGTGGGACCGACACATTGGCGCAACCGATTGTCATCCAAGTTGTTCAGGTCCTCAGCATTGCGGACGTCCACAGACAGCCGTGCCAAGTATTGGCCGCGCGTCAGCCGCACCGAAACCTTGGTGAGGGGCAATGCGTCGGACGGCAAGCCTAATCCCAGCCTTTCGGCCAGGCTTCGCTCTATGCCCTGCCAGAAGTCTTATTTGATCTGGTCCGCCAGATCCGTTTCGACGATCTCCAGCAGCGATCGATCACCGCACAGGAATATCGAGGCAGTTGAGTGCGCGGGATGAATCTGACATCCAAGTCCAAGGCCATTCAGCCGATCTTTAGTAACATGCCGCCGACGGGCTATTGGAGTGGTGCCCCACGTCCCCAGCTTCAGCTTCAAATAGACAGCCAGGTCGAACAGGCTCACCTCTGTTCCATGCGCACGCCAGCGCTTCGGTGTGAATGGCTGCCAAAGCGCAACCGATCTGTTCACCGGTTGCGCAGGCGTGGAACCGTATGCCCGGCCTCGGGATTCGTATGGGTCAGGATCTATCTTGATAACCAGATTCGCCCCAGCCCAGCCTAGAGCGTCCTCGCCGAGGCGCGTCCAAGATAACACCAAGAGCCTCGCCTTTTCGTAGGGCAATGGAGCTTGCACTGGAAGCAGGTCGGCCAACATTTCAAGCTCTTTCCCCAAGTCTTGCGGGATTGTGTTGAGAGTTGCATCACTCATCTTCAATATCTTCCTCTGGCTCTGCATTCTGCAAATGGTCAACCGGGTGGCGATAGCCATTTATAGCCCAGGCTGCAGCGATAAGCAGGTCCGGCGCCCCGTCCTCGATAAACGCCGCCCCGCAAAGCAGTTCGTCGGGCGCTTCGATTTCTTTGTAGTTCATCACCACTCCCTTTCTGGGTTCTTGTCCGGTATAGATCAGGCGCGGGTGATTCCCCGTATTTATCTCCCACTCCTTCGATCTATACCCAAACGGTTTCTGATATGGAGGACAACTCAATGTTCCAAGGTACTTTCATCACCGCTCTACAAATGGCAGAACGCCGACAAGCAATATTGGACTGCAACGAGACCAGGGCGAACACTACTGTGACCAGTACAGCAAACCACTACGGCTTGTAACCATGCGACGACTATCAAATCTTGCGTTTAATCAGGAGTTCCCTGAAGCCTCTGGCCTGTCCGGTATCCCTTCGGATAACCAGGTTCGGATTGCTCGGGATACCGGCAATCCCTATGATCGGGATGCCGTGGGAATCTGGCTTGGTGGACACCCGAAAACGCCCATAGGTTGGCTTTATCGTAAAGACGGCAACCGTGATGCCGTACTGCAAAAGCTTGACGCTGGGGGAGAGATCACGGGGCACATCGAGCAACGCATCCGCAGAAAAGGTGAGAAGCCACGGAAAGTTGTGGTATTTTGGCTATGAAGGGTGGTTGCTCCAGAATCTGATTGATGTGGAGCCCAGAGGGAAGGAGGATGCCTGACGACCGCAATGCCTTGAAAAAGGATGCACACACCGAAGACTTGGCGCCATCGTTGAATCGGACTGCTCCATGCCGCATGATCGGTGGTAAAACCGCTGGTAGTCGGGGCCAGCTTGAACGGCAGTTCAAGACTGAAAGCGGTCATTCACAAAAGAAACCATGAGACCTCCGCTTACCTTCAAAAAAGAAGCGTGGCTTCAAAAAGCATAGGATCGCAGCGTTACTGTTGGTAAAGATTATTTTAGCATCGAATTCACAAAACATTGAGGATGTTTAAAGAATAACAAATTATGCGCAGCAATCATCGAGCCTGCTACAAAGCACGCTATCGATAAAACTGTTAAAATTATTGCGCCGAAATATTGTGTATCTATCCTTCTATCGCGCGTGCCATTATGCTGCGGGTTTAGAAAGCGCTTATATATTCCTAATTGAACCCCATAAGAAAGGGTGAAGGATATTGGAACCAGTGCGATTCCGCAAATAAATAGATATATCGATGAACTAAATGCTGCACCCATTGTTCTCGCGCTATGGCTTGATCCGATATATGTTAGCAACGCGATTAGCCCTCCCCCATTGAGAAGCAGCAAAGCCTTGTAAAGCTCTACCGATATACTAATCAATGATTTATATGTCTCAATATGTTTCTGTGCATCTACTTCTTTCTGCATCATATAGTATTTACTCCTCAATTTTGTGACGGACATGATTGGAATTAAAGCCGGTCCATTAGTGGCAATATTATGCCTACATCATCCTGCAATTTAAGATAATACCTTCCCATGGATCATGCTTTTAATGCCGCCACGTCTTTTCGTGCGCGTGCTACAAGAACAGCATCTGAATTGCTTTGGAATGCGAGAACTGCATTCAGGAAATCGACGATTCTGCCAGCATCTTCATAACGGCGTGGAGCTTCATCTACGGCGATTCGCAAAAGAATTCCAAGAATCTGGCCTGCGAGTGGGATCATTCGTGCTATATCGGGATTTACTACAGCACCTGCGGCCGTCAGCCCTCCAGCCAACAATCCAACAATATCGACATATTTTAACCGATCTGCCCTTTTTTCATAGTGACGCACTTCCCTGTTAAATGACCGGATAGCGCTATCCAGTGACTCTTTATCAAGATTATCCTTGCTGATATTAAAAACAAAATCGCGCAAACGGCGGATCGTTACCGAAGAGAACTCTTCCGCAAAATCTAGAACGGGAACGTCATTGTCAATGGCCAAAATATCTTCCACCGCTGTCAATGCAAGTGGCGGTACGGTGGTGCTAACGTTAAGGTTTTTTATCGGAGAATATACACTTGCTACGAAGTCACAATAGGCGGTTTCATCATAGTTGTGGCCTTCGGATTTAAAGGGGAACGCATGTGATCCCAATGCGGCAGCCCAACTTACTTTTAGTCCAGCGCTCCAGAACTCCAGTCGCAAATCTCGGCCTGTCACCCCTTCAAATAGTGTCGCAGAAAGGCCCCCAACTCCTAAAGTGGTGATACCCATTGCACCGCGTGACTGGACTAGCCATTCAGTCTGAGCCCATGCCGAGGATAGATACTTAAGTGAAGCAACAAGCTGCTTTTCTTTATCAGCTGTTACTAGCTTTCCAGAATTGGCAAGAAGTGTATGAACTAGCAAGTAGCGATCGGATGGTCCCAGTGGTGGATGCAATAACGGAATACGCCGCCGAGCGTCAACGATGGTTGCTGCGGCAAGTCGGCGTGAGAACAACAGCCCGTGCGGAGCATTGTCCGCCAGATTGCTGAGCCAATCTGGACGGTATCGATCCAATGGCTGTGGCAGAACGATCTTGAGTCGTCCAATTTCGACCAACTTGCGAAGTTCCGTTGGGGTTACTCCCATGGCTTCACAAGCCTGCGGAAACTGTTCAGCTATCGGGAGGGCAAGATGGACAGTATCGTAGATAGACAAATATGTCCGAATATTGTGTGGGGGCAATGCCGTAGCTTCTACAAAACAGCTTGTATGCTTAGAGGATTGCCACGTTTCAGGCAATAGACTATTAGGATCCATATATGGAGCGGCTAGAACCTGATCTCTGTTGTCGATCCAGAAATCCTCGTCCTCTTCTAACAACAACCGCAATGAGGAGCCAATACGTGTTGGCAGGCGACGACTAGGGAGAAGATCTAGATCCCCTTGTCTTCCGAGATTTCGAAAGTCATCTTTCTCACTATCCCAGATTGGATCTGTATCGAAGCGGAGTGTTCCATAGCCAACTGATAAAAATGCTTTATGGGCCTCCTCTTTTTGAGACAAATCCAGGCACTCCTTCGTGACAAGCACAACATTGCCGTCGGAAAAGCGAATCGTGAAAGGAGGAAAAGTTTTCGGTAGGATAAGTCCCATGTCGACAAGAATATCGCGTCGATTTCGCGGTGCACCGATCAATGCTGCACGATCCTCTGCCGTTCTTTCTGGCACCCTTTCTGCCCCTGGCGGACATGAGATAACCATCTCAATTCTGGCACCAATCACACAGCAGTTATTATTAAACCAAGTTGCGAGATCGCTTCCATCAGCTGCTTTGGCCGTTTCCAAGTTAGGACAGACTATAAAGTGATGCCAATCAATTCTCCACAAACCCTCATATGCTACATGAGGCTGCTGAAGTAAAAGTTGCTCATAAGACCAGCGCGCATAACGATCGTCATAGTCCATGGTGGATACCCTACGCTGCATACATAAGATGAAAATACTCTTCTCAAAGAGCGCCTATTTCCCAGCAGTATACGACTGAGAATAATATTTGTATGTGACGTGGAAGGCAAAGACCGCTAACGCTGCTTCCTAGTCGTTCAGATGTGGTGTCTTAGTCCGTGTCCATTCCCACCGCAAAGGCTCCACTAAACCCGGCACTGTTCAGTTTTGATATTGTGGAGAGATCTGCCCTACCTATTCCGTCTCTATAACCTTTATAGACTGAGATATTGAGCACAGATACGTGGTGCACTCGGGAAACAGGCCTCATAGCCATTTCGATCATTGGTATCCGGTGGCAACCCTTGGCGATCTGCTACCCGCGTTCGGGTTTCTTCAACATACAGCGTTCGTTGCAGG
>JAJYPA010000415.1 GCA_021795795.1 Pseudomonadota bacterium | reverse complement strand
GTCAACCCAAAACACGGTTTGATTTTTGGTTGACACGGAGTGGCACGGGAATGCCTCACAAAGGGCGTTGATTCACACGCTTTGCCGTGTACCTACGGGATCATTCCATGTATTCACGTTGGTTTACGCCCACCCTGCGGGTAGGCTTTTATCCGCACAAACGCACCCTGACGGGATGTTGCGCTTGTGCTGTCGGAGGTGCTTGGCGGTCGAGCTGGTTCATGCTCGTTGCCGCCAGTATTTCGGCAGGATCGCAGGGTTCGGCCAGCGCCGTAGTTACCAGCTTATGCCCTGATCGTAAGCAGGACTGCGCTGCTTATTGGCGGTGAGGGTGTCTCGTGCCTTTTCTCTTTTCGGGGTTTCGCGCTGAATTCTCTCTTCTGCACGGGCATGGGCCAGCTGGCAAGAGATAACCTCCCGGGCTTGGTCTCTGGCAGTTTGCAGTGTGCCGCGCATCGATGCGTCCCGTGCGGATTCTTGCTGGACGTATTTCCCCCAACTCTCGGCGAGCTTTTCCTTATCGTCGGTCAGGATTTCCAGGTGGTGTTTCTCTCGGCTCAGGGCGACGTAGCCGAGATTTGCTCCAGCGCGGCTACTCTCGGCGATGACGATTGCCCGATCCACCGTGGCGCCTTGGGAGGCATGAACGGTTCGGCAGTAGCCGTAATCCATCACCTCGCTGTCCTGCAAGGGCACCCTTCTTCCGTCACGCAGTGTCGCGAACGCTTTTCCATCTTTTATTGCGATGAAGGCATCATCACCGTTGCGCAGATCGATCTTTCGGCTGTTGTCGTTCTGTCGGAACAGGACCTGGTCACCCTCGCGCAATTCCATCGGGCGCACATCGAACAATTGCAGTTTGGTCGAGGGCCTGAGATTTACCGGTGCTTTCGCCTCCGCGTGCAAGGGGACGACTTGCAGCTTGCCGTTTTCGGTGCCCACAATCCTCCAGCGGGTTCCTCGCTCCCCAACGCCAGACTCCGCGCGGCCAAGCTCCACCACTTGCCCCGGCCGATAGAACGTCGCCTGCGCCTGGTGAGCAACACTCAGGCTGACCTTATCGAGAGCGGTGATCATCACGGATTGCCGGCCTAATTCTCCCCGCTTGATGAGACCCCTGCGGATCTCGGCATTGGCGACTCGTCTGGTACCGTTGCTGGCCGCAAGGACCAGGGTTTGCCTACGCTCCTCGGGGGACAGACGAAGGTAGGATACGGCCGCAGCCTTTGCCAAAACTTCCTGCTTGGCTGCTTTGTCGAGCTTCTTTTGGTCGGGCACTGTCGGTAGGGGAATCTCCCGCAGATACGGATCGGCCAGCCGCAATCCTTTTGCGGCATCTCCGCGCGCAAAGGCCTCGGCAATGGCCAACAGTGCCGGGTTCTTTTGCCGGTTGATTTTGGTGATGCTGGCCTGACGGAAACCGTTACCGCGTAACAGCTGCTCGAAGGGATTACCGGCCTGTACCGCCTGCAGTTGCCTGGGGTCGCCCACGGCCAGGGTCCGTGCCCCGTCCAGTTGCGCGCGCCGATAGAAGCGCAGTAAATCCCGGCGCGATACCATGCCCGCTTCGTCGACGATATAGAGCACCTTATGGGAGTCCTCCGTCGGTTTGCTGCGCAGGAAGGACTCCAAGGTTTGAGTCTGGCAGCCCGCAGACTGCAACTCTGCAGCGGCCTTGGCCGAGGGGGCGAGACCAATGACGGTGTATCCTGCCTGTTGGTACTGTTCCACAATGACGGCCATGCTTGTAGTTTTCCCCGCCCCAGCGGCACCGACGATGCCCTGATGTTGCTCTTCGCCGGTCAGCGCCATCTGTATGGCCTCGATCTGCCCATCGGAGTAGTTCCAGCCATGTGCCTGCTGCCGTTGCGCTAGGAGCGCTGCCAAAGAGTCCGGGGATTGCAGGGCTTCGGCTTCGCCTTGCGTGGCGACCGCCTGGATCTCCAGCTCTTCCGCTACGGCATGTGTGGTCGTGTACAGCTTGCGCCGTTTGCCGGTCCCATCCCGATCCACTACACCGCCATCTAGCAATTCGGGAGCTGAATGCAGGGCCGCGTCGATCGTCTCGACGGAAAGGCCTTCAGCCATCCCCTGCCGCAGCGCCTCGGCACGAACGGCGGACCGCGAAAATACCGTGTCGTGTTCGCTGCAATGCTCCAGCGCCCCCTTTACGGCAAGCGTTGCGTGGTCTGGGGGCGGCATTTCCCGCTGTCTGGCGCGTTCCAGGCTCTTCACCAATAGGTCGCGGGTGGGGACCTTGGCTTCCCGCAGGCGTTGTCGCCACTCCCACCGTTGCTCCGACTGGCTCAGTTGCCGTTTCATTGCCCGGGTAGCGGACCAGGCCGCGTCCCGTTGCGCGACACTGGCGCCTTCGATACCGCCCTTGTCGCTCAGATCCGCCTGGATTTGTCCCCGTCGGCGGCTGAATGCCTCGATCTGGTCGCGGGTAATGCCCGCCACTTCGAAACCGGTAGCGCTTTGCTCTAGTTCATAACCATGCTCTACGGCCAATCGGGCCATAGTGGCCAGATAAATAGCATCGGCTTCTTTCTGGAGTTCACAATCGACCCCCTGGTCGTTGTTGATGCTGGTCCATCGCCCGTCGGACCGGCGCATGGCGTTGATGACCGTCACATGGCTGTGCAGGTCCATATCCACGATCCCATCGACCGGGCGGGCGTCTTCGTGGCGATGCACGGCAGCGATGATGTCTCCGTCGTATTCCGACACCTGCCCGCCTTTGCCCAGACGCGCATAGACCATGCGTTCCTGCAGAAACGCTATGGCCGCCTTCACCCCCTCGTCGTGCCACACCTTCCAGCGCTCATCCTCGCAGGCCATCATGGACACCGACTTGGGGGCACTGATGACATAGCCGTCGCCCATGCGGCGATTCTGATGCCGGCCCGCCACATTCGTGCCATCCGGCAGCCTGCCCTCCAGCAGCGCCTGGAACTGGTCCGTATCCACGGCTCCCGAAAGGCCCAAAGCCTCTGCACCCCGACCGGCCCAGAAGAAGGGCGCTCCACCGCGTTCGCTGTAATAGCCAACGGCCGGTTCTGCCGACTCGCCCGCATGCGCATTACGCAAATAGTTCGCAACCCCGGCCGCACCACCAGTACTCTTGATCGGTTTGATTCGAATCATTGTCCACCCCAGCCATCAGATGTTTCCTGTGCATAGCTGGCGCGTTGTCAACAAGAATTGTCGTAGAAGTGGTCTCCCTCTAAAGGACACGTTACATACAGGACGTGCGCACAGGGTTTACTGAACCTCCAGATACTGCGACGCGAATACTGATCCTCCGTCTATTCTCATCCTCTGCACGATTCGCTGCTCGGCCATAATCGAACAAATTATTGGACATGATCTGATCGATCCGGAGGCTGCAGGACCTCAAGTACACCTACCGCCCCAACATCCGCGACTGCGCCGCTCTGGAGCAGAATTTCCGCCGGCACTTTGATGCGCTGAAACACATTCATCTGACGGGTGCAGAGTTTCATCGATGGCTGGATTCTATCGTTACCCCAGACGTCTATCAGGCCTCTCGCATGCTCCGCGCCCCGAACACCCACCAACTCGCCGCCTTGTTGCGGATTGCGCATCATCGTATACTTCACAATTGGAGTGTTCAGTCACGAGGGGCTGGAGACATTCTATGCGTTGGACTCTCTCGCTGGCATCCAAGCACTGCACGCCAAGACTTCCCCATACTTCTGGCTGCCTTGGATACCGCACAGATGATCGGCGACATGGACATTCCATGATTTTGCCTGCATCCCCTTCAAGGCACAGAGAGGGGGCGCTGGTCGATTCGGGTCAACGCGTATTGGTGGTTGACCTTCGATTTTTAGGAAGGTCATGCCTCCGTCTTGCGTTATGAGGACTACCACTGATGGAAATGCACAATCCCCCACATCCCGGCGAATTTATCCGTGAGGTCTACCTCGAACCTAATGGGATCACCGGACGGCAGTTGGCGACCAAACTCGGCGTATCGGCCTCTACCTTGGCCCGTATCCTTAATGGTAGCAACGGCGTCAGCTCCGAGATGGCCCTACGGTTATCCAAGGCGCTGGATCGTTCTGCGGAAAGCTGGATGATCATGCAGAATCATTTTGACTTGTGGCACGCACGGCAGCGGGTGAATCTGGAAGAAGTCCAAAAGGTAGATCTGCAGTCGGTAGACCAATGATCCGATTCTCGCAAAAATCATGGGGGACCACTTGAGTCGTCATGCCTCGACAAAATCGCCGGCAAACCACAGCCTTGGCACCTCATGAACGCCGTAGAAATCGAACAAGCCAACAGCGATCTTGCGGAGCAGCCTTTCGATCCCGCCGAGTTCCCCAATGCTTTTCTGGGATCCTTTGATAACAAGACGATCACTCTCAAGTGTTTGAGGTTGGTAGCCTACAATAAATCTGATCTTGGCGGGGTGCTCAGAGATCGTGGAGATGGACTACGGCGTGACCGGCGGCATGTTGAAGATGAAGCTCCGGGGCAGCAACTGGAGGCTGCATTCTGCGCAAGTGGAGAGTGGACCGATCACCATATCACAATCTGCGTGGCCACGAGCCATCGATCCCCTGACTAACAACGGATTGAAGCCGATGCCGACTATAACAGGACTGACTTCAACGTGACCGTAGAAAACAAACACAACAACACGCTGGAACGACTCGGGTTCAGTTTCGAACGCGGCGGCGTCCATACCGCCCGGACGATGATGCTCGTCGAGCTTCGAGCCCTGCTGTCCTTTTTGGACGCGGCTGACGCGGCCAAGGCTGACTATCTCGACGCCATCCAGACCGCCAATTGCCTGGGCAAACGCTCGGGCAGGACGCGGGCGCTGACCTTCCGGCACCTGGCGGATCTCTATGCGCTTGACCCCAGCTTGTTGGTGTTTCGCGCGCTGCGCTTCTTCTGGCAGCGCGACGTGGACGGGCAGCCGCTGCTGGCGGCCCTGTGCGCCTACTCGCGCGATCCCATCCTTCGGACCACAGCACCGTTTGTCCTGGGGTTTCAAGAAGGGGCCACTGTCACCCGTGAGGGGATGGAAGAGTTCCTCGACGCGCAAGAGCCCGGGCGCTTCAGCAAGGCCACGCTCAAGTCCACCGCGCAGAACATCAACTCGTCCTGGACCCAGTCGGGCCATCTCGCTGGCCGTGTCCGCAAGGTGCGCGCCCGTGCCGTGGCGACGCCAGGCGCAGAGTCGCTGGCCCTTCTTCTGGGCTACGTCGGCGGGCTGCGAGGCGAATCGCTGCTCAAGAGCGACTACACCCGGATGCTCGACTGCTCCTTCGAACGAACGCTCGAGTTGGCCGAGGACGCATCGCGCCGTGGCTGGATCTCGCTCAAGCGCGTAGGCCAGGTGATCGAGGTGCTCTTTCCGAACCTGATCACCGCGCAGGAAATGGAGTGGCTCCGTGAGCAGAATTAAGCGATTGACCCAGTCCTACAGCAAGTACGTGGCTGTCCCATGGCGCGATGACGCCGCAGCCGCCCAGCGCGTCATTTTCTGCGTTTACCACGAGACGGAAGAGCTGCGCCTGCGGGCCAAAGTCGACGAGTTCGAGATCGCAACCCGCGCGGCGGGCCATGACTGGGCGTTGTTCGACTTGACCAATTCGTTCCCGAACTGGCTGGCCTCCCAACGCTACGCTAAGAGCTACTTCCAAAAGCCCAATCTGCTGTCCACGCTGCTGCCCAGGTACCTGAGCTACATCGAAGCCGAGTTCGAGACCTTCCTGCAAGACAAGAACGTCGGCGAAGAGTTTGTCGTGGCGCTCCAAGGCGTGGGCACTCTGTTCGGCTTCCTGAAGGTCAAGGAGGTCGTGGACAAGCTCGCTCCCAAAGTGAAGGGCCGTCTGCTGGTATTCTTCCCTGGCAGCTACGAAGACAACAACTACCGATTGCTGGATGGGTACGACGGGTGGAATTACCTCGCTGTACCGATCACCGCAGACAAAGAATTCTGACTAAGGGGAAGCACATGCTCAATCGCGACATCTACCAAAAGGACCCGTCGACTCGTAAGCTGGTCAACGAGGGCGTGGCCAGCGTCAACGACGAAAAAACCAACCAGGCACTGTCCGTCCTGCGGTATGAGCTCGAAACATTCGTCTGCGATGGTCAGTACGAAAAGGGCCTTGAGCACATCCTCGACGTCTACCTGAAGAACATCGAACAGGCCGAACAGCCCGCCGTTTGGGTCAGCGGCTTCTATGGCTCGGGTAAATCGCACATGGTCAAGATGTTGCGGGCCCTCTGGGTCGACAGCGCGTTTGACGACGGCGCTACCGCACGGGGTATCGCGAACCTGCCACAAGGCGTGAGCGATCAGCTCAAGGAACTCAGCACCCAGGCCAAACGACACGGCGGCTTGCACGCAGCATCTGGCACGCTGGGTTCCAGCTCGCGCGACAAGTCTGTCCGCATGGCCCTGCTGGGCATTTTGTTCAAGTCCGTTGGCCTGCCCGAGCAGTACCCAGTTGCACGCTTTGTCATGTGGCTCCAGCACGAAGGCATTTACGACGCGGTGCGGGGTCATGTTGAGAAGAGCGGCTTTGACTGGAACGAAGAGCTCGACAACTTCTACGTGGCCGAGGGCCTGCACGAGGCCCTGGTCAAGGCCAAGCCCAACCTGTTCACATCGCCAGCATCCTGCGTCGAGACCCTGAACAACCTGTACCCCTATGTGCATGACGTCTCCAGCGGCGACATGCTCAAGGCCATTCGCCAGGCGCTGACCCGCGACGGCAAGTTCCCTCTCACCCTGGTGGTGCTCGACGAGGTGCAGCAGTACATCGGCGAAGACAGCCAGCGCTCCATTGATGTGCAGGAAGTGGTCGAGGCCTGCTGCAAGAACATCGGCGCCAAGATGCTGTTCATCGGTACCGGCCAAACAGCTGTCACCGGTACCTCCAACCTCAAGAAGCTCGAAGGCCGCTTCACTGTGCGTGTGGAGTTGTCCGACGCTGACGTCGATGCCGTGATCCGTCAGGTCATCCTGGCCAAAAAGCCCGAGGCAAAGGCGCCGGTTGAGCAGGTGATGCAGACCAACTTGGGCGAAATCTCGCGTCACCTGGCTGGCACCACCATCGGCCACCGCGCCGACGACATTCAATTCTTCCCGCAGGACTACCCAATCTTGCCGGTGCGCCGTCGCTTTTGGGAGAACACCCTGCGCGTACTGGACCAGACCGGCACCGACAGCCAGCTGCGCAACCAACTCTCTATGATCCACAAGGTCATCCAGACCAATGTGGACGCGCCGGTCGGCAGCGTGGTGCCAGCGGACTACCTGTACTTTGACGCAGCCGACAAGCTGCTGCAGTCGCGCATCCTGCCGCGCAAGGTGCATGAGAAGACAATAGTCTGGGCCAAGGGTACAGACGACCAGCGTCTGATGGCACGGTCCTGCGGCCTGGTTTTTCTCATCA
>JAJYPA010000414.1 GCA_021795795.1 Pseudomonadota bacterium | reverse complement strand
AAGGCTCCCCTGCGACGGGTTGGCACCCTGCGACGCGTTGGCACCCTGCGAGGAGCCATTCGCCTGCAACAGGAGATCCAGGCGATCACGGATCTCGGCGAGCAGGGCTTCGACATGGACGGAGTCCACGATGGACGCCTGCTTTGCCTCTGCCGCCTCCCGTTTTCGCAGCGCGGAGATGGGTTCGGCCATCAGCTTCTGACCTGCCGCCTCCAGTTGTGCGATTTCGTCCAGTTCATCCATGGCCACACCCAGTCATCAAGAACATCGACAGGGTATAGATCAGCGCACGGAGGGATAACCGGCCTCAGAGCCCGATGCCTTTGCCGTTGTCCATTTCCCGCTTCTTCTCCGGCGCCCGATATGGGGCAGCCCTTGCCAGGGTGCAGCCCTTGGCAGGGTGGCGTCCTTCGACGTTCCAAGCTGATTCCCATGCTCCTTGATCGCCCGTTCGTAGATGTCCCGGGCCATGGGACTGCCAGGCTCCAGGGCAATCCCACGCTCCAGGGCAACCTTCACCGTCTCTTCCAGGAAGGCACGATTGCCCTGAAAACGCACCGGCTCCCCAAATCGGCCCACGGCGGCTTTCAGGCCAACCTCGACCGCTTTTTGCCGCTTCTCCGCCGCTTCATGTCCCAAGCCCAGCATCGCGCGGTTCGTCACCGTCACATTGTCGCCATGATCCAGCACATAGGGCTTGCCTCTGGGATTGGCAAAGAGCACCTCCGGCGGGTTCTTGCGCTCGAATCGCGGTTTCTCCGGCGGCATGAGCGGCTCAGGGGACTTCTGGGATGTCCTTGGCCAATCCGCAAGGGGGTCGGGTTCCGTTATCGTCTTTTGCTGCGGCTCCTGATCGGGCTTTTTCCCGGTCGCGTCCGCGAGTTCCGCTTCAATCGATTTTCCAGGCGCTGGCTGTGCGGGTTCCGCAATCTCTGGCTCAGCAGTCCCCTGGGCCAGAGTCTCGCCCCTGGCGGGGAGCAGCTTCCCCTTGGTTTCTGGAAAGGATAAGAAAGAATGCTGGCCCGCTCACGAGTCAGCCCGCAGCCGCGCTCACGCGGCTCGGTTTCTTATGTGACGTGTACGGAGGTTGCCATGGCGCAGAGAAAGCAGAGAGCACCCAGCTAATAGCAGCGGGTTTTCCGGGCGGTCCAAAGTGGTTAGTTGGTCCGGACGCCAGGTACACCGGCTGCAACTATGTCGGACTTCGAGCTGACCCGCTTCCTGGCGGAATATACGCCAGATTACGATATTGAGTATTACCTGATGATGGCGGATCACGGGGCGCAGGTAGAAGTCTCCGGTGTGCCGGAAGTTCGTCCGGAGGACAGTGAGGATCTTCTCGTAACATTGACTCGGCTGGCTCACCAGTGCGGCGGCCGCGTTCGGGTAGCCGGTGAAGGCCTGGATGGCGCGTCGGCGGACGTAACTATTTATGACGGGCGGACGAAACACGAAACCCGAACTCACGAATGACCGCGCCCGACGCGAATGGCAATGGTTGTATCGGGAGGTTGGCGAGACGGTGGCGCGGGCGACTATCGCCGCCCTGCCCGGCAATCGGCGACCATATCCGCTGAACATCGCCCGCACGTTAGATGTGGAGTTACCGCCAGAAGAGAAATTGCCGCCGCTATTCGTGCCCACTGATGAATCCGTGATGAATGCCGCCTTGGCGCAAGCGCGCCAGGCGTTGCACGGACGTTAGGCTTTCCGCAATTCCTGCACTTCGCGTTCCAGACGGTCGAGGTGGTCGCTTCAGAAAACGGGAGACCGGCAAGGAGTAAAGAGGGTCTCGAATGCCCATAATTTACCAAAAAAACTCTCATAGTCAGGCTGGCGAGGGCCGTCCATTGGTGTGCCGTGGCATTCGATAGGTATGCTGCATTCATCAAATATGAAAATAGAAATTGCATATATGAAAAACGTTTGCTACATTGGCTTCAACGCGCTGGGGTGGCCTGGCGGTCGACAGGAGCAAGACCATGGAAGCAATCGCCTCGGCGCCGACGAGCATGGGCCAGGATATCGCCCAGTTTCGCGCGGAGATCAGTGCAACCCAAAGCCAGCTCGCGTCCAAATCCGGCGTCGATCAGAGCCGGGTTTCACGTATCGAGAAGGGTGAGACCGGATCACCAAGCGAACTCGGCAAAATTCTGGATGCGCTGGTGGCGCTCGGATCAAAGGGCGCGGCGGATTATGGGGCGTATCTTGCCAAGGAGTGGCAGTACGTGGAGCGGCCAGACTTCTCCAATCCGCAAAGGAACATCCTCGAGATGGCCGAGGAAAGTCTTCGTCAAATTGCGGACTTCCTGGATCAGGAAGATCGGCCCTGGCCTCTGAAGCGCCAGATCGAACGCCAGCGTGCGGCGATCGAAGCGGCGGCCGTATATCTAGGCAAGAATGCCCACCAGATCGCATTCATTGGCGAAGTCGGCGTCGGGAAATCCACGGCGATCAGCTTTCTTTACGGATTGATCGACCCGACGTCGCCGCCGAGCGAGCTGCGCGAGCGCGTGGTGCTTGAGACCGGCGGTGGCCATACAACGCTATGCGAAGTCAACATCCGTCGCGGGCCGGGCTTCGGCATCGTTGTCCAGGCTCAGTCCGACGAAGAAATGCGGAATCTCGTTGGCGATTTCTGCGCTGCCACGTGGCTGCGCCGCCCCGGTGGAGACGGCCAGAAAAACGACATCGTCAATGTTAGCGAGGAGGTGCAGCGCGCGCTTCGCAACATGTCCGGTCTGACGGTCAGGCGCGAGCGAGACGCCAATGGGAAGACGAACTCCCGCGACCAAGCGGCCGAACTGGCTAGCCAATGCGCTACGGAGGAAGAATTCCGCGCCCGCGTCATCGAGCTGATAAAGCTCGAACTGCGGACACGACGTGAAATATGGATTGAGGACGGCGGCGCTAAAGCGGCCATGCAGCAACTGCGCAAGCTGTTCCGCGACATCAATAACGGTCGCTTGGGTGATGTGCCGCTACCGGCATCGATCGACCTTCTGATCCCCGGCTTTGGCTCGGAGGTGCCCGGCCTGGCGGTATCTGCGGTCGATACAAAGGGCCTAGATGAAATCACGGTGCGAGCTGACCTCGACGCCCGATTGAAGGACCCCAGAACACATGTTGTCTTGTGCTCGACCTTCAACCAGGCGCCCAGCACCTCAGTGCAGCTTCTGCTGGATCATCTTCGAAATGCTCATGGTGTGCGCGTGGACGCGGGCAAGGTGTCGGTGCTGGCCTTACCGCGCGATGACGAGGCGATGGCCGTCAAGGACGACAGTGGCGAGTCCCCGATCGACGACGAGGACGGCTACCAGATGAAGTGTGGCCAGATCCTCCGCACCTTGGCCATTGGCGACGGAGCATTGAACGGTGTGCCGATTGTGTTCTTCAATGCCAAGAAAGACGACGCGGCGAAAGTCCGGGGCCAGCTCATCGAGCAGGTTGTCCGCCTCCGCGAATCACACGAGGAGCGGCTGCTCAACGAATGTGCCGCTGCCGATGAAGTGATCCGGCACCATGAGACTCAGGCTTTCACATCAGCGGTGCAGGCGGTCGCCGATCAACTCAGTAACTTTCTAGGGGCACATGCTCCCTTACCCCCCCGTATTCGGCAACCATTGGAGGAGCTGATTGACGCCATAGACTCAATTCGATATGCCTCGACGATCTGGGCCATGACGCGACGAAACGGCGAATACTACAATTTCAGCGTCAGCCATCAGGTCGGCGCCGGAGGCGCCAAGGATGCGCTTCTCCGGTCCAAGACCTGGTTCGAAAAGCTCCAGGGCGTGCTCGACACACTGAAGCAAGACGACGATCTCGCTCTAGCGCAAAAGACTATCCAACAGGTTGAGGTCAGCGCTGAGGGCTGGCGGCGGGATTTCGCCGAGGCGGCGCGCACGGCGGCCGTCGAGGTTTATCGCGGTCCATTGGAAGCCGACGTTGATCTGTGGTCTAACTGTGCGGCGCAATGGGGCGCAGGGCCGGGCTTCAAGGTCCGCGTGCGGAAGATCATCCGTGACTGGTTCGAGGCGCAGACCGATTTGAACCAGAAGCTTGAAGAGATCATGGCCGCTTTGTGGGAAAAATCTGTGGTCAGACCCCTGGAACACCTGTCGAACGAAAGCGCTGGGGAGTTATCCGAGGGTATTGTGGTCCCCTCAGAAAACGGGATTTAGAGTACGCTGGGATCCATTCAGAAAACGGAAAAAATCGTACGGTAAGCTTCCTGAAAGTCAGTAAACAATGGGGTCAGGTGTTTTTGGGGCGGTTCACTGGTGAATAGCCAGCGGTAATGTCCTTGGTAGAATTGGCTTATTACTTATCGTTGCTGAGGAGAGATGTGATGCTTCACGAACTGCCAGAGATGCTTATCCCAGATTGGCTGACTAACCTATCACCTACCTCGATCGTGAATGAACCATTTCCGCTCCACGAACTTCTGCGTGATTCGCTCTATTACCCATCTTCCGGTTTTGATGGTGATCCTGTCAGGCACCTCGTAGGCAACATCCTGAGTTTCGTCTACGTTGACTATAGCCATAGTCACGACCAATTCATGAGCGCCTTACAAACGCCGGGGTTTCGTGGGTATGATCTTATTGCGACCCGTTCGGTATCCGAACGGGAGCTAACACCGAATGGATGGCATCCAGCACCGCCTACTCGCTCTGATGGCGATCCATCCAAGTATCGCCACTGGATTAAGGAACCGTTTTGCTCTTGGTCGGTATTTCAACGTCGCGACGATGTTCCTATAAGTCACGGGCCATCCCGGTTTAGCCTGCTCTATCTTTGCGCAGACGGGGTTGCAGCATTTCAGGCGCTCTATGTTGCAAACTCCGTATATCCAAAAGCTGTCGCCGTAATTCAACCTGGCCATGGGTTTGGTGGAAACTGGACAAATTACGAAAGCCCTGAGCAGATATTCGCAAAGTCTGTTCTTGGGAATCCGAGTGGTCAGCCCGAAATCTTGCTCTATGGCGGAATAGGAAAACACGACTTCTATCGACAACCATGCTGGCATGATTATCAAACACAGACATGTTTCGTCGATAAATCGGGCGGCGGTATCATTGGTATCTGGTCGAAATGCGCCCAACCTGACAGTCAACCTGGCGCCACCCGATAAAGCAGCACAATGGCAGGTTACTTCCCCGTTATGTAAAAGAAGAGAACCTGATGGACGATCGTGTAAAAAACTCAAAACTCCAAGGGAGTGCGAAATCTTCGCTCAAAATGCTAAGGAACGTGGCCATCCGGAGCTTGGGGGGGGTGTACCTGGGCGATACTTGGGCAACGTACCCAGATTCGCGGCACAGTGTATGCTGAAATGCCCTTATTTGCTTGGTTTCTTGTGGTTCAGGCCAGAGGATTACCAATCCGGTGTTCCGTAAAATTCGTTAAAGAGTAAAGAAAAGGCGCGAATGGTCATGCCGAGGTCCTCTCAGAATTTGGAACTTAACGTGCTTTAAATTCAGAATTCTGAGAGAACCCCCAACATTGAAACATGGACGGGTTGATGGGCAGATTCAGGACCGGAAATGGCCCAGAAACGAGGGTGTCGATTAAACCTTTGGGTTTAGGACAATATCTCTATGTCAGGTTGTAGGCGTTATCTAGCCGCCAACGCGCAGCCTCAACGGCAGTTGAGGAAAATTGGTCACAATGCCGTATCACTAGTGCTTCAAAGGTGCTATCCATTTGCCCTCGGTCGCGCAACACTTTGAATCCTTTTTGTATGCCTGCAGTTGTGACCAAATTCTCGATGGCTCTGATAGTTCCATCTCCACTGCCAATTATTCTCCTTGCCCTAGCCGCGTAATGACCAATGGCATTTTCGTATACGGTAATTGTCTTTTCTAAGTCCGCGCCTAATGTTAAAGGTTCATCAATTACGTTTATTTCAACCATGTCATCAATCTCTACAATGTTTCGTTTACAAAAGAGAAGTTTACTTTGTAGCTATGTAATGTAAGATTTTTAACGGCATTTGCTCCGTAGCGAACTCCATCAGAAAAATCACCAGCAACAAGCATTCCGCGAGGTTGAATAGCGCCATTTTGTGCGAACCAACCAAGATAACGAGCTATTTGACCTATTGCCGAATCCTTTGCCTCGCCGATCTTTATTTCTATAATAACCATCACCCCATTTTTGTCCTCGGCGAGGATGTCAACCCTGCCAACATCAACACAAGACTGGCGTGAGACATATTTAAGGCCTGGCTCTAGTGAATCAAGATTTTTTATCAGGTGGTTTTCTATGTCTCTTTCTAAGCTAACTGTGGTTTCTACAAGCTCTACGATTTCTGCTGTTTCATCATCTCCTTCGACCGGTGTCCATTCATTTTCTCCGTGTGATTCTTCTGAATAAATGCAAAAAGTACCGTCGTTATTTTTATATAGAAACTTTTTTAGACTTGGGTGATGTATGTAAGATTTTGGGTTGTTTACGACGCACCCATAGAGATATGCAGACACGGTAGAATCTTTCCATCGGCCTTCATAATTGGTTCGTATGAATTTTTTTATATCGGAACCGGAAACATCGGAATTATTTTCCTCAATATACTCTTTTATTGCATCGGCTAAATTTGTCATTTTAATCTGCCTTGTGAATTATACTTAGAAAGTATGCCCAGACTACCAGTCACGAGACAGAATGCATCCTTCTGTCTCGTGGGCGCTAGGCGGGCCGGGGCGGATAGCCTGATTTGCTGGGCTCTTCATCTCTCCGTGCGGGGCCTTTTTCGACATTACGATGAGGCTACTCATTTTGGTGCTCCTCTGATTACCGATCATTAGTGCGGGTTTAAGCCCCCACTTGGCCAATCATGCGGGCCTTAAAGCATATACTAGACGGTTTCTGGTTTGCAGGAAACCGTCCACAAATTCTGTGCGCCACCCTGTGGATGGAACCGGCAACCCAGCGGAGAACATCGGAAAAACCCCGGCCACCAAAAGCATCCAGATCCTCCTCCCGTTCTGTCCGGGTAGATTCCGTCAAACGATCATTAGTCGGCCATGCCGGACAATGTCCAGGAACGCGCTTGTTTAATGGGCTATCGGACATTAAGGTAGGCGGACGGAATAACGGACAAAAGGGGCGGTCATGGCACTGATCGGCTATGCGCGCGTATCGACGGCGGAACAGAACACCGCCTTACAGACGGATGCGCTACGCAAGGCGGGATGCGAGCGCGTTTTCGAGGATACGGCTTCAGGGGCTAAGTCAGACCGGCCCGGCTTGGCCGCCCCCTGCCGCACCTGATCGAGACAATCGGCGCGCTGGGCCAGTTCGAGCGCGACTTGATCCGCGAGCGCACCAAGGCCGGGTTGAGCGCGCCAATCCACAGATTGCACTGGCCTTTCCCCTTCGTGGATTCGCACCCTGCAAGGGGTTTGCTCCCCGCCAGGGTTTTGCACCCTGCAAGGGTTTGAC
>JAJYPA010000413.1 GCA_021795795.1 Pseudomonadota bacterium | reverse complement strand
CGAACGACTTGTTTACGCCGTTCATGCAACTGCTCCAGGGTTTGAAATCTTGCATCTTCTTTATCCATGCAAATAAAGACAAAACCCGTTAACAAAAGTTCAATCTTCTATGTTCCGGATCAATAGGCCAACTCAGAAGGGGACATTTCAGCTTTGGAAAAAAGGGGACATTTTAGAATTGGGTTGACATTTTGTGTATGAGCTCATGTTATTCAGGGAGGGCCTGCACAAATGCAGACCTTCCCGTGCAGGGCATGGATACCCTGCCGATCAATGGCATAAGTCATTGAAATGATAATACAAGATTAGGTGTAAGCCCGTGTCTGCATGAATGCAATGCCATCCTAAATCCTCCACGTTCCTCTTTTCCAAAGGGGGAATAGTACTCATTCAAAAAATGACTGAACCTCGCCGAGGTCCTGAGTGCGCCGCATGGGCGGCAGGGCATCGAGAATTTGTCGACCGAAGCCGGTGTGTTGCAGGCGCGGATCACACAGCACGAGTACGCCGCGGTCGGTCACATCGCGGATCAGTCGGCCCACGCCCTGCTTGAAGGTGATAATGGCTTCGGGCAAGGCCATGGCCGCGAATGGTGAATGACCCGATTCCTTGATTTGCGCTTCACGAGCGCGGCGTACCGGGTCATCGGGTGAGGCGAACGGGATGCGATCGATCATCACGACCGACAAGGCCTCACCGCGTACATCCACGCCTTCCCAGAAACTCTGCGTGCCGAGCAACACGCCATTGCCCGATTGCCGGAATTGTTCGAGCAAGGCCGCCTTGGCCTGCGTGCCTTGTACGAACAGCGAGAAAGGCAGTTTGCCTTCGAGAATATCGGCCGCCTTCTTCAATTCCCTATGGCTGGTGAACAGCAAAAAGGCCCGCCCGCCGCTGGCCTTGAGCACCGGGAACACGGCACGCAGAATCTTGAGCGTGTAGTCCAGATCGGTTTTAGGGTCGGGCGGGTTGGGCGGCAGATACATCAACGCCTGATTCGGGTAATCGAACGGTGAGGGCGTTTGCTGGCACAGCGCGAGATTCAAATTCAATCGACGGGTGAAGTGGGAAAAATCCGAACCGGCGGCAAGCGTGGCTGATGCAAACACCCACGCACGCGGCTGGCTTTCAACCACATCGGAGAAGGTTTTACCCGCATCCATCGGCGTGATATTGAGGGTGAAGGATTTCTCGCGGCGTTCCAGCCAGCGGACTTCGGTTGTGATTTCCTCGCTGCGGCGAAAATGCGACAGCGACTGGCGCATTTGTATGGCGCGTTCATGGCAACTGGCTAAACCCTTGCCTCGCGGCGCGGCAAGTTCCAGTGCGGCGGTCAGGTCGGCCAGGCGGGATTCGAGCGTGTCGAAGGCGGCTTGAATGACTTTGTCTTCGGCGATTTCACTCCAGGCGATCCGGTCGGTTCGGGCGTTTTTCAGGGCGGCCACGCAAGGCTCCAGTGCCAATTCGAACGCGTGCAGCACACCGAGCAGGTCGGTCATGTCCACCGCCTCGGCCTGTTGCTCGCGCACGATATCGCGCAACAGATCGATCATCTGCCCGCTGCTGAGGGCCGAACCGAAAAACAGACTGGCGATTTCCGGCAGTTGATGGGCTTCGTCCAGCACCACCACATCCGTTTCGGGCAGGAGCTGGGCAAAGCCGCTTTGGCGAATGGCAATATCGGCGCAGAACAGGTGATGATTGATGACCACGAGATCGGCCTCGTGCGCTGCCTCGCGGGCTTTGACCACAAAGCAATCGTCGAAGACGGGGCATTCCTTGCCGAGACAGTTTTCGTTGGTGGAGGTAACCAGAGGCCAGATGCCGTGTTCTTCGCTGACGGCATCGCAATGGGCAATATCGCCGTCGCGTGTGCGCGTGCTCCAGCCCTTGATGGTGTGCAGCGCCGTGACCCAGTCCGGGCTTTTGAGCCGACCTTCGCTCATCGCGCGTTCCAGTCGGTGCAGGCACAGGTAGTTTGAGCGTCCTTTGAGCAGGGCCGTGCGCGTGGTTGAACCCATCAGTTGCTTGATTTGAGGCAAGTCGCGGCTGAAAATCTGATCCTGCAAATGCTTGGTGCCGGTGGACACGATCGCCTTGCGTCCGGCGAGCAGAATCGGGGCGAGATAGCCGAAGGTCTTGCCCACCCCGGTGCCTGCTTCGATCACGACCGTTCGGGAATCGGTGATGGCGTCGCGGATGATCTCGGCCATTTGCAACTGGCCCGCGCGCGGCTGATAACCACTGAACGCTGCGGCAAGTACCCCGCTTTCGCCAAAGACGTCCTGCAGCGTGCTTGGCTTTGAAGGCGCAGGTGTCGTGGACAGTGTGTCTGCCGATTCCGTGTTCACAGGATTTATCCTCGAAGGGTACGCGGGGCCTCAAGCCAGTGCGTTTTTTCTTCGTTCATCAGCCTTGAGTCTGACCGGGCACGAAACCGGCCTTGCGGCGGGCCTCGGCGGCACCTTTGGTATCACCCTGCGCCTCGCGGGTCTTGGCGACCATCTGCCAGGCGGCACTGACTTCCCGATTGCTTTGAGCGTATTGCACGGCGCGAAGGGCGAACTGTTCGGCCTGTGCCGGCTGCTGCTGGGCCAGTCGCAGTTGAGCGAAATCAAGCCAGAGTCGGGCGTTGTGCGGTTGAATCTGGACTGCTCGTTCCAGTGTGGCCTCGGCCCCGCCAAAGTCACCGGACTGCGTTTGTGTCTCGGCGCGAGAGACCAGTGCCAGGACAGCCGGTGCACTGGCTGTCGGGGTGGCTTGGGCTGATGCGTTGGGTGCCGTGTTGCTATTCGATCGCGGCAGCGTTTGTTCCTGCAATCGAGGCATGTTCAGTGGGTGTGCCTGCACGGAGGGTGGAACTGGGGGTTGCTTAATGACCATGCTTGGGCGAGGCGGGGGCGTAACGGCACAACCAGCCAGCATCGCAACGGTGATGGCTAGAAGGGTGACGGCACCCATTTTGAGTGCGTGGGCTTGGTATCTTGTCTGCATAGTGGTCGGCATGGGTGTTTCCTGAGTGTTTCCTGGGTGTTGTTTCGATCAATGGTTAGCGAGTATTGGTAAGCAAGTTTGTCTTACCCCGTTATCGGAACAAATTCAAAATGGGGGTGAGCGGATTGACATGTGCACCGCCGCCCTGATCGGTGTTCCCCGAACCGGTCGAATCACCATTGCAATCGAGAATGGTCTTGGGTTCGAAACCGCTCACAAATGGCATCAGGATGCCTGGGCACTGGCTGGGAACGCGCGCCTGCTGCGCCACATCGACATTGACGAAATCGATCCCTTTGGGCGGCGTCATGTCCCGTGGCTTGTTGTACAGCGGTTTGAATGCCGATGCCCATAACGGTAATGCACCGCTGGCACCGGTCAGGCTGGTGGGCTTGTCGTCATCGCGACCGACCCAAATTACCCCGACCCGATTGCCCGTAAAGCCAGCGAACCAGGCATCTCGGCTGTCGTTGGTGGTGCCAGTCTTGCCTGCTACGCCCACGGAAGCCGGAATGGTCTTGTTCAGATTATGCGCCGTACCGTTATTTACGACGCCCTGCATGGCGTATTGCAGCAGATAAAGTGCATCGGGATCAGCCACCTTCTTGACGGTCAGCGGATAGCGTGACAGTGGTTTGCCCTCGGCGTCCACCACGCTGCGAATGGCGCGCAACGGGCTGTAGAAGCCATCGGAGGAGAGTGTCTGGTAAATTTGGGCGACATTGAACGGACTCATGGTCATCGAGCCGAGCAGCATCGAAGGGTAGAACGGCTTGATTTCCGGCCCGCCCAGGCGATGGAGGGTATCGGACACGGTCGGCAGGCCGACATCCAGACCCAGCCGGATGCTCGGCACATTGCGTGACTCGGCCAGATCGGTATATAACGGAGTGGGCCCGAGGAACTTGCGGTCGTAGTTTTCCGGTTTCCAGGGTTTTGAGCCTGGTTGATCGACGGTCAACGGGCTGTCGTCCAGCGGGGTAATCAACGAGTATTTGGCCGGGGCGGACAGGGCGGCGAGATAAATCACTGGTTTGATCAACGAGCCGATCTGTCGCTGAGCGTCCAGTGCTCGGTTATAGCCCTCATAAGCGGGATCGCGCCCACCGATCAA
The DNA here is from genome assembly GCA_021795795.1 of Pseudomonadota bacterium. Next base: position 3,353 of record JAJYPA010000413.1, on the reverse strand, counting down.
TGCTTCGACTTCACCTGTACCGATCGAGGTGATAATACCTGCGGTTTCCAGCGTATCCGGCTTGTAATGGCGGCCTTTTTCTATCGCATCCAGCGCTGTGACCGAGTGTTCAAGCGCATCCTGCGCGCGGGGCTGCATGGTGGTGAAAATCCGCAATCCTTTGGTTTTGAGGTCTTCCGGGTTGTATTGCTGCGATAGCTGCCGCTGCACCAGATCCAGAAACGCTGGATGGGGTGACGTCGTGCCTTTTTCCTTGAGCACACCCAGTGGTTTTTGCTTGAGTTCACCCGCTTCGGTCGGGGTGATCAGACCGTTGTCCGCCATCAGGTCGATCACCGTATCGCGACGATCCTTGGCGCGCTCAGGGCTGCGGCGAGGGTTGTAGTAGGATGCGCCTTTTACCATGCCGACGAGCAGGGCGATTTCTTCCGGTCGCAGTTCATCGACCGGCCGACCGAAATAATAACGCGCGGCCAGCCCGAAGCCGTGAATGGCGCGGCTACCGTCCTGGCCGAGATAGACCTCATTCAGATAGCCTTCGAGGATCTTGTCCTTGGAGTAGTGCCATTCCATTTCCAGCGCCATGATCATCTCTTCGAGCTTACGCTTGTAGGTTCGCTTGGGCGTAAGGAACAGATTTTTGGCCAGTTGCTGGGTGATGGTGCTGCCACCTTGCACTTTGTGACCGCTGACAATATTGACCAGCAGCGCGCGAAATACGGCGCTCGGCACTACGCCGTGATGATGATAGAAATCCCGGTCTTCGACTGTGATGAGCGTTTTGATCAGCAGCGGCGCGTCTTTCTGTACCTGTTCAACGTTGAGCAGCACACGGTCTTCATTGATATCCGGGTAAAGCTGGCCGATCGTCATCGGTTCCAGGCGAATGATGCCGACGTTGGTACCCTTGTCGTCGTTGACTGCCTTGACCTGGTCACCGACGAATTGAACCCGAATCTGCTTATCCGGTTCGTTGCCGTCCGGGAAATTGAATGCCCTGCGGTGCAGGCGAATTTCGTTGCCGACTCGATTATAGGTGCCGGTTTCGGTGAGTGTGTCGCGGTCGCGATAATGCAGATTGGTGAGTTCATCCACCAGCTCGCCGGGCGAGAGATGCTGGCCGACATAAATTTCCTGTGGCGCCGCATAAACCGTGGCGGGCAGCTTCCAGAGCGTGCCGGAAAAGCGATCGACGACGCGTTGATTCAGAAAATACGCCCAGATGCTCATCAGCGCGGTGAGAACCAGCAGAGCGATAATCACGATGCGCCAGAAAAGACCAGGCAGGCTTAAGCGACCCACGCGAGCTCCAATTGAAGTGCTTTTGTTGGCTGTTTTATTACCGGTAGAACCTTTGCGGGTTGTGGTTTTTTGGGCTGGTCGAGCTGATTTTTTTGTTTGCGCCACCGGGCTCACCCACACTGATACACTAGAACCATAATTAGTAAACAGTTTAACAGCATCTGGCATGAAGGGTGCCCCTGAAAAACCGTGACTAAAAACCGCGATCATCGTTCGATGCGTCACGTGACCTGAACGGGTTGGTCGAACGGCAGGTTCGTCGATTTGTTCGCGCTGATTCAGTGCTTTTATGCCCAAACGCTTTTAATTTTTAATATAGTAATATCGCAAGGAATACATCGTTATGAATACCCCTGTTACGAATGCGCTACCTCTGGAACAATTCAAACGCCATCTACATGATCAATATGGCGAGGTCGTGCATTTGCAAACCCATATTTCCCACGTGTTGCTGGCCGGTCCGCACGCATACAAGATCAAAAAACCCATGGATTTCGGCTTTCTTGATTTCACCGACCGCGACCAGCGGCGGTTCTTCTGCAATGAGGAAATCCGTCTGAATCGGCGGCTCGCGCCCGAACTGTACCTGGGCGTGGTCGGGCTAGATGCGGATGGACGACTGGTCCAAACAGCCAACACGCAAACCGAACCTGTTGTGCATATGCGCCGTTTCGATCAAAGCGACCGTCTGGATAATTACGCTCAGACTCACGGTTTGGACGATGCCTTGATCGATGATCTGGCCCGACAAATCGATCAATTCCACCAGAACGCAGCCATTGCGCCCGAGGATAGCCGCTTCGGCACACCTGAAACGGTGTATTTTCCCATTAACCAGAATTTCGAGCAGATTCGCGGCTTTTTGACCGACGATGCCGACAAAACCCAGATCGATCGTGTCGAATCGGCGAGTGAAGCGGCCTTTCTGGCGCTCAAGCCCACCATCGCGGCGCGCAAGCGTTCCGGCCACGTGCGTGAGGGGCACGGCGACATGCACCTGGGGAACATCGCCCGGATCAATGGCAAGGTGATGATTTTCGACGGGATCGAATTCAACGAAGATTTCCGCTGGAGCGATACGGCCAACGATCTGGCGTTCCTGCTGATGGATTTGACCGATCGACAGTTTTACGGCGCCGCGCGTCGTTTGCTGAGCGTCTACCTCGAATCCAGCGGGGATTACGAAGCCCTGCCGCTCATCCGCTTCTACGCGGCCTACCGCGCCATGGTGCGCGCCAAAATCGCACTATTCGGCATTCGCCCGGACATGAGCGCCGAGGAGCAGGCCGAGCAGTGGGCCACCTTCCGGCGTTATGCCGATCTGGCCGAACAATTCCTGGCACCGACCGAGGCATCACTCTGGATTACAGTCGGCTTCTCCGGCAGCGGGAAATCACTGGCGGCGATGGAGTTGGTGCAGTCATTGGGCGCCGTGCGGGTACGTTCAGATGCCGAGCGGCTGCGTCACTTCCCCGAGCGCGCCTTGCGCTACACGCCGGCGGCGACCGAGTATGTCTACGGCCATCTGGCCGATGTCGCCCGACTCGGTCTGAAGGCCGGCTGGCCGATGATTATCGATGCCACCTTCCTCAAGGAAAGCCAGCGCGCAGCCTTCGTGCAACTGGCCCAAAACTTGGGTTGCCCGTTCCATATCCTATTCATCGAATGCGATGCACCCACGCTGCGCCGCTATCTGCGTGAACGCGCCGCTCAAGGCGGGGATATTTCGGAAGCGGATGAGGAAGTGCTCGAAGCACAGATGCAAAAACTCCAGCCGCTGACTGCCTCCGAGCACGCCTACACTTATCGTTTGCGGTGCGACACGTCATTCGCGGGGCAGATCGCCGATATCGTTTGGGCAAATCCCCTCAGCCCCACTTTTGCAAAGGGGGGCGCATAAGTCCCTTCTTTTTGAACGAGAGCTCCTTGTATGTTTCATTTTGCCCGATGGAACGTACATTTTATGTAAGATTCATTTGGCTCGGCATGACAGTTCGAAGTGCCTCTGGGACATCAAGCCCGTGGGGGAGCGATGAGCGTCCTGCCGATTT
>JAJYPA010000412.1 GCA_021795795.1 Pseudomonadota bacterium | reverse complement strand
GGGCGTACAGAATCCCTTCCCGTGGATGAGCGAAATGATGGATCTCAAGAAAGAGAAGAACTTTTTTGAGACGCGGGTCACCGAGTATCAGACCGGCGGGGCGCTGAGCTGGGAATAAGCGGGCTGACGTTGGACGACACATAAAGTGAGATTCCCGCCACATAACGTGAGACTGGCCCGACACATAAAATGAGATCAAGCGATACTAGGCAGCCAACCGTCGGCTGCCGATTTTTGTGTAGTGATGCCAAAAGATAAAAACCTCGGCTCGCGCGTAATGTATGCCCATAATTCGAATGTCCACAGCGCAGCGAGAGCAGACATTCACAGATAGCCTGGGAAGGGCTATTATCGGCCAGGAACGGTCCTTCAGGAAAGAGCTAGAGATATGAAACAAGGTTTTTTCAACCGCCTCATAGGGATGCTTGGTAAACATCTTGGATTTACGGATAATGCAGGCATCGCTAGCTTCGAATAGTTACCAATCGAACTGGATTCTCTCGGATGAGGCCGCAATGAGACTGTTTCAACTAATCACAATTGCCAGCGCTGCCGTGGTTATATCCGGTTGCAGCACCGGTTTAACCCAAATGCAAAATACGGTCACCAAGTTTGACCAAGGAGTCCGTTCCGCAAGCATAGCGGAGATGGCTTTGTTCCATCAAGTACAGACGGCTGACTGCAGACAACAATTCTACAAGCAAGCATTCTCCTTTGCGACCGCAACAAAGGACCAAAAGACACATAAGTATCCTGCGGTTTCACTCAACCTCACGCCCTCTTGCACCCCCCAGGAACTGACTAATACTCAGTTGGAAATTCGCCAAAAATTAATGGACACCATTACCCTTTATGCCGATGCAATTCAGACACTCGCAAGCGGTACCGATGACACTAATTTAAGCAAGAACTCGCAAGATCTGGCTAGAAACATTCAAGGCCTGGCTAAGCAACAAGGCTTCACTGCCGTCAGGGCTTCTGATACCACCGCACTAAATACCGCCGTCGAGACCATCACCAGCTTTATCGTTGACCATACCAAATATAAAGAAACCAAAGAGGCTGCTTCTTCCGTACAGCCAGCCTTAACGATCGTTATTGCACAACTGAAGGCTGAAAATACAGGTGACGCCCAAAGCCTTGCGAGCAAGGCCGGTGCTGTGGCCAATATGTTCTATCCGGCCCTTTTGGCCGCCCGTGATAAAATGGGACCGGCAAGCTTCCTCGACGTTATTGACGCTCACATCACCCTTCAGTCGATCATCATCCCAACCCCAAATGTGACTCAGCTCAACGATACTCTTGATGCCATCGTAGCCGCCAACCAAGCCCTCGCCCATGCGACTAACGACGGAGCAAATCCCGAGGTGTCCAATTTAATCAACCGGGCACGGCAAGCTGCCACGCTATTCAATTCCTCCAAATGATATTCCTTTCCTAAGAGGACACACCACCATGCCGACACTCACCCAGCAAACCAACATCGCCAATGCTATTGCCGCCATTCGTGCCGCAGAGGAATTACTTACCCAACAAAATCGCGTAACAACCGATGTACTAACGTCGATAAAACTCACGAATGAATATAATAACCTCGACTCCTACCTTTCCCAGTTGCTGCACGCCCAAAATTCGGCAGATGATGTAGGCTTTGCCAACGCCACGGCGGCGTTGCAATCTCAGGCCAGTGGCTTACGAGCTGACGAAAATGCAATAAAAGCAATTGTCGGAGATTTTCAAAAAGCTGCCTCGATCATAAGTTACATTACGCAAGCAGTCACCTTAATTGCGGAGTTATGAGTGTCTGCCTGCTCCCCATCGAAATCCAAGAGCATATCGGGAGATGCGGGAGGACTCAATTGCTTTGCTAAGTGAGTTTCTTCTGCTTAATCACCTATTCAAGCTCGAATCCAACGCAGTACTGCATACTGGACCTAAGCATGGAAGCGGCAGTGTCGCCAACCCATTATTCCACGAGGCGCTGCGCGATAAACCCGTGCAGGCCAGTGAATTCAACCGTTGGGGATCAACATGAGCTTTGCCGACTGGGATGAGGGCGAGGTTGAAAAAGTATCTAAGGGGCTCCTGCTTCTTGGGTGGCGAGTGGATTTTCGCTTAATGTCCGATGACGCCTTGCTGGTTCGCGATATCGCGAATGAAGCCATCGCACACAAGGATCACGGAACGCTTTCTCCTGAAGTGATTGATGATCTTGCAGCGCGGGCATTCGACGTAATGTCGTTTCAGCTCATGAACGTCGATGAAAGAGCGGCAATGGCGAGTGGTCCGTACAAGGAATCTGTTCTCTTCGGACCGCTGGTTCCGCTGATCGACGAAGCCCTCCTTTGTTACTACCGCGGTTACTATACGGCCGCGCTGGCGACGCTATTTATTATTTGCGAACGATATCTGCGGCAACTGTCGGGCTGGCAAACTGGAATGTCCGATCCATCGTTTGCTGATTTGTGTGCGGCAGTAAAGATACATCCAGAATCGGAATCACGGTGCGAAGCGGAGATAATTCTTTCGACAATTTATGCTCGCTATAAAGCGCAACAGCCGCCACAGTTCTTCTTCAATCGTCATGGCCTTCTCCATGGACTGCGCGGCCCAAAAGACGTCGATCGAATGAATTGCGTAAGGATTCTGTTGCTCTTTGATGTGCTTTGTTCAGCCGAGGGCTTGGGAAGAGGACTCGTATATACGGAAGAGTTCTATCAACGCCATTTGGCATACGAGGCATGTGTACGGCTAGGAAAGGAAGCGCAGCTCATGCTGCGCAACTGATGGTCTATCAGAGAGGCTCCTCGATGCCCAACCCTGCAATGCACCGGGCCTCGCGCGAAAGGCCGCGCAAGGTGGGCAATTTCGAACGTTGAACGTCAGGTTTTGGGCAAACCACGCGTCTGTTTTGGGTCGGATGCTGTCAATCGATCATCGGCAGTAAATGACCGCTTTCAGTCTGCTGCCGTCCATCAGGGCTCAACGGCGGCAGGGCAGCGTTTGCGGCCCTTCACAAGCAGCTTGGGAAGGGCTACTATCGGTTTGTACTGCCACTGATCGTTTGTATTTACCCGTCATTGTCCTGTCTGCCCCAGACAGGTTAAGCAGCCACATCTAGAAGCAAAAACGGCCCGAAGGCGTCTAAAGAACAGGTAGCGATTCACCGCCCCTTGAACAATTTCGAATCTTGGTAAGACGTATTGATGAAAAAGAACAATGAAGAGTCTGAAAATGGCTGTCTAGAACGCGTGCGTGAACGGATAATTCAACACGAAGGTGAGCCTATCGTGACAACTAGAGATGACGACGAGGATGAAAGCGAGCCGTTACTTTGCTCCAACTGTTTTGTTGATACTGGCCTTAGAATTGATGCGTTTAAACATGGAATTGATCAAGAGAGTGCCTGCCCTAACTGCAAGAGCTCGGATGGAAGAAAACTAACTAAAAAACAGATTATTGGTATAGCGTGGCGGTTTTTTGTGAGAGGAACAACCGTCATGGGAAATTATGGGGCAGCCCCGGTAATTCAGATAAATGAGCACCATTACGGGAAAAGTGACATAAGGCCGTCACCATGGCTTGAGAATGACATAAAACTCATTGAAGAATCTGCGAAGATAGGTTTCTTCCATTACGGTCCGCGTCTTTGGATGATAGGTCAAGTCACGCCTCTTGAAGAACTACAAGATACTAATAAGCGTCCATATGTTATCCAACGAATATTGAAAGAATATCCAGAAAAGACCCTAACAAATGAATCGGTTTTTTATCGGCTTCGTATTAGCCCTGAGCGGCGGGAAAGCCCCGAAGAATACGATAGTCCGCCTATCTCTAAAGCGGGAAAAGGTCGACTTGATTCTCTTGGTTTCCCAGTTATGTATTGCTCACAAGATATAGATATTTGTATCCATGAGTGTAGAGCCGCAGCAGATGATGACATTTATGTCGCCACCCTGAAACCGCAGCGGAACCTACGCCTATTAGACCTAACTCACGTTCTTATAGAAGAAAAAACAACAGAGGTTGAAAGCTTGGACATGGCTGTCCACATGTTGTTTCTTGCGCGAAGCCATTCATATGAAATTTCAAGAGCGATCTCGTTAGCTGCTAAGAAGACCGGGTTTGATGGTTTAATATATCCCTCGCATTTCAGCCTAATCCGCACTGGAGGGCAGCCCTTCGAGACATCCTACGGCCTCTCTGTCCGCCGATTCCATCCACAAGCAGATGAATATGCAGAAGCCTTCACCATCCAAAATTTCGCACTATTTGGCAGACCTATTGAAGACTCTCTTGTGCGGGTAGTGTGCATCAACCGACTGATTCTCACTCAGATTGGCTATTTAGGACACTTCGGTCCAGTTACGTATTAGGCTAACGAACGCAAGAAAGAATGAGATCGTATATTGCGGCATGAACGATGGCGCATTGAATCGCCATCGTTTCTCTTGACACTGTTAATCCGTCTTAGACCGCTACAATACGAACACCGCTCATCGGCACTGATAGAAGACAACAGGCAGCTTGGGCCCCGGATGATGTCACTCGGATTTTGCTGTGGAACGTCCGCTTGCATCCACTTTCGGTCATTCGCCGAGCAATAGGTCAGTATCTCTGAACATTCGACGTTAGGAGCCAAATCACAATGCCGCGCAGAACACAAAAAAAACAAACTCAGAAGAAGCGCTCCACTAACAATCAAGCTCAGAGGAAGCTCGCCACCAACAAGCAAGGTTCTGGTGATTACAAGGAACGAATCAAAGCATTCCAAGGGCTTCTTAGTGATTGCATCAATGTTTCACGTAAATGCTCCAATATTCTTTCTCCCACCGGTGCACACTTTTATGCAAGCGTATTATTTACAGTGTTATGTACGCGCGCCGTCAGCCTTGCGATATTGGCTCCAGAAACTGCATGGTCTAAAAAGGCAATCGAGCACTGGGACTACGCTTCATTGGCAGTTCTTGTAAGGTCGTTGCTAGAGGTGAGGCTCGCATTCTTTTATTTGTGCGTAGAGGAGTGCGATCCCATTGAGTGGGAATGCCGCTTAAACCTATTTCATCTTCATGATTGCACTGCTCGTATTCAGCTATTTCAAGAGATGAATCCAGACTCGAATGACATCGAAGGATTTAAGGAGCAAGCCAAAGAGCTCAAGGCACGATTAGAAACTAACAAATTTTTCTGTGCTCTTTCTGCTCCAGACCGTCGAAGATTTCTTCACGGCAAGAACGCCTATTTAGTACCCTTAGAGGAAATTGCTGTAGCAGCTGGCGTTGATCTTCATAATTTTCGTTGGATATACAAGTTCTTGTCCAGTCACGTTCACGGCCTCCCGCTATCGTTTTACCGAATTGGCCGTGACTACGGTGATCGTGGCCGAGGCCTACATAGCCGAACTGAAGACAACTATGCTTGCCTTTGCATTTCGCTTTCGCTTACGTTGCTTATCCGTTCACGAGATGAAATGAAAGCGCTTTTCGAACCGTACGTTGCCTTCTGATAATTCGCTGCAACCGACGAAGCCTTTAGCTGAGTTTTGACGTCAAGCAAACGACCGCTTTTGGCCGGAATCTCTCAACGGATTATCGCTAGCAAATGACTGCTTCCAGTCTATTGTTGCCGATCAGCCTACAGATCGCCGAGTCACTGTTGAATCTGGCCTACCAGCCGTGCACTCTTCAGGTCGTAGACCACATCAGTAATGGATCCATCCCGAATGCGCTGAACCGCTTCGTCAATCACATGGAGTGGCACCAAAAACCACTCCCTTGGTTTGACCGGAGATCCGAAGCGATCTTCGATGGTCAAATCAATCTGTGCTGCACCGAATAAACGATGGAAAATATTTTCCAGCCTAGTGCGGTTCAGGTTGTGGAGCTTGTAGGTGGCGACCACCTCGACGCCGGCCAACAGATATGTGGCATCTTTTTCTGCGCCTGCAATGCGGGTCTCCACCTTGCCGCCGGTCACGCCGATCTTGTGAATCAGTTCGCGGTGCTCGATGACGAATGGATGGCTGGACAGGCTGCGCAACACGTAGATGGTTCCGGTTTCGATGTCGTCTGGCTCAGGCGCATCGCCAAACAGCGGCCCCATATTCGTGCCGGTCAACATGCGAGCGTTTTCGTCTTTGTAGAGCGCACGCTGTAGCGAGCGCATCAACAGATTGCTTTCGGTGCCGTTGGAGTAGACCACACGCAGGCGCGCATCCGGCTCGTTGTTGCCCGTGCGAAAGATGTCACCCTGCTCGGCCACATAAACCAACAAACCGCCCAGGACAAAGAAATTGCCCACCTTAAAGTTGGAATCACGCCCAAACTGGCGGGACTGGCGAACGCCAGCCTTCAACTCCCGCTCCACCTGCTCAAACAGCGGTTGGAACTTGTCAAACTCTGCGCACGGCGTGCGCTCGGCGATTTCCTCCGGCGCACGCTTTTCGGTGCTAGAACGCACATGGCGCAGCACGGTGATGTCGCGTTGATCGGCGGGTTCATCGCCAATGCCCAACTCGGCCAGCAAGGTGTCTTCGTCCATCGCATCCACATCGACCGAAGCCGCTGCCGCGCCAGACAATAGTCCCGGCGCATCCAACCCGGCCAGGAGCATTTGCGCTTCTGGCAACTGGCGTATCTGGTCCAAACGCACGGCATACAGACGCTCAAAGATGTCACGGTCCTCGCCATGCAACGGGGCGCGGCCATGCGCTTGATGGAAGCGCAGGATGTCCTCGAAGCCCGCGATGATGCGTTCCTCGCGCGGGGTTCTACTGGAGGCCTTAATTGGGGCGACTTCTACCCCCAGCGCATCCAGCAGTTCGTCATCGTTCATCTCAGCCATTGCTGGATTCTCCTTGCGCTCGTGCCGCCTTAGCTTGCACATAACGCGTCAGCGCGGCCACACCTTCGGCCATGCGTTTCTCCCATGCGTCAGCGGAGTGGATGTCTGGCCGGCGGCCACGCTCATTCTTGAACAGCAGGGCGCGTTTTGCCAGCTCGCGGGCTTCGTCTTCGGGAATGCTGACCTTTTTGGCGGCAATGCTGGCCTGCACCTGGCGCAGCGATTGCTCATCCATTGCTTTCGCCAGCACCGCATAGGCGGCATCGAAGGGGTTGATGCGGTCGATCAGGTCAATATCCAGGTCGCGCACATTGACGAACTTGCGCACCCCATCCAGCAAGGCCGTACTGCCTTGCTCCGTGCCGCAGCCATTGGCATCGGCCTGGGCTAACGCCAACTTGGCCTGCTGGGTGATGTTCATGGCAGCGATGGCATGCTGACGAATGGCCTCCTGATCCGCCTTGTTCAATTCCGGGTAACGCTCGCGCACGATTTTGCCCATATGCAACTGGGTGAGTTCTTCAGGCAAGGTGTTTTCCTGGTCGAACAGGCCGCGCTCCAGCACCGTCTTGTCCTGCAGGAAACTGGTGACGACTTCGTTCAAGTCTTCTTTACAGATGCGGGTGGCTTCAGGGG
>JAJYPA010000041.1 GCA_021795795.1 Pseudomonadota bacterium | reverse complement strand
CCGGGCTGCCAGCCAGATTCCGTGTCAGCCGGACCCGGAGTGACGGATTCCTGATAGTTGGTCAGGTTGCCGGTGATGGCGATCCCAACCTCATTGTTGGCCGCGACAATGGCGGAGTCTTCGGTGTGCGACCGACCCATCGCCGTCCCAGCCGCAGCGGCACCAGCGAAACCCAAAGCAGCAATAACGGTAATGGCTACGGTGGCCAGGGAAGTCTTGCGGATAGCGTTACTCTTTTTCATCTTCAATCCTCATGTTTGCGAAAGTATGGTGGCGGATCACCTCCGCCCGTGCGTCCATTGCATCTCTACTACAAGGCAACATTAACACCCGCCGTTTCTAGATAGATCAATTTCGCAAAAAATCTACCTTTATTGTCGCAAAAAGTTTCCAGCAACCGACATACCATAGTTGCCGTGCCATGGGTCTCGCTTGCCACTGGAGCCTGTGTCCAACCCTTATCTCTACGCGGAGTATTTATAAAATGAACATCAAGAACCGGACGTTATCCGTCCATCAGGAGCACTGCAAACCATCCAGGCACGGAGCATCTTCACCCGCTCATGGCGTCCGTGGCGATGAGGGTTTCACGTTGCTTGAACTTATCATCGTTATCGTCATCCTTGGCGTTCTGGCGGCTGTGGCACTCCCTTACTTCAGCACCGACAGCGCCAAAGGCAAAGCCCTCTTTCAGGGTTTGGCGAGCGTGAGTCATGACGCCTCCCATTTCGGCGTTAGCCTCGCAACTTATCCGGTGCACTACGAGACCATGACCAATAAGACTTTTGGAGTGGCCGCAGCCAACAACACCGCCGGGATTGCCCTGACAACCACTTGGGATGGCCCATACGCCAAGCCGGCCGACACAGACTCCGCTGGCGATCTAGTCTTAAACCAGGTGGCGACAGGAGTGACCGTCACGTTCGCTCCTGTTACCCCAGCAGCCAACGGTCTGCCCAACGGTCTGCCTTTCCAGTACGCAGTCGTCGCCAATAACGTACCACTACCCATCGCCAATGCGGCGGTGAACGCCTGCAACGGACAGAGCGGCAATACGGGCGCTGCTTCCGGTGGTCTTTGCACGCTGAAAGCCAGCGGTACCACCGCCCAGGTGTATTACGTGTTCGCGCAAAACCAGTACGGGGCTTACTAATGCCCACCCACGGCGTAACAGTGCCTCGCCAACGCGCCACCACGGATACCTTCCTGCCCCATTTCACTCTGTCGGGTGGATGCGACAAAGAATCCGGCTTCACTTTGATGGAGTTGATTGTGGTGCTCGTGGTGGTTGGGGTGCTCTACGCCGTGGCCTTATTCGTGTTGAATTTAGCACCTTCCCGAGGCCGTGCCATTTATCATGAGGTCACGGGCACGGTTCAGGCGGCCCAGTATTTCGCACACAATACCGGATGTTACCCAGCGGACATGGCGATGCTCATCAACTCCGACGAAACCAGCGGCGGTACCGGCCTCGGCGGCTGTCAGCCGGACCTCGCGCACTGGCATGGCCCATACTTGCAAGGGGCGCTTACCAGTGGGCTTAACATCGCTCTGGAAGATGACGTCACCGGGAAACAGGGCAGCACGCTGTCCATCAACACCGGAACCTGGCTCTCCGGCACTACGGCCATGTCTGGACGCGGTAACACCGAAATAGCCCTGCTGGCAGGCCCGCTGACGCCACAAGTTCAGGCCGCCTTTTGTCGTCAGTGCGGCGGTTGCTCTCCCGCCGCGAGCCAATCCACCTGTTTCACCATGGGCACCAATGAGGTGGGTTATGTCTTTGCAACGCAATGACGAATCCGGCGCCGCGTTTTTGCTTTTCGTACTTGGCCTGATGCTGGTCATGATATCCAGTGTTGCGTTTATGCAAGCGGAAGTGCCGCTCGCCACCCATCAATCGCTGGTTCAGGCTCAGCAGCAGTACCTGCAAAGAGCGAGGCAACGGCTAAACACTTGGTACAAAACTCAGGCGGTTGTGCTGGACGCGTCCGGCAATGGTTCGGCTTCTCCAGTGCCGGCCAGCGGGTTGCTCGCTGCCGCAGGCATTAGCGAGCGTTGGAACGCGCAGGCTTTCGTTTCCACAGAACAGTGCCTGGCAGCCAGTCAGGGGAACATTTGCTATCGCAATATCTGGGTAGCTGTCCCAGCCACTTCAGGCACCCCTCCCACACTCGCCAACAATGTGTTTCAGCCCGGCACCGCCCAGTATATCGAGGTGTCCGGACAACCAATCGAAAGCCTGCTCTATCGGCAAAGCCTGGATCAACTGGATCACATCGTTACCCGGATCGATGCAGGCTACTCCGCTTATGAGGCGTCCGGAGGGGTACACAACATCAACGTCGACTGGTTTGCGCCGCCGCCGAGTTCAGGCTGCGGCGTGCCAGGTGGCGTCGGCCCGTTTGGTTGCTCAGGCGGGGGATTTGCGCCCGTCTCTGCCATTTTTCCCAGCAGTTTTAGCGCCGGAAACAGTGCGGTTAATGCTTGGGGGATGACCGTCACGGCCAACAATTCTGGATCCCCGGCAAGTGACACCGCTACTCCTTACACCATGGCACTGGAAAGCCCATTGCCATGGGGTGGAGACATTCTGGCAACCGCCGTCGAACCCATGTAATCCACTCTCAACAAGCGACAAAGGAAATTTATGACAGCTTTCGTATCATGGTTCGAGCAGCACGCGGCTACCCTGAAAGGCAACTGGTCCGACCTGATGCTCAAGGAGGGCAAGTCCGCAAAATTTGCCGATGAATCAGGTTATGTGGTTCCCATTCCAGGCGCCCCTATTCCCGATCGTGAAGACTTCCATCGCCTGCTTGATGCGCAAACTCGTGAGGATTTCCGTTTCACGCTAGAACACCTGCACGGCGAAAATGGGCAGCCGCGAGAACTGGATTATGCGGCGATAATTGGTGGTATACGCTTCCGTTGCAACCTGTTTCACTACATGGGAGGCAATCTGGCCCTGGTTATGCGCAAACTCAATGCAGATATCCCGGACTTTGCAACGCTTGGTCTCCCTCTGGATACCGTGTTGCCGCTTTTCGCTAGAAAGTCTGGCATGCTGCTATTTAGTGGAGCAACAGGATCCGGCAAAAGCACCACGATGGCATCCGGAATGTCAGCGCAATCCTCGCGCCCCATTCACATGTTGACCGTGGAGGATCCTATCGAATCTCTTCTCCCCACAGATCGGGTGGCTGAAGTCACTCAGCGCGAGGTCGGCGTCGACAGCGCAACCTTTGCCACCGCACTGCGCGCCGGTCTGCGCGAGAAGCCAGACATCATCATGGTCGGCGAGTTGCGCGATGCAGAAACCATCGAAACCGCCGCCGTCGCCGCAAATTCCGGTCATCTGCTTATGTCCACAACCCATGCGCGCAACGCGTCGGAAACCGTCCGCCGATTGCTCGACAGCGTCCCAGAATCCACCCGTCCAAGCCTGCAGAACCAGTTGGCAGATTCCATTCTCGCGGTGATCGCGCAAGTACTTGTACCCAGAGCAGACGGCCATGGCAAGGTCCTAGCTTATGAGATTATGACCTCCAGCAACTCCGTGCGGGCCAATATTCGCGGTGGCAAGTACGAAAAACTGCCTTCCGATATTTATCAGGGCCGGGATGACGGCATGATCCAGATGGAGAGTTGCCTGGTGGAGATGGTCCATGATGGCACCATCACGCTAGAGGCTGCAATGGCGGCGGCACCGGACATCGACACCCTGAAACAACGGCTGTCTTACTAGGAGATTCCACATGCACCGCCCCACCCATCCTTCCGGAGAAGCCGGGTTTACCCTGCTGGAGATGATCATCGCGATCATCGTCATGACCATCTTCGCGCTGATTATATTTCCGGTCTTTTCGCAGACTGCGCACTACGCGGCAACCGTCAGCACCCGCGCGCGTCTGCAGGAACTGGTCAAGGGTCTCACCGTCGCCTATCGGAAAGACGCTATGGTGATCGATAGTGACCTAACGAACGGATATCTGTATTTCACCTTAAATCCGAACTATAACGCCGTGAGTGTGCCTCTGCAGATTCTGGGCGCTCCCGGTTCATGGGGTGTGCTCAACAACGGGTCGCTGAACGTCACCCCCGTGCAGGCGATGACGCCGGGGAATCCAAGTAGTCTGGAAAGCGGGTTCGCCGCCATAGCCGGCGCCGCAGGGAACTCTCCTCTGTCGCTTGCGGAAAATGGCGACGGGGTACCGATCTGGGTGTATGTCAGCCCGGCAATGCAGACTTCTTATGAGGGATACCCACTTTTTTACCACGACGTCGCGTTTCTCTCCACCAATGGGGCTCCGGCCAGCGTCACCCCCATGTCTCAAGGCGTCACCTACACCTGTTCGGCCAATATCAGCGGACAATCCAGTGGTTGCACGATGAACCTTGGCATCAGGGGTGGACAACACGATGCTGTGGCCACTTTCTCCGGTTACGCCATAGAAGCCGCAAAATACAAGGGCACGCTTGCCAAGATGCGTGAAATCGCCAACGACTATCAAAGCTATTTCACCACCCAGTATCTGGCCAATCCACAGCGTAACACTGACATTGATTATTTCGCGAATGCCGACACGGCCTGGAACAGTTGCGGTCCAAACGGCACTGGTGGCAACGCCTACATGGACACCAATTCCGCCATCCCGAACAGCGGAAATGGCAGCAATAGCGGTCCAGGGTATGAGTTCCCGGGAGAGAACCCAGACGGAAGTCGGGTCAGCTTTTACGGAGGCTACGGTAATGTAACTCTCAACGATACCCAGCCTGCCACCTGGGACGGCGATGCGTTCATCTCGAACCTTGGCATTTCCGTGTCTGAAGCCACCACCGATTGGGGATTCCTGATGGGGGTGGCCAATGGCCCGAACGCGCCGTCTTTTAATAGTGAGTTGGACCGCGACCCGCTTTCATGCTCTCCCAATCTGCAAAGTCCACCTTATACAGCATTCATTGAAGCGTGGGCGCCGGCAGGAATCCTTTTGAGTGTTCCCGTTATTGGTACTTACTAAAACCCAAAGGAGTAAAATCTCATGCATCACCCATTACGGACCCTTTCGATGGTCGGATTGATCACCTTGAGCCTAAACGCTTGGGCGGATACCGCCGGTGGATTCGATAGCATCCTTCAATCTGCAGCCAGCGGCCCCGCAACACAGGCGGGTAAATTGCCGGCAGCAGGTGCTGCAATCAAGGGGCTGCCAGCCAACCTGGGCGGACAAAAGTCAACGGTTCTTCCAGCTGCAACGTCTCCTGGGACGACAGACTCTCAACACCCTCTGGCACCGGCTTTGTCCGCGCACCCAAAGACATCATCAGCACCAGCCAAAACGCCTGCAGCTACTGCGACTGGCGCACGGTCTGCCACAGTCTCGCATCCCCCCATGGGGGTTAGCACTCCGCGAGGGCTGGCCCCGCAACAACACATCGGCGCGCCCATGAGCGCTGTAAACCCCGAGCCACGGCAGAAGATGCCACAGACCATCTCGGAGCCGTCCGCATTACCAACGCCCACAACGTTGCCTTTGCGGTCACAATCCCGCAGGCAAAACCCCGCCGCTACCGGGTATGTCAACCCCTTCGTCGGGCAACCGGGCGTGATCGAAAGGCTTTCCAACCGGTTGGCTGTCATTAAGCTCAACAACGAAATCACCAAGGCGAGGGCGACCGGGGCTAAATACCATTCCGAATATGCGACGCTTTCCCAAGATAACTCGCCGCAAATGCAGGCTTTGGCGCAGTCCATGAGCCAGATGAAGGCGCACCTTGCGCAACTGGAATCCCGCCAGACGGAGCATGTGAGTATTGTCCAGGCAAACCAGCTGAAAAAGGCCAACCCGTCCATGGTGCTCGTCGGAATTCTCCATAACGACGGTGATAAGTATGCTCTGCTGCAATTGGGAAAACGTTTGCTGACCCTCTCGAAAGGGGCTACGGCAGGAAATTCCACCATCCAGTCCATCGGTACCGATTCTATACAACTGACCAATGGGGACCAGTTGCGCGTATCCTCGAACGGAGTTGGACACTATGCGGCCACATCCTGGAAGGGCACCCAAGCCGGCGGTGGCATCATACCACCACAATCATCGGTTTCGGCCGGACTTATGAATGAAGCGCGGCAGGCAGGAATCCCTCTGCCGGGTGCCGAAGACCAACAGCCAGCCAACGCCGGAACGCAGATGATCCACTTCCCGACACCAGGGATGCGGCCTTGAGTCAGCAGAGTCCGCAACCACGGATGCGTCGCGACGCAAGCACAGGTCCTGTCCCCGAACTGCGCTTCACGGCGCACCACTTTCCGGTGTCGTCCGCCTTCGTCAATTTTCTCGACGAAGTGACCGGGCAAATGCGCATTGTCCGCGAGGAACAGGACTGGGGCGACCAGATCACCGAGCGTATGGGAAAAGGACTCCGCAACATTCCGGAGATCCGCAAGGTGGTCCAGTCCGCTTCTGATGCCGCATTCAAAACGGAATTGGGCCGGGACCTTACATTGCGCGCTTACAATCTATTTGGTCACCTGTTGACGGGAAACAAAGACTTCTATGGTCAGATGCATTCCGCCAACCGTTTCATTCTGGTGGTTAGCGCCCCGCGTCATGGCGGCTCGTATCTCACCAAGGAACTTTACCGCGCGGTCGGACGGGATCATCGGGCATTACCCAACTACTTCGCTCATGACGGATTCCCGGAAGCAAACAACGCATGGATCGGCAACGATGGCATGGAAACCATGCCAATGACGCGCCGCACCCTGCAGCAGACCGCTGAATGGATCACCATGGCCGACTGGTTCTTTCGGGATTCCCGTCCGCTAGCCGGAATGCGCACCATCCCAAAGAAGGGCACCAAGATGGTTTACGAGGGCCGTTTTTTCCGCGACCTGTTTGGCCCTCTGGCGGAATGGGTCATCGCGGTGCGCCACCCCGCAGCCGCTTGTCTGTCCTTGGTGGAAAAGGCCGGCGGGATGACGCCTGACGGGCGCTTTCCCATCCAACCTCGCAGCGTCATCGAGCGCTGGGTGGTGGAATCCTGGGAAACAGACGGTGTTACCCGCCAGGAGGTCGGGCGAATGCCCTACTTTGAAGCCTACCTGCACTACTGGTTGCGCTATCACCAGATCATGGCGGTAAATGGATTGCTGCAAGGCAACCGGCGACTGACCGTGCTTCCTTATCAGCGGTCGACATTCGAGTCCTACGTCAGCGCCCAGCATGCGCGCTTCGCTTCAGGTAGGCCTACTGAAACATTTTTTGTACATGGGACAGTCCGAGAGGAATACCCAGAGTGGATCATACAGTCCGCAAAAACCATAGAAGATGTTGCCCATTTGTGGGGCAGCTTTGGTGTCGATTTCCCGGTTGCGGAAATCAGCGCGGCATACTGACCACCAAGCGAGGCGCTACATGCTGATTTGCCTGCACCAGGCCGCACACCAATTCGGTGTATCCGAGACTCGCCTGGAACGGATATTCCGATCAGACGAAAAAAGCCATGCCGGCATGGGTGTCATGGATATCGCGGCCGGATGGTCCCCCATTCTGAAAAAAGCTGGGTTTTCTCTCTCAGATGTTAAAACGAACGCTTGTGAAAATATCCGCGCCGCAGCCTGGATACTGTCCGCCTACCAACAGAAAGCCTCCGTTCCAACGGCTACAAACCACGCCGCACATCCAGCTCCAGTCTGCCTGAACAATGCAGCACGGACTTACCATGTCCAGGCCCGTACATTAAGAACGGCTTTTCAAAATGGAGGCATGCACGCGCGGGACCACGTTGGTCCTATGGGTATTCCTTCCGGCTGGCTGCCTATTTTGCGCGAGGCAGGATTCCCCGAGTGGCAGGTCCGTCACAACACCTGCTGGAACATCGCCGCTGGCGCCTGGATCATGGCCGCCAGTAATCGCGGGGCCGGAACCGGTGACGTATGGCACACAGCCTCCGGATACCTGCCCAACCCGCCTTCCAGATACGGACGACTGATCACACATTACGCCAATCTGGATCACGTTCCCGCGGCGCTGATAGCGGCTGTTATTACTCAGGAATCCGGATTCAATGCCAACGCAATTTCATCGAAAGGCGCCAAAGGGCTGATGCAACTCATGCCCGCGACGGCAGCGCGATTCGGAGTAAATAACCCTTTTGATCCCGCACAAGCCATTCGCGGTGGCACTGCATATCTCGCGCATTTGCTTCACGAATTCAACGGGAGCAAACGCCTAGCCGTCGCCGGTTATAACGCTGGGGGGCAGGCGGTTATAAACGCGGGTTATCACATTCCGCCCTATCAGGAAACTGAACACTACGTGCCTACCGTGTTGGGCTACTACCAGAAAATCAGTGAAGGCGCTATGCGCTGAGCAGATCTCGCAGACGAAACCGCAAAATCTCCGTCTTTATTATCGAAAAACACCACGTATAGCCGATATACCATAGTACCGTCTACCAGGCCATGCTCATTTGACGATGCCGTACCACCGCGCCAGCGGCAAAGCGGAGATTAATGCGGTTTATCACATCCCGCCGAAACGGCAAACACAAAACCATGTGCCAGCGGTGTTGGCATTGGCACGCTATCAGCAAATCACAGGAAAAACGGACGATGAATAGATATTTTTTGGCACTTGCACTCGCCGCAACGCTGGGCTTGTCCCTCTCTGGTTGTGGGACGTATCGAAAAACGGTAGCAGATATTACCGGTTACACCAAAGTCTGTATAGCCAGCGTGGAGTATTTGCAGTTTCCTCATGGCGTCACTGTTCAACGCAATTCGGCGGGCCATGTGGTCCCCTGCCATCAGCATGACCAGGCGTCTGCCGTCAGCATGACTGTAAGCGGCACAGGAGACAAACGATGAGAAAGCAAATATGCATGCTTATTACTTGTGCTGCGCCTGCGCTATTCCCATTTTTTGCCAATGCGAACACGGAACCGCCATGGGCGGCGTCGCTGGGACTAGGCACAACGGGTGTCACCGCAGGACTGTTCTATCGTGAAACTCCGCATTTCGTCGCAAATCTTGATGCCGGTGGTTTCGCAGTTGACCCATCGTTTTCCGCTGGCGGTGAAAATTATCATATGGGAATACGGTTGCTCTCCGTACGACTGACCGAAGATTGGTATCCATTCAATGGTAATCTGTTCCTTGCCGCCGGGGTACTGTTCAACGGCGACAAATTTAGTCTCCAGCCGACAGTCACTCAAGGCAATTACTCATTCGCCACACCGGCCAGCTTCCGCTTTTCACCTGTGGCGCCCTATCTCGACGTTGGCTGGGGTTATCCATTTTCCGGATCGAGATGGACCTTTCTAGCGGAGACCGGTGCGGCCTATGAAGGATCTCCGAAAGTTTCCGTGGCCATGGGAACCGATCCATATGCGGCGCAGGCCTATCAAGCTGAAAAATCCAGCATAAGCGCTGCATTGGGCGGATGCCACTGGTATCCAGTGGCACAGGCCAGTCTGGTGTATCGGTTCGGATGAGCAGTTTAACCAGTTGCACTGCAAGTTCTAGGCGGCACTCAGCCACCAGACACACAATCAACAAAGGAGGCGGGCAGTGGCTCACATGTCACACACCGAACACATTGCCCTGATAGACCGTCCAGCGGACTATGCGGATTTCATGAACACCGGCCTGCGTATCATCGCACCATCAGGCGTCTATCATCCGCACGACTCGTCCAGCACCATGTTGATGATGCAGGCTGTAAAGCCCATCATCCACGGCAAAAAGGTGTTGGAAATCGGCGGCGGATCGGGCGCGCTGGCCCTTATGATGAAGTTGTTCGGTGCGCGTCAGATTACCGTGACGGACGTCTGCGAACGGTCGGTTGCCACCATGGAATGTAACGCCTTAATCAACAGGATAGACATTGAGGTCCGTCAAGGTCATCTATTCGGTCCAGTGGGCAATGCACGTTTTGAAGTCGTGGTATTCAACATGCCGCTCTTAGACGCTCCTGTTCACGGTCGCGCCGAACGTGCGCTCTGCGACCCGGGCGGCGTAATTTTGCAAGAATTCCTCGACATCATGCCGGATCATGTGACCGATGATGGCGCGGCGTTTTTTGCTCACAGCAGCATTTCAGCCCCCCTGCCCATTCCGTCTACTGGTCGGTTGACAATTGCGAGTGAGCACATGCGTGAAGGGGGACGAACATTTCGTGTCATGAAATGGGAAAACCGCAACCAACTTACCACGGCCGAACGCCTGGTTTACAGCACAGCCGGATGAAAGGAAGACTCATGCATGCTACAACCCCGCGGCACCATTACCGTCTGGAGCCGCTAGTGGAACTGGTTTCAGGCCAGGTTATCGGACACGAATTACTGGCAGGCGAAAATGCCTGCCCCCACTATGACATGTTCACCTGGTGGGAGTTTTACCGATTTCTGAAAAACGAAGTCCAAAGCATTCTTCAGCAAAATCCAGGTCTGCTTTTCATCAACCTGGATGGTATGCAAATGCTGGATCCAGAGATCGGACAGTCCATTCTGCATCTGAAACCCTTTGCGGAGCGTCTGGTGCTGGAATGGACCGAGCAACATTTTCATTCTGATCATTTCGTCTCCGTGCTCACCAAAATTGCCTTTTTTAAATCCAACGGATTTCAGATCGCCGTGGACGACATTGGTGCGGGTATAGATGGCATGGGCCGCGCGCACAGTTGCCGACCACATTTCGGTAAAATCGACGGACAAATTCTGGAACGCGCGCGAAAGTCGGAAGACAACAAAAAGCACCTGTTCATCCGCGGCATGGTCGATTCCTTGCACTCTCACGGGGCACGGGTGATCGTCGAATGGATAGAGTCGCAACAAGACCGGGATATTGCATTGGCCGCTGGAGCCGATTATGGCCAGGGATATCTGTGGACGAGACCACAAACTGGGGATGCCGGATGATGGAAAAACTATTTGTCGCAGTATTCAACCGCATGGATGAAATGCTCCGCGAACGGAGTACGCCAGGCCGCTGTTTCTGGGCGGCCAATGTGCCAAACCTCTCACCGGCAGAATCGCTCAGAGCGCATGGCTTGTGGGTTGCCGAAGGGGACCTGTCCCCTTTCGGCGACGGCTATTCAGGTATGATATCTATTTCCCTTACACCAGGAGAAACCAGAATCGGTGTTTTTTTGCCAGAGCCTCTAGTGAACGACCATCGCACCAATCTTCGCGCCGAACTTGATACTGCGTATGACAACCGGCCGGCAGACATTTGCCGGGTGATGGGCGAAAAGGTTCTGTTCGACCGGATTTTTCGAGACGCGCCCTTTTCGGCGGAATGGCTGTCGCGTGCGGCAAAAGGACTGGGGGACCAGAGTGCGCTTAACGTTGATGGTGAGTTGTTGGCCATCAGGGTCGCCAATTCGGTCAGTGTGTTGTGGGAATCCGTCTGCAGAGTGCTGCTGTCATGCGAAAACAATGGACTGTTGGAATATAGTCTCTACACACAAAGCCGGTTGCCAGAAACAATACAGGGCTTGATGTCCATAACTCGAACCGCATCCATCAACCATCTCGGGCAATGGCAAACACTCGTTCGTACACACCTGGATATCGGTACGCTACGGCAGCGCGCAAAAGACCTTTTGGGAGACGACCTTCTGTCGGTTACCCTAGTGCAGGGAACAGCATATAGCCGATAACAGGACGAATGCCAGCGCCGCAACAAACCAGAAGGCCATGGTGTTTTTTGCCATGGCCTTCTGGTTCTGTTTCCTCTGGGATCACCCCCAAAACCGCCTCTCATCTCTTGGCTATTAGAAAACAGCAAAGCCGTCAAAATGCGAAAATTACCATGTTTTTTATTGGAAAATATACTGATTATTTTCGTTAGGCTGGGAATGTTGACATCAGCCCTTTGGAGATTATTATGGAAGTCGAAAACGTCACGGAATCTGTCGTTTCTGATCAGCAGGCCACACCGGCCAACGCAGACAAAAAGCCCGAGAAATCCCCCGGCAATAATCGCTCAGCGAAAAAAAAACCGCAATTCATGTTGCCCATGGCGGATATCCCGGAAGGTAAGAAGACTTCCAGTCGTGCCGGCATCAAGCGGACGGTCTCCCTCAAAAGCCGGAATACGCAGGACTTGTTTTTTCGTACCTATGGGTTCCTCAGCGAGGCGAATTATTTTCTGGAAATCGTAGCACCGGGCCTTGCCTCGACGCATCCGGACAAACCGGAACATGCAACACTGGTTCGGCAGTTTCAGGAACTGACACGCGACAACATGAAAAGCGTCCGGGAAAGCGTGGCGATGCAGATCCAGATGGTGCGCGAGGCTATGGAGAACAACGGTATCGACCCCGATTCCAATGCCATGGTGTTTACCGAGCCGCTAAACGAAGATGCGGTCATCACTTCCCATCTGGACTCCGAGTTTCTGAGCATACTGGAAAGTGTTGATACTTTGGTTGGCCTGCGTGGACTCGGTTCCATTTTTTCCGTATTTAGCGCAGCCGAAATGGGTGCCATGGAACACAGTTTGCGGCGCGAAATACTGTCCATTTACCGGACCACATTGCGCAATTCGCGTATCGCCATGCAAGCGGCCATGGGTCGTTACCGTCCGCGCCCCAGCCCTGATGCGGCGGCAGTTGCCAATGCTCATGAAACCGATGCCGCAGCGCCCACTATAGTGGAAGGGGAGCCAACCGTGTCCACGGAGGCAACAGAAGAGGTCGTTGCAACCGCTGACGTTGCCGACACGCCCGTCGAGCAGGATGACGCCAACGGAAACGTGCAATCCGCTGAAGAAACGGAAGAGCACCATCCGCGCAAACGCGGTAACGCCTGATCCAACCCCTTTTGCCACCAACCACGCCCTGACTCTGGTCGGGGCGCCACCGGAGATGCTACGTGGCACTAAATGACGAACAGCAATCCGCTGTGGACCATCACGGGAATCTGCTGTTGCTGGCTGGCGCAGGGTCCGGCAAAACACTGGTACTTGCCAACAGATCAGCAGCCCTGCTCGCATCTGGGCCGGGCAACCTGGTGGCGGTCTCATTCACCAAGGATAGCGCCACAGAATTAGGCAATCGTATCCGGCTGCTCGCGCCTGGCAACGAAAAACGTATCTACGCCAGCACGTTCCATGCGGCGGCCATCAGCCAGATCAAACGGTCTGGCATCCCATTCAAACTGCTCGACGAAAGTGGACAGAGACTGTATTTGACCCGTGCTCTCAAAAAAACGGAAGAATCCATCGAACTGGATGACATGCTCAAAATTCTGGAAAAGAACAAGAGCTACATGACCCATTACAGTTGCACCGGACCAGGCGCCAATACGATCCTCGTCTACCAGAAAATGCTGGACGATGACGGGCTCAAGGATTTCTCAGACCTGATCGTCAGCGCCGTAGAGGGCATGCGATCCGGTCAGGTCAAACCCATCTCTATGCGCTGGTTGCTGGGTGATGAGTTCCAGGATACGGACGAGGCCCAATACGCATGGATACGCATGCATCACGAGCTGACCGGCGCCGAAGTGACCCTGGTGGGCGACGACGACCAAAGTATTTATTCCTTTCGGCACGCCATGGGGTACGCAGGAATGGAACGCTTCGCCAACGAGTTCGGAGCCACAACGCTGCACCTGTCCAGAAACTACCGTTGTGCGCCTGAAATCCTCATGCCAGCCTCCAGACTGGTCAGCAATAACCAGCACAGGGCGCCAAAACGCATCATTCCGGCGGTTCTAACCCCTGGAGAACTCGCCCTTATTCGGCCTCTCAACCGTGCTCAAGAGTCCGAGATGATCATCAACACCATTCATGATGATCCCGGAGGCTGGGCCGTCCTCGCCCGCACGAACAGGCTTCTGGATGGGCTGGAACTGAAACTTCAGGAGGCTGGCATGCCTTACCATCGGTTAGGTGGCACAGGCTTCTGGGATCGTTACGAAATCAAACGCGTTCTTAGTATCCTGGAGGGGGTAGTGGCTGGGTCCAGAATCGTCGCAATGCCAGCCCCCGGCAGCCGTACCATGCGGGATCCACTCCGCGCCGCAGCCACGGAAAAAGCTCTGCGCAAACACCATACGGACATCCGGCATGCGCTCAATATGGCCATGGATATCAGCAATGTCGACCAGCACCTCACCGATCATCTTCTGGGCCTAATCAAAAATAAGCCCATGCCGGAATGGGCCGCCATCATGGAACGCGAAAAAGCATCCATAAAGGAGTTCGGCATCAATACCAACGTCAAAAGTATTTATAGCGCGACGCTCTTCATCAGTCTGTGGCACGGTTGGTGCAAAGTGGCCGGACAGGATACGGCCTTAATGTTGAGCGGGTTTAATCGATGGTTGGAAACCCTGCTCCCGTCCACGGCCGAACCCGGCGGGTGGGCTATCGCCGCATTAAATCGTCTCAGCGGCACGATTGCACGACGCATAGCCTATGTTACGGGAAAAACCGGAGCCGATGCCAAAGATGAGCGCCAAGAAGATCCAAACAAAATCGTTCTCACCACCATGCACACCGCCAAAGGTCTGGAGTGGCCGAAGGTCTTTATCATCGGTGTGGAGGAAGGTCTAGCCCCTCACATGGATGGGGATCTGGAAGAAGAACGGAGACTCTTCTATGTAGCCATGACACGCGCCAAGCAGCGCCTGATCCTGTCCTCCGTCCGGGAAGGAAATGCCTCTGTATTTATCGCCGAATGTGGGCTGGAAACCTTTGGCTAACCTCATGCGTTGCTGCTCCTTCCCGCCCGCGTCAGTCACCCTGTCCGCGGCAGCGGCACTATCCGGCGGATTCGCCTGGAGTCCATTGGGTATTTTTGCACTGCTCCCCGTCTTTGCTCTGGCATATGGCTGGGCCGGTTCAAAGCGGCAACAGATCGCGGTGATCATCGGATATTATCTCGGGGCACTTTGGAGTCTGAACGGCGTTTTTGATGGATTCTGGCCGGATGCTTCACCTTGGGTTGGCTGGGCAGGATGGGTAGGTACCGCCCTGCTGATTGCCGTGCCGTGGATGCTGCTGGTGTTTATCGGTCCAGACACCGCCATGATGCGGGGCCTCCGGTTCTTTATCAGCATGCTGATTTCGGCACTCCCCCCGCTGGGCGCCTACGGACTGGCTTCCCCATGGATTTTTGTCTCTGCGTGGTTCCCTGGTACTGGCATTGCTGGCCTGGCCATGGGTGCCCTATGGATATCCATGCTGGCGGCCTGGGCCAAAGGCATGCACGCGTCCTACGAGCGGAATAACCATACGGCCTGGGGCGTTTGGCACACACGACCAAATAACAAAACGCGCCTCGCAGACGGCATTCTGGTCTTTGGCGCTATCTGGGCGGTGGCCGCCAACATCGCCTATCTGCCGCCGGCCAAACCTCAGCACTGGGCGGCAGTCCATACCAATCTGGCGGGATTCCGGGGGCCGGTAGCGGCACCCATCTGGATGCATCGGCAAGTGCGAGTCGCCCAGATCGTTCGCACAGCTATACTGTCAAATCCCAATCATACCCGCATTCTTTTCCCTGAAAGCACGGCGGGCCCACAGTTCCATAACTTTTTCTCGGCGCTTATGGATAACGGCATGGCTTCGATGGCCCGCGAGCATGGCGACACTCTGTTGATCGGCGCGGACGATCTCGCCAATCAAAAGGGGGATTATACCGACAGCCTTAATATCATGGGTCAATACCATGGACGTATTTCGGCCCGCCAGCCGGCACCCTTTGGTGAATGGCGCCCGTGGGGCCGTCATACCGCACTGGCGGACTGGTGGCATTTTGGTGGCTACCAGATAGGGAAGGAATCCGTCGCTTGGGCCGTCTGCTATGAACAAATGCTAGTATGGCCAATTGCCTGGAATTTTTTGGGTGACGGACACAAACCATCCGTTCTGTTGGCCCCATCCGATCATGACTGGGCACGCGGCATCATGGAGCCCGCCGTACAAAAGCAAGCACTGATGGCTTGGGCAAGGCTTTATCAAATCCCGGAACTGTATGCCAATGACGGTCCACAGAAACCGAAACACTCACGGAGTAATCCTCTTGCAAAACGTCAATAACGACTCCTGGACAAAACTGATAGGCGGCATCTTCCTGCAACAGGCCGTCCAATATGACGTGTTGCAGAACACGCTCTATCAGGAAGCAAAAAAATTGGCGGGGCAATTCATGTCGAGCCGTGCTGGGCACTATATACGCGATGCAGACTCCGACGAAGAAAAATGGAGCGATCTTTCACTCCAGGTAAAAATGTTCCGTGGCACCGTCGCCATTCATTGGCGCAAACGGCAATGGTACAAGTCTACCAAGGAGAACAAGCGGGTAATGATCACCCACCATCTAAAGCGTGTAGGCACCGGAAAATCCTATGTGAAGGCACTGAGAATCGCCGCAAAACCATGGGAACAGGAAGAGGTGTTTACCCTTGAGGAAACATTCGAAAAGATTCGGGCCACGTCATCGGAATTGTCGCGCGCGAAAAAAAATCTGTCCAGATTCGCCGCTAAAATCGGTCAGACCATTCCGAAAGAGTTCATCCAGGACAGTGAAACAGAGACCGCGCATATCACATTGGAAAGGGTTAGCAATCTTGCCATGCTGCTCCATGGGAAATTGTGGCCGAACGCGCGACAGGAAGACATGGACGTGGGGTTTGTGCCTATTATCGATGAGCAATCAGGCGTATCACGACAGGTGGACTCCGCCGCTGCCAACGAGGCCATTCGCGAGTTGGTGGCGTCCATCCACAAGTTGAGTGGGATTCTCTATCAGAACACCTCCGCCTAACCTCGTTTTGCCCCGGGATCAAATTGATCCCGGCCAATCTGCGCAGTCAAAACGTGCAGAACACTTCCTGTATGTCCGACTGAACCACGGCGGTCTGGAAGTGAAGATCCATTGATGTGACGCCGTCCCAAGGAAGGAATCTAGTGATCACAGGAATTGTAGCTTGGACAAGCGCCAGTAATCCCAGGATGGAAACTACAGCTTCCGCAAGTCCGCCTCCTGATGTTGTGCCGTACAGCGCGGCGAGAACAAGCGTGGCGAACCAAGGAATATATATCTTCAGCAATCCAAGCCAGGCCAATTCCTGCTCCGGGAACAAAACTGGTGATACATAAGGTGCCGGTCCATTCCCAAGGCACCAGTCGATCGCCTGTTGCTTGCTGCCGAAAAACCGAATAAGCGTCAACTCCTTGTCAGACTTTTTTAGCCAACCACCGAACCGGCTCCACCATGACACCCCAAGATAGGCATACGGTATGGTGAATGAAACCATGGATACTGCCGCGACGCTCCATAAAACAAATCGGGCGATGCGAAAATCATTCGGTTTTGCCGTATACGCAATAATGTACAGAAACAGCAACGCACACAGCAACACACCGCAGGATGCACAGAAAACCAGCGACCGTCGCAACCACTTGCCCGTCTTGCCAATTCCATAGAGAAAACGGAAATAGTCCTTTGCCGGGCTGCTGGCGCCGCCAAAGGCAAGCGCCCCGCGCCAATAATCCTTCAGTGTTACCCCCATACCAGTCGTTTTCCTGCTGGATAGCCTAAAGACAAGGTACAACAGGGGAATAACACCGGCAACTCTATCCAGCATGCGATTTCTCCTTCTCAGACCCGCAGCGGTTAAGCCGACCAACGCGCCATTTAGTCATGTCCACCGCGCCGGTCCTGCGTGATCTGCGCCGCCATGCTACGCACCGTCGCCACCACATCCCGAGCCGTGTCACCAATTGACGCCGCAATGGCCTCCGCGTCTTCGCCATAGCTGTCCATGGTTATGGCATTTACCAGGTATAACCCATCCATTTTCACCAGCACCTGGTCCATACGATGCAGCAACCCCAACATCATCCGGTCATCCGCCGACGAAACTGCCGCCACAAACTCCATTCTGTCCGTATATACCGGCTGGTGGTAGTGCTCTTCGGCCATCACCATTTCAGCAATGCGAATCTCATAGGTGGCCAGGCGGGCATACGCCACACGATAGCATTCTGCCACCCTATCCGTAGCCTGCGTAATGCTCGCGCATGTGCTGTCAGGCAATTTAGAGTCGCTATAAACCCCATGATGATTCACGTAAAGTTGCCAGACCGAGAGGGTGTAATGCGCGTCGAATACTGGATTCAACCAGCGTTGCGCCTGTATGCGGATCCACCGGTTATGCAAGGATACCGGAATGGGCAGATAAGCCCGCATTTCCATGGCCTCTCGCGGCAGGTAAATACGGATGCCGCGCGCGGCGGCCCCGTCATCCGTCAAATCTACTTCCCAGTGCGACTTCGCCTCCACTTGATCCGCGCTTGGACGTTCGCCCAACAGATCACTGAGGCCACGACGCATTCCAGCCCTGGGATAAGGTTGCAGGGTAATGATTTTCTCTTGCGGGGAAGTACGCTTTCTGCGCGACAATGTCCATACCTCCGATTTGCATGGGAAGACTCATGGTACCTTTCAGGCATCACAATAATGGTTTTGTTAGAGCATGAATTTTTGCGTTATTGGAACTTTACCGTGTGACGCCAAAAGGTATGCTTGAACCTGTTGAAAAGGACCGGGCGACAACCCGAATCTCCAGTAAGCGAAACACCACCCTCGCAGGGTGCAACCCGCCTCTAACCTGGCTCGAGGCGGGCGTTTTTAAAAGGCACAGGCCTCACTCCGCGCAAGAGCCGATTCCACAGGCGCGGGACCGATCCGAAAATCTCGGGGCGGGAACTACGGTCTTCTGTTGCCAAAATTTAACCAACAACACTACACGCTGTCCTCCTTAGAGGGCGGCGTTCCTTTATCTATCGACAAACCCGTGATGGGCTTGTCCCTCTATCAGGAGTCAAAAATGGCAGGAGTCAACAAAGTAATTATTCTTGGCCATCTCGGAAAAGATCCAGAGATGCGCTACCAGCCTAGCGGGGGCGCCATCGCCAATTTCAACGTCGCCACATCCGAGACCTTCAAGGACAAGGAAGGCAACAAGCAGGAAAAAACCGAATGGCACCGGATTGTGCTATTCGGCCGCACGGCGGAAGTTGCTGGCGAATACCTGCGCAAAGGCAGTATGGCTTATGTGGAAGGCCGTCTGCAGACCCGCAAATGGACCGACAAGGAAGGTGCAGAGAGGTACACCACGGAGATCGTCGGTGATCGTCTGCAACTGGTTGGTGGCCGTAACGACGGCGGCAACAGGTCCGATGAACATGGTCAGGAAGAACGCCAGGTCAGCCGTCCCGCTGGCAACATGTCACAGGGCGGCGGAAACAACCGTGGCAATTCCACCAGCAACAGCGCTTCACACGGTGGTGGCGGCGGCGGTCATAACGGACCAGTTGAGGACCCGTTCGACGACGACATTCCTTTTGCGCACTCCGGTCTTACCGCATTTGATCACCCGCACCTTACACGTCGGGTGAAGTTCTAGGCGCGGTTGCCAATCCTCCGGTCGTCAACAGTACGACCGGAACACAAGGAGGTTGTCGATGGAAAAGATTAATACCGTCGGGAAAATACGTCCTGGCATCAAAATCCTCAAACGGGCTGTCGCAAGCAACCCCAAAGCCGTCTCTATTTACAACGAAGAGTTGCGCAAAGGGAATGGGTTCACCGGTGTGGACAAGGAACTGGAAAAAGCGGGCTTCAAAAACTCCCTCGTGCCGCACAACGAAGAATTCTTTTCGGTATGGCGACATGAATTCCCCGACCCCACACTGGCCGACCGTATTCTGGACGCCTATGGAGAACAACGCGGTGACGATCCCGTCAGGCGCCTCTATCGGTTTCCCATCCTGTTTTACCACCTGAGCGCCGATGAAATCATCAATGGTTCATTACAGTGCTTCAAGGGGGCGGGAATTAAATATTGGTCTGAATACAAAGCAGACGGTACCCGCGTATGCATGATGAAACAAAAACCCCCAGTCAACCAGAGAACACAACGGGTGGTGCGGACTTTCGGCGGACGTAAGGATGTTCTCCGTCCCGAAAACAACGGCATCTGCGATCCGGAAAACTGTCCAGAGTATCAAAACATGGAATGCTCTGAACGCTTTCAGATCCTGGGTTATATCCCCGGCGTCTGTAAGGCATCTGACCTTCTGGAGATACCGACCGGCAGCTACTACAGTACCGATCACATGCGGCAGGTTATACAGCAGGTCGCGTCTGTCTGTGGAGGTCAAATCCCACTGCGCATTCAGCGCGGCGCACAGGGCAATCCCTTGTTCTGGATTTCCAAGCACTGGGAAGAAGTTGTCCGCATAGACGAGCGCGGCGACCCGAAAAAACAAGGGCAGTGGCTCATTCATCTGGATGCCGATATAGAACTGGCATTACTGATGGATATTCACGACTCTTTTAACCGAGCCGACAATGCCCAGCAAGCGTACAAAGCGCTCACAGGCAACGTGGTGGATATCAATCACACGCCCGTCGCCATTACCCATGCCCCGGCCGAAACACTGGAAACATTGCTCGGCCAAGGAATACGGGAAAAAGAGACCGTCGCGGCGTCAGATGAGGCGTGGGACACCCGTGCGCTGGGTGCTGATGAAAAATATGTGGCAGTAGTAGAACGGGAACGGCCGGCAATTCCGTCCGAGTCTTCCGCCGAAACCACATCTAAGGCGCCCGCCAATTCGTCGGCACAACCAACGGAGCGCCAGATGATCGCAAGCCTTCGGAAAACAGCCGTGGGCTTGTGCAACCAAATCGGCGTGGAGGCCATGCTGTTCACGGCCTACGCCACCGACAAGTTTGGTGAAGGATGGGGTGCGCGTATGGATAGCCTGAAACTCGCCATAGCGGAACTGGAAGATGTCATAACACAGGACTACGCGGAACAGTATGCTGATGACCTGAAAGCCACAGTTGATGGTCTGCGGCAAAATGCATAAACATATTTCCAACCCCTTTCACCGGGGGTAATGGAATTAACATAATACGGCCTATGGAGGGATGCTTTTGCATCCCTCTCTTGTTTCTACGTTCTTCGAGAACCCTTTCCAAAATCACTCCACCATTTTGGTGACCGTTTTCCGCGTCTAAAAACGCCCGGGAGTGGAACCCGGTACCAACGTCCATTTACCCCATGGGGCCTTCATCGCCCTATGGGCATGCTGGCTCTTTTTCCATGTTTGTCTATAGGAGATCGCCAGCATGAACAAAGAGACCTACAAAACCATGATGCACCGCCTCGAAGTCGCCACCAACGGAGAGTTGCTGGCCTTTCGCAGTCGATGCGCCGACGAACTGCGTTCGCCGCTTGCCGCGGTGGACCCAAATTATCGCCGCAGCGGGAAACTGCTGCTCAAGAAGATCAACGAAGAAATCGAAACCAGGCACGATATTGCCGTAATTGAAATCCGCCGCGAACGCATCAAGCGGGAAGCGGTGGTCGTTGACCTGGAAACCTCTCGTAAAGCGCTGTAAAGCTTTTTCACTCTGCACTTGTTTACCCGGAGGCGACAATGCGCGTAGCACACCTGTCCGACCTCCATTTCTGTCAGGAACATCTGACGGAAGTGGACCTTTGCATGGCGTCCGCTGTAGACGCCGCCATTAATGAGAAGGTTGATCTGGCAATCATCAGTGGCGACGCCACGGATCATCGTCTCGACCTTAACGCGCCCGCCGTTTCCCGGTTGGCGCAGCATGTTCATGCCCTTAGCAATCAGTGCCCTGTACTTATGCTACAGGGCACTTTCAGCCACGAACCGCCCGGCACGCTGGACCTGTTCCGGTATGTGGGCGGGAAGTTTCCGGTATTTGTGGCCGATGCCATCCAGCAGGTGGCCCTTCTGGAGAATAACCAGTGGGTCAGCGCCTTGGACGGCGAAGGCAGTTGGGTATTTGAGCAATTCCCGGCCAAAACAAAGGCCATCATTTCCTGTCTGCCCGCCGTCAACAAGGCAAACCTCGTAGCGGCACTGGGGCAGGATGACGTAGGGGCGATGGGGGATACCGTCCATGAACTGCTTTGCGGTTTCGGACTGGTCAACCAGCGCGCCCGCACGGAAGGTATAGCGACCATCGCCGTGTCTCACGGCACGGTAAATGGTTCGTTGACCGAGCACGGGGTCCCCATGATGGGCCTCGATCATGAATTCACGATCGGCGCCCTGTTCGCGACGAAGGCCTCCGCATTCATGCTCGGGCACATTCACAAAAGCCAGGGCTGGGAACATGAGCTGCCCGGTTACGGCACACAGCGTGCCGCCTACGCAGGTTCCATCGGACGCCTTCACTACGGTGAAGAAGGCGAAAAGGGCTGGCTGTTCTGGGAGGTTGATCACCGCAATGCGGCTTATCGACTGATGCCGACACCGGCACGCAAACTTATTCATCTCGACTTTCCCGGCGTCCCCGACATGGAGACGGTCAAGGAAGCCATCAAGGACGCTCCGGGCGCTTTCGTCAGGGTGCGTTATTCGGTCGATGAAGAACACCGTCATTCGGTGGATCGGGACGCCGTCACGCGGGCTTTCAAAGACGCGGGCGCCTGCGACGTGAAAATCGAAGGCCGAGTGGTGCCCGTAATTCGGGCACGCGCGGAAGGCATCAGCAAGGCGGGCACTCTGGAGGATAAGTTGCGGCAGTGGGCAACGACCACGGGTACCGACGCTACACCTTTGGTGGAGCGGTTGACGGATCTCGTTCACCTGGACGCCGAGGAAATCCTGAAGATGATAACCAACCCTATGGCGCAACCACAGGAACCCGCCGTAACACCAGACGTCCCAGTCCTGGGTGGACACAGCACTTCCGAAAGACCCGAAGCGCCAGTGTCAGCCAATCCTTTACATAACGATGTTTACAACATCGATGATCTTTTCAGCTAGGAGCATTTATGCACAAAACCATCCATCACTGGGATTCCACCCGTTACCTGGGTGAAAGAAGCGGCGACGCGGATGCGGGATTCGAAATATCCGTGCAAGACCAACTCGACAGCAATGGCCAGATTTATATCGACGTCGCCCCCAAAGGGGGAGACTCCGACGACCTGATGGCGCTATGCATCGAAATCAACCACCTCCCCGAAACGGAAACACCCGTGCAATGTCTGCATGTCAATTTTGATTCTGACAATCTGGCATTTTCGCTATTCAAATCCGGAAAGGACAAATTTCTGCTGCGTCCGGAAAGCGGTGTGCGTCTGAAGGAAATTCGGGTTGATGGACAAATCGCTTACGAGATAGAAGGAGAATAAACATGAAAGCTATTATCAAGCGCGCCGATCTGCAGGGCGCACTCAAATCCGCATTGGCCCTCCACAGCGAGGGCGGGTTCCTCTTTGATCAGGGCCACTTCATCGCCCTGCGTAAAACTGGATCCGCCGAACTGACGGTAGACCTGAATGACAACACCAGTCAGATGGCCATCCGCTTTCCGGCGGAATTATCGGACTGGCCCATGGACGCCGGCACTTGCATCCCCAAAAAAGAAGGCAAGAACTTCCTGCAGTTCGGAAACAGCGAACAGTTGACCGTCCAGCCTTCGGCCAACGACGTGGCTCTCCAGTCCGGGAAATCCAGGATGTCCATCAAGACCATCCCGCTGGATAAATTCAACCTGCTGGATTACGTGCCATCTTCTGGATTTCTTGAGGTACCCAGCGCCAACTTGCGATCCATTTTGGAGTTCACGGTGGGTTGTTTTGCTAGCGCCAAGAACGGTGAACAACTGCCGGTGCTTCTGGAAACAGATACCGACGGTAGCACCCAGGTTGTTTGTACTGATAAAAAGCGCGTCAGTCATGCTTATCTAACCGATGTACAGATGTCTCTGGACGCGCATCAATTGAAACATTCCATCGCTATCCGGACCGCAACCTTCCTTGCGAAGTTCCTCAAGGATATGCCGGGTGAAACTCCGGTGCGTATTTACGGAGACGAATGTTTCCTGAGCTTCACGTCTGAAGATTGGACGTTTCGCACCCAACTCCTGGCAGCGGACGCCATACCATGGCGGCGGGTAGTGCATGCTGACGGTCTATCCGTCTGCTCGGCAAACACCGAACAGTTCAACGATGCCATTGGGGAGGCCATGTCTATCTCTGACACCCTCCCCGGCGTGATAAAAATTGATCTGGGTAAAGAAGAGATAGTGTGTTCTAACCAGAGTGAGAAAGGGATCGCAAAAGGCGTTTTCGACGCCAAAGTTGATACCCTTGCCCAATTCAGCCTGCCCGCCGATACCCCCCAGAACTACCTTTCCGGGCTGTTGAAAGCAGGTGGTACAACCGTCGAAGTAGAACAGATCGGGCGGAGCACGGACGGACTTGTCCGCATGGTCAACCGGACCGTGCCGATGAAGCCATCTGTAATAACCTCCCAGATCGTGGCGCAGCAGAAGTAACAGCAGCAATAACAGCACAGGCACGACGGATTCTTCCGCCGTGCCTTTTCCTGACGTGCTTTCCGGCCTGTCAGGAAAAGGCCTTTCCCCGTGCGTACGCACCCGGTAGTCACCCGGCAAAAAGACATATTCACCCGTTGCTTATATCGCAACCGGGTACACACACTGCTTCACCCATTATAATCAATCTCATGGAGGTTCTTAATGAAGCCAAAAAAGCTGACCCTAACCGGGTTTGCCGGCATTAAAAGCGGCGTCGGGAAGGACTCCATTACCTTGGATCTCGACGCCATTAGTGACGACGCCACCCTGGTGGCGCTCGTAGGACCCAACGGTGCCGGGAAATCCACAGTGATGGACAACCTGCATCCCTATCGCATCATGCCGTCCCATGCCACGTCCTACAGCCCAGCCGCGTTTTCCTATTATGACCAGTTGAGTCAAACAGAAGCGTCCAAGGTCCTGGATTGGGAAAGCGGCGGCAAGCACTATCGCAGCGTGCTAAGTTTCAAGGTCAGTGGCGCACGCCGCAAGACCGACGCCTATCTGTACGAAATAATCGACGCGGAACTGGTTCCGGTCAGTATGCCGGACGGCACCGTCTCGGACGGAAAGACGGAGACCTACGATTCCATCGTGGAATATATACTAGGATCCCCGGAGACCTTTTTCACGAGCGTCTTTTCCGCTCAGAACCGCCGCCCGATATCAAGTTATGGCAATGCCGAAATCAAGACGCTCATGGCCGACCTTTTGGGGTTGGAATCCATCCGCGAGCTTGGCAAACGCGCCAACGCCATTACTGCTGGCATCAAGCCTGTTTACCAGCAGCGGCGGACTGAGTTGGATGCCCTTGAAAAAAAGAGGGCAGAGATGGACAACATCGGGCAACAATCGCTCACCACTCAGGAGCGACTTGCTGAACTCAACCGGCAGTCCCCTGACTTAAAAGAGGCGGTTAAGAGTGCTCTTGTTGCTGTAGCAAAAGCGGAGGCCCAAGTCGCGGCGGAAGCGGAGGTCCAACAACGGCGGGCAAACCTCAAGGCGCGCCTGGAGGAATCGACAGCCAGAAAACAGAAGTACGTGGACGGCGTCGCGGCTATGCTCCATGCCACCGAAAGCGGTCACAACAATGTTCAGAAAGAACGTCGCACAGAGATTGAACAACTGGAGCGGCAAGAAACCAAAGCCAGCACCGAGATAACTCGATTGCAGGGATTAATCAAGCGTGCTGATACCATTAATGCGGCGGTAAAGCGCAGCATCGAAATCCAGGTGTTGATTGATGGCGCCCGCCGGGAATACGACGCGCTTCAAGCAACGTTGCAAGGTGCAGCGGAACTCGAAGCTCTGGTGAATAAAAGCTCGGTCCATTTGGCCACGCTCAGAACGCAAGGCAGCGCGGCAACCACGAAACTGGAAGAACTCCACGCCCGCGGCGCGCTAATCACCGAAGTTCCCTGTAAAGGGACAGACCTGCAGGGTTGTTGTAAATTGCTAGGCGATGCAGTAAATGCCGACAAGGAAATCCCGGCCACCATCATCACTGTGGAGAAATTACGGGAGGATTATCGGACCACAAGAACCCGGCTGGAGTATGAGCAGGAGCAGAGAAAATCCTATGCCGATATAGAGGCAAAGGCGGCAGGACTTCTGACCAGAATGCGCGGGCTGGAGAACGAGGCGCGCGGGATTGCTTCAACAGTGGCGGAGGCAACATTACTTGCTGACGCTCAAGGGCAACTTTCCCAATGGACTGAACGGTTGGCCGAAATTGGCAAAAGCATTGCGTCAAAGGAAACAACCTTCCAGAAAAGTGAAGCCGATCTGATAGAAGGTCTGGACAAAATTCATAATGAGTCCTCCGATGAGCTACAGCGCCGTGACCAAGAAATTCTGGCCATTTCGTCAGAGCTTGACGGGCTGCCGGCCTCGAATAGTAATTTGCTGGACCAGGCGAAAACTGAGCAGCAACGTGCCGACGATATCTGGAAAAGCCACGAGGATATGATCACGTCAGCGACTGCAACACATAAAACGCTGGAATCGCAAATGGCTACGATCGAAAAGGACCTGTCTGGTACGGCGAACCTACAGAAGAATGTGGAACGTCTGGAGCAGGAAATCGCTCACTGGACCTTGCTCGGGAAAGCCTGTGGCAATGACGGCATCATCGCATTGTCCATCGACGACGCCGGCCCTACCCTTTCCGCCTACGCCAACGATCTGTTGCTGTCCTGTTATGGTCCACGCTTCACAGTCTCTATCCGCACCCAAGTGGAGACTGCCAAAGGAGATGCCCGTGAGGGATTCGACGTGGTGGTCTTCGACGCGAAAACGGAAGACGAAAAAAGTGTGTCCACCATGTCCGGCGGTGAGCGCGTATGGATCAACGAAGCCCTCACGCGCGCGATTGCCCTCTATCTGGCGAAGGAGTCCGGTCAACAATACCAGACACTATTCACCGATGAGGCTGACGGTCCACTTGACCCTGAGCGTAAGCGCATGTTCATGCAAATGAAGCGTGAGGTCCTTCGGATAGGTGGTTATCACAGAGAGTTCTTCATCAGCCAAACCCCGGAACTGTGGGAAATGGCGGATGAGACCATCTCGATCAAGGAATTGTAATGTCTCTGCAACACCTCAACACAAGCAAACTGGCATCCATCATCGCGGAGTTTTTCGTGATCATCGAATACTGCTCCACGCACGGAGGTCTCTCTATCCGGGAGACCGACGGCGAGTGGCAGGCCGTCTCCGGAATCATGGCGCGCGAAACGGGGATACCCGCGACGCATGTTCAAAACGACATGATAGCCTACGCCACCCAGAACTACGGGGCGAATTGGCTGGCCGGTTTCACCGCACACGCGGCCAGACCGGGTGACACAAAATGGAGTGCGACGCGAAGTCGCATAAGTAGTTGTATCAATTAGACTGTTCTCCATTGAAAGAGAACCTGATGTTCGTCCATCAGTGCCCACCGGCACATGCGACCAAGGGGTAACCCTATCGTGTGAAGCTGTCGGAGAAGTACCCGCGGGAAACCGTAGGCCGAGCCGCGAGGTGAAGCTGACACTGCCAGTCCAAGGCGGTAAGGGGCGAGGGCAAGGACGGTATGGTCAACGTAAGTGAACTGCTGATAAACGTCGTAAGTGTCAACAAGCCCAAAGGACTGAGTATTGATAACGAGGCTTGAACCAAAAGGTAAGGTGAGTTGATGATGAGGGCTTCCATTTCCCCATCTGACGACAATAACTCCCCGGCGAATAGGCAGGACCTAACCCCTCCATATGTCGCTTATGCGGAACACGGTAAGCCCGTATCCCCGCCCAAAACACCGGGCAAAGCCGACCGCAAGGAAGGCTCATGAGGATGCGGGTATAGGATGGGGGAAAACGCGAACGCCGTCCTGTAATGGGACGGATACGGGGTGCAACATTCCTCGACGCGAAAGCGGGCAGACTTCCCCTTGGTCTCTCATCACGAGAACTTTTAGAACCTCTCAAGGAGGGAATGGCAAATGAACGCAAGAACATCGGCGTGTGCGCCCTCTCACGGCGTGGACTGGCACGGTACCAATTGGTCCCAGGCCACGAAACAAGTGCGGAGGCTGCAAGCGCGTATCGTGAAGGCAACGCAGGAAGGCCGATGGGGCAAGGTGAATTCCTTGCAACACCTGCTGACCCACTCGTACAGCGGCAAGGTATTAGCCGTGCAGCGGGTGACTTCCAATCAAGGCAAAACAAGTGCATAGCCAGAAATTGAAAGTGGTAACAACCGGATTCCGAAAGGGGTCTTAGTAGAGGCTTGAGCTGTATGAGGCGAAAGTCTCACGTACAGTTCTTAGGGGGGGATGGTCCAGCAATGGGCTGTCTCTACCCGACATATTCGCACACTCGCCAATGTGGCCTGTGAAAAGGTTATGCGTCCAGACCAACATAACCACCAACGGCGGAGTTAAACACCCACTCCATTCAATCTCGACCTATTGAAGCCAGATGCCGTACGCATCTGGCTTTGCTTTGCGCGCAACCCGTGTAAAGCAAAGCCATTCCGGTTTCTCGGCGCACGCCACGGACCCTGACGCACAGGGAATATCTTCATGAATCACATGCACCATGTCACGAATCGCATTATCACCACCCGCGTTGGTTAAACAGTCTCCGCTGGAAATCCCTTGCCATTCAGGCACATACATCAAGGAGTACCATCATGCGACCATTTCTCCTGAGAATGGCAATGATCTTCACCTTTTCCGGCGTCTCCGGAATCACGCAGGCTACCACGCTGGATAGCCAGCAAACCAGCGTCCTCACGGACGCCATCAAGATTGGGAAAAAGATCGGTGTCGGCCTGAAACTGGCCGGCGTTGTGTTCCAGGAAAGCAGTTTTGGCCTGCAACCAAACAGCCCAGGGCATTTCGGGGTTGGAAGTGTCGGTTATCTCGCCTGGACTACGGTCATTACCCGACACCCATGGCTGAAACCCTACTTTAAGCATCAGAACTGGGCAAGTGTATTGCTCAATGACCCAGGAATTTCACTCTGGGTCGCGGGCTATTACATCCAGTATTGCCGACATCACGCGGCTAACTGGCGACAGGCGCTCATTATGTACCGGTATGGGTGTCCACAGGATCAGGGCATGTATCCGACCCGTGTAAAAAAACGGATTGCGCAAATACACAACTTTTTGAAGGTGGATTATCAACCATAGTAGAAAATGCAAGACGCCTTCATGGCCCCATTTTGTCCGCAATCGCGGCGACCCGGGCGCGTCAGTCCAGATATCCAGCCCGCAACAAGGGTTCCATCCAGCCAATATCCTGAGCCGGTCACCACTTCAATTGCCATTTGGCTGTTGAGACGGTCCGTGCTCTGGTAGAAAACCAGGAGTTTTATCATGACCATCATCGAAACTGGCAAAGACACCAACTGGGTCCGCGCCGTAAATGGTAATGAATCAATACGGTTCCTTGTGGTTGATGCCGGTAAGGATTACCAAAATGACCGTTACACGATCATTCTCGACGCGCCAGAAATAAAAACGGGAAGCAGGACGCACATCTACCCATACATCGCCATGAACTCCCTGGGTATGTACTACCACGGCGAAGTCGATGCCGCCTATGTCGAAGCGTTAATCCGCGAAGACATAGAAGGAGAGATGATTATCTCATGGGAAGATTTGAACACGGATTGCCGA
Source organism: Pseudomonadota bacterium (assembly GCA_021795795.1). The sequence goes on along the minus strand of JAJYPA010000041.1, from coordinate 1,950 downwards.
TTGACTGCGCGTGCGCAGCTTCGAGCATACCTTGAACCGCCGATCAGCATGGCAAGTTAATCCGGCTAAGCCTGCTTGGTGACAGCCTCAACTTATCGCCTTGACGGCGACATTAAGGAGAAATGCATGAACATTCGTCTTATCGATATCTGCCTGCCGGATTATTTCCCGGGCAGCAACGTACCTTACGTGCAAATCGACATAGCGCACGGCATGACACGTGGTGAAATCGAAGGCGCGATTCGCCGCGCTGTAGAAGCAGAAGATTTTGTGGTGGAAGGTTGGGAAGACCAGCAAAACGGCGCATTGCGTCGCATGATCAACGCCCAACTGCTGAAATACTTACTCACTTACTCGCGCGGCATGGCGAGCAACGAAGATCGTGGCACAGACGAATCAGTGTATGCCTACGTCGCGGTGCTCGTTTGAACGTCAAGAAAGCCTTTGACAAAGCGTTGTTTGTGACCGCGGGAATATTGATGGTAATCGGATTGTGTCAGGGTGAATCTCTGGTGCATGCCGCCCGTTATCTGCTTTCAATTCTGGCAGGGTTGTGGTTGGCTATCACAATCAACGGATTACTCAATGGCAATAATTATATTGCCAAGATGTATCGCGCACTAATCAATCGCAAGTAATAATAGCCATCTCTAAAAACGCAATCATTAACAATAAGCAGGGGTTGAAAACCCTGCTTTTCTATGCCCAAGTCATAGAAAAGCAAAGCTTACCGCCGATTGGCCGTCTCCACAGACGTTAAAAATCGATTTACTGTTCCTCCTCAGGAGTTTTTATGAACATCAAACTATCAGCCAAAACTATCAGTAGTGGCATATACAACGATCTGATCGACTCAGGCAATTGGACAGCCGATGAAGCACAGGGTCTACAGATCTGCTTTGAAGCCGCACTCAATCTTGCTTTCGAGAAGGTTAAAAGAGCTGGCATGAATATGGATGACATCATGATGCTTCCAGATGAAAATCAGCGTAAAGCACTCAAGCCAATGGTTGACTGGGTGATTAGGCTGGTAACAGATCAAGAGGTCGCCAGACTGCTAGCGGAAGCCTCCGCAGGTGATATGGCGTACCCGACATCAACCACTCTCCATTAAAGGGGGCACTATGACAAAGCCGTTTTTTTCGCAGAGCGTGAACAAACGCTCACGTAAGTCTATGGTCGATTTTCTGACCGGGCATACCCGCCATTCTATCGGCAACGGGTATCAAAGCAGCTACGCCCATAACGTAAAGATCCGCAACCTTCGTCTCGGTGATCTCGCCGAGAAGGCCTACGATCTCATACAGGTTGATGAAACCTGGCGGGAATTGCAGCAAACCATTGACGAATTTGATGAAGCCATGGATCAACGTTACACAATCGGTTCTGAAGGTCGGTCCAACGGGTACATGGTGCTGCTCGAAAGCGAAAAAGTCGCGTCAGGGTACAAGAGCCATTGTCTGACCTGCGGCCAGCGGAACTACAAGAGCATTGCGAATGTAACCGAACTCGCGAAAAGACCGCAAGGCCTCATTGCTCTTGAGGTCATCAAGAATGGTGGGTCCTTGTTGGATAAAACTTACCTGGATCATGATGCGATCAAGTGTATTGAGTTGAGCGAATTGCAAAAGTTGTTGGCTATCGCCGACGCGAAGCGAAGGTATAAAGACTACACCATTGGCAATCGGTGCGGTGCTTGTGGCGCCAGCGGCGATCATGGGCTTGTAAATTACGCGCACACCCACATGCAAATCAATGTGTTTTCACACCGCGGTATAGATGCGGAACGCAATTTTGCAGACTGGTCCATAGCCGATCTCCGTGATCGCGTTCGTATCGTCGAAGCATTCGATTCGGCGTGCGACGCCATCCGCGATCAATTCATTTTCATGCTGCAGTCGTGCGAAGTGGTAGAGGAAACCGTTATGGTTCCAAAAACCGTCAAGCACC
>JAJYPA010000411.1 GCA_021795795.1 Pseudomonadota bacterium | reverse complement strand
GCTGAGCAGAATTGTAGAAAAATACGATGATTGTAGAAAAAGGAATCAGGACAAAACATCCTAACCCATTGAATTATTGGTCGGGGCGAGAGGATTTGAACCTCCGACCACCTGAACCCCATTTTTGCCACCAAACCAATCCTATCGGATTGTTTTTATTAACATCATACCATAATTACCGGCTTGCAAATTCGTCATTTTGCGTCGTTAAAAATCAAACAGTTACATCTGCATTTCCCGAAATCATCATAGGAACCACACACTCAAAAACATCTTATAACCCGGTAAGGACCTTCGTGCACCAAGCAAGGAACTGCCCGTGAATACTACCAAAATTTTTCACATTCCCACTGCCGGACTGGTGGCCTGTTTTTCATCTGCACTGCTTGCAGGTTGTGCCCAAATACATGCCGCTCCTGTGGCTCCTCAACCGGCTCCATCCATCAACAGGCCCTTGGAACGTGCCGCTGAAAAAGTTTCTGATGCCTGGGCACTCCTGGCTACCGAGAATGCCGCCATCCATCCACCCAAGGGTGGCTCACCCATTTTGCCACCGGCCCTGACCAAAACCGTGCCCCTGATCTGGACTGGCCCGTTAGCACCGGTCGTCAGCAAGCTGAGTACGCTGGCCGGCTATCGCTACATTCCCCAAGGAAAGCGCCCGGCTGCACCCATTATCGTACACTTGTCCGGCAACCATTCCCTGTTCCGCGATTTACGAGAGATTGCCGTACAAGCGGGCACCCGGGCGGACCTCACCGTGAACGCCCGAACCCACAAAATCGTTCTCCGTTATACGGAGGGTCAGTGATGCTCTGGACATTGCCGCAACTGGAACAGCTACAGCCCGTTCAGGTTATACAGGCGCATACTTCGCCGCTGCACCTGGAACGCAAGGCTCTCGTCCAGGAAGCAGAAACGATGGGTGCGCAGGGCGGCCTCGCTTGGGAAACGCAGCGGATCAATCGGGCGCTGCAATCTCAGTCGGCGCACCTGGACAAGATCTTCAATTTTGCTCCCATGATGGGTCAGGGCGGACTTCTACCACCGGTACTGATCAAGGGCCATCGCCAGGCGCACTACGGCCCCGATCTCATTCGCACGGCGCGAGCCGTCTATCGCATCGTCCAATCGGCCACCTTCCATTCCGTCACCCCCACTTGGCGCAGTTATCTCATTCGTCATTTTCGGGCACCCAGTCTAGCGACCATCCCGCCCGCACTGTTGCCCCACAACGGCAGACAGCGGCAAATCTGGGAACGGGCGGCAGCCTTGGGCTGGAGTGCCGGAGTGGAAGAAGCCCACAGCATTTATCGTCAAGACCTCTCACGGCTGACCATGGATATTACCGGCATGATCCAGTTTCAGCGGCTTCTGGATGAGGGCAAGGTCAGCACGCCGGTCATGGCCGTAGCGCATCTGGGCATCGAGCGCGGTGAACGTCTGGATGGTGAAACCCAGCGAATGGCGGTCGGTGTGGCCGAACGCCGCATTACCCGGCCAGCGGGATTCCAGTCCCCCAAGCACTGGCGCGTACTTCCCCGGTAAAAGCAGATGCACTATCGCAGGATGGATTTTCGGTTTCCCAAGCTCAGGTCCAAGGATGCGGCGCATCAGTTTTTCCGGAACCTGATGACAACACATCCGGATATTTCGGATATCGATTTCCAGACCCGCCATCCACCTATGGTACAGATTCATGGCAAACGCTTCACTTTGCAGGGCGAAGTCGACGAATCGGATATTCTCACCCTGATCAACAGCTGTTTTACGCACCAGACTGGCAAAGGGGACTTGCACAATGAACGTCTCGGCATCAATACCATTCTGGCAATTCCCTTGGGCGGTAATGACTGGTTGCGCTTCCGCTTCAATGCCGTGCTCTGCCAGTTGCCGGGAGCAGGACGCAACGATGCGAGCGGTGTCCAGATCAGTCTGCGCTACATTCCTTCTCTTCTGCCTGACTGGCGGCAACTAGGGATTCCGGAGGAACTGATCCGCGGGGTCTGGTATCCCGACGGTATCGTCCTGGTCACGGGTCCTACAGGCTCCGGCAAGACTACGACACTGGCGGCGATGATTCGGCATGCCCTGGAGGAAAACGAAGAACTGGTCGACCATAAAATCATTACGGCCGAATCTCCCATCGAGTTTATCTACAATCATCCCCGCATCAGCCAGTCCCAGGTGCCGAGTCATCTGCGGGAATGGTATCTGAGCAATGTCGAGGCCATGCGCCGCAATCCGGACATGATCATGATCGGCGAAGTGCGGGATCGGGAAAGTATCCGCACCGCCATCGAGGCCTCCATGACCGGGCATCTGGTCATGACCACCGTGCATGTGACCTATGTCAGCGATGCCGTAAGCCGTCTGGTCAAGGCCTTCAGTGCCGAAGAGGCTCCGGCCATGGCTGCAGATATTTTGGAAGCCCTGCGCGTGGTGATCGCTCAACGCCTCGTCATTGGCGCTGATGGCCGCCGGGTGGCGGTGCGGGAATGGCTGTTTTTTGATCGGGCGATGCGCCGGACGCTGATGCATGTTCCCCCAGTGGAACTGGCCACGGCCATCCAGGAACAGGTGGACCGCAAAGGTCACAGTTACCGGACAGATGCGGATCGTCTGCTTGCCGCCGGGCGAATTACGCCACAGCGGCATGACTACATCCTGCGCGGCTTCGATTGATGGTTTCCAACCACATAAAGGGGCCACCCATGCTGACCCGACTGCTTGCGCACTATGGGCAAAAATTAAGTTTCGTGATTAAAGCGCGCTGGATCGCACATCGGAATAACCATTGATTTACCGCCAGAAAGGAGTCATGCCATGAAACACCGCACCTTCTACCGCCTTGCAGGCTGCCTAGCCCTGGTCAGCGGCCTTGCCCTTTCCGGCTGCGCCACACACCAACATCATCTCGGCCCCTACGGTGGTCACAGCATCAGCTGGTATGCCCACCACGTCAAAAGAGCCGAATTGGAAAACCACTGGTGCAACAATCTGTCCCCCGATCGACAGGAATTGAAATGGGTGCAGAAGACCTGTGTCCGTGCCAACGTGGGCTGGCTAAAAGACGCCAGAAAATACCAATGGGATCTCGCCAACGGCGATACGATGGGCAGCATCCCTCGCAAAGATAGCGGCACCGGTTGGTAATTTTGCCTGCGGGTTGTAGGATAATTTCATTGCGTGCGCAGATATTGCGCCAGATCAGGAGACCTATCATGAGCATAGACAGATCGACTGTAGAAACTGTTTCAAGTACTCAGTCACCGGAACAGCAGGGCTGGACGGAACGTCCTATGGATGAAATCCGGGACATGGGTCCGGATGCCTGGGATCCGAGCATGGGAAATACTGATGCCGGAGGAGAAAATGCATCTTCGGAGCAGATATCATGAACGCCCGTTATCTGTTGATGATCGGTGCCTTGGCCTTGCCGCTGGCGGGTTGTGCCAATAATCCCTATGCCAGTAATGGAACTACGGCGGATGCCACCGGTGGTGCGGCCCTTGGTGCGCTGGCCGGGGCGGTGATCGGCAATCAGACAGGCGCCCCACTGGCCGGAGCGGCGATTGGTGCCGGCTTGGGTGGCCTTGCGGGTTACGGGGTGGCCCACACTGGCCAAGCTACCCAGAATGATGTTCAGCCCGGTTATTACGCACCGCCAGCCAATAACCCCCAATGTCCCCCGGGCTATGTCTGCACCCCTAACCAGCCAGCGCCACCTCCCCCACCGTGCCCGGCAGGATATACCTGCACGCCTGGCAACTAAACGTAATACTTTCGGAGATACGCGATGCATTCAACGCTCACGCAAAAGGGACAGGTCACCATCCCGAAACACATCCGGGATACCCTCCGCTTGTCGCCGGGTTGTGCAGTCGAGTTTGCCGTAAATCGAAATGGCGAGGTGGTGATACACCGGGCGGAACAGCCTGATAATCCCGCGGTAAACCCCTTTGCGGCCGCATGTCGTAAGGCGGATATCCCATGGCGCACCGATGACTTGATGAAGTTGCTGCGTGGTGATGATTGATCGAAAAGCGCGTCAAACCTCGCCGTTCAGGGCGGGGGAAGGATAGCGCGTTTCCGCTTTAGGATTATGCGTCACGATTTCCATTTTAACCCCCGCGTACCAACAGTCCGACAAATCCCTATAACCCCTTTGTGACTTCCACAAAGGGGTTTTTTTATGTTCTTGTCTGACGAGGATCTTGATATAGAGAATGCCTGGCGTTTCTCCAGTCAGGATCCCAAACTCTGGAAACTGGATGGTTCCGCCTTCTGGCCCTTGCTAATCCTGTTTTTCCATTTCAGCGTGCTGACACTGATACTGGCCGTGGTCAGTATCGGCCTGTTTGCCTGGCTGCAACGCAAGGGTTACACCCCTGCTGTGGCTTGGCGAAGACTGGTGCGTTTTGTCTTCGGCAATACCCGCCTGCGTGGTCCTGTATGAAGGACCGCCTGAGTTTCCGGACGGGAGAGGTCTCTCCGTTTTCCCAGATTCTGCTGGAATCGGTGGAAGACTATTCCAGCACAACCCGTTACGCCATCGATCACCTAAGCCGAGCGGCACATCCCGTACTCATGATTGTCCATAAGAGCGGGGTAACCCTTTTCGATCCGGTCAACGCTGTCTGCCAGCTTTCCTATGGTCTGGAGGAAATACAGGAAGCAACCCCACAAGTACAGTGGCCTTTTCGCCTGAAATTCCACTCTGCCAGAGCGGTCCGCGCCTTGCCTGCTCAGGATCCGTTCCAGACGGAAGATCACTTCACGCAGACGGTATCCCCATCCAGGCAGAATGCGGAAGCCCTGCTGGACACGATTGGTGCTGGCATGGATCGGGAAGAGAACCCCGTCCGGCGGAAGGCACAGACTATCTCCCCACTGCTGCAGACAGATACTTCCAACCCGTCAACCCGGCCCACAGAACCGATGCCATCCGAGGGCTCCCCTGCTGCGCAGCGGCGCAGTCTGAATAAAAACATGCTGGATACTTTCGGCGCCGGCCTTGATCGGGAACCGCCTACCGAACAGCAAATTACCGAGGCACGGGAACGCATAGCCGCCCGCATTGCCGCCGACGATCCCCAGATGCCGCAGGAAACCAACCCTCCTGCGTCCCCCAAAATCCACCTTGAATGAGGATATCCCATGAAACCGACCTACGCCTGTGATGACGGCTACGGAGAAATCAAGATTATCCACCGTGCTGGAGGCACCCTGCAAAGCTTCAGTACTCCATCCCGTGCTCAGAGCGGCGATTACCAGCAGATCGAGATTGGCGGTTCCGCACCGGCAGACAGCACCGTCTATGTGACCAAAGGGGAAGCCTATACAGTCGTCGATACGCTGCAGACAGAAGACACCCGCTTCGCTGGCTTTGCCCTATCCAGCCTCAACCGGGTGCTGGTGGCACACGCCTTGCGCCAGGTAGGGGCTCCAGAAGGGTTTGAGCTGGTCGTCGGGCTACCCCTGCGTGATTTTTACTGGGATAACGGCACACCCAATCAGAACCTCATTGTTGCCAAACGCGAGACCCACCGGATTCCCGTGCAGCTGCGCACCATGGCGGGAGATAGCGACCTGCCCGTACCGGCCAGAGTGCATGTCCTGCCCCAGTCTCTGGTCGTCGCCATGCAATCGCCCAGCGAAGATCCCGATCTGCCCATCGCTGTGGTGGATATCGGCTCACGGACTACAGATATTACGGTCGTACAGAATGGCAAGGTGGATTTCAGTCGCTGTGGCACCTTGCCGGACCTGGGCGTCGCGGCTGCCGTAGATCGGTTCCAGACAACCATTGAGGGACGGCGCGGCAAGCGCCTGCCCAACCGTAAAATTCTCCAAGGTGCCCTGATCCAGAACAAGCGGATTCGCATTAACGGATCAGAGATTCCCGAGGCAGAGCAACAGAGCGCCCGACAGGAAGCCTTAAGGGAAATCGCGGGGCGTATCCAGCGCGGCGTAGAACGACATGCCCGAACCCTGGAAGACTGCGATCATGTCATTCTGATCGGCGGCGGGGCCCTTCTGCTAGAGGGACAATTCGACTGGCCTCATGCCCATCTGCATCCACAGGCGGTCTATGCCAATGCCATGGCTTGGCTAGAGACCTTGGAGTCGGTATGACCATCCCTGAAACGGAGGATCAGCAACCTTCGTCACTGGCCACGGATCCAGAAGACCCCATTGAGCGGGCTTTCCGGGATCATGTGCTGTTCATTCTGCAGCGCGAACGTGAAGAGCGTGCCCTTCTGGATATGACCCTGCGAGAGCAGGTACTGTCGCAGATTGCGCAACAGGCCAATGTCCTTTCCGGACAGATGCAGGCGCTGCAGAACCTGCAGGGCACGATTCTGGAAAAATGGGAAGCCATCAGGACAACAGCGGATACCCAGACCACTGAAGTGCAATCCCGCATTGCCCAGATGGGGGAAGACATCCGCAAAGGTACCACACCGATCCGCGAATATCAGATGCATGTCAACCGGCTACAAAATGAGCTGCAGGCGCTGATCCGGACGGTGAAAGACAATACCCGTGAAGTCGCGGGCGTCACTTTCCGGGCACTTTGGGGGGGCGCACTGGGCGGTGGAGCCGCTGCCATTCTGATTTTTTTGCTGCTGTATATCGCACAAAACAGGAAATAATCCACCATGAATACACCGTCACCCCATGACTCTGAAAACGCCTCCACTTCCTCCATCGGGATTTCCCTTGGCCGTCTCCAGAAACTGGAGGATGAGTTCCGCCAACACCGTGATTTCTGGAGCGGACAGGCTCCCTACATGCGGATCATTCTGGAGACCACGCAGGCCCTGAATCAGGGATTGTTGAACGCAGTTGCTGCTCTGGATCGTCGCCAAGGGAAGGCTGTCGATCAGCTATCGGATCGCATTGATCATCTGATCAACAAAAACCTCAATAATCCATTCGACACACTGTCGGAACAGATCCAGGAAATGCGTAAGGAACTCGCCATGATCAGTCAGAGACAAGATGACATCGCGAAGGATACGGCCGACCTGCTCAAACTTGTCTACGGATTACGCGACATCAACAGGAAGGGCTGAAGTCTCAGGCAGGAGAAGGGGCCAACTATGACAGAACGGGGTACGCAGTGGATGCGTGAAACAAAATGGGCGGCCACAGATCGCTGGCCGGAGATTCTGGTTCAGTTGGGCATTCCTGCCCAGGCGCTGGTGGATCGGCATGGACCCTGTCCCGGTTGTGGAGGAGAGGACCGTTTCCGCTTCGACAACCAGAAAGGCCGAGGCACCTTTTTCTGTTCACAGGGTGGTGGGGATCCCATTTCCGGTGACGGCTTTTCCCTGCTGCACCATGTCCATGGCTGGAATTTTAAACAGTCCATCGAACAGGTCGCTCGGGTACTCGGTACACTACCGCCGGATCATGATCTACCCAAAACCGCCAAAGAACTAGTAACCCGAACGCCCGAAGTTTCCCGGCAAAGTCCGCGCAAAAGTGCATCCTCCG
>JAJYPA010000410.1 GCA_021795795.1 Pseudomonadota bacterium | reverse complement strand
GCATTGGTTGGCAAGTGCGGATTCGGAAGAAGGGGTATCCTCAACAAGTCAGAACCTTCAGAAAGAAAGCGGAAGCCGAGGGGTGGGCAAAGACCGTTGAGGCAGAGATGGAGCGTGGAGCTTGGCGTGACACAACAGAAGCCGAAGCAACCAGGCTGTCCGAGGCTTTCGAGCGGTACGCAACTGAGATCACATCCTCAAAGCGCACGCCTGGGCCGGAGTTGTCGAAAATTCGAAATTGGCAATCTCGCCCTATCGCCAGGGTAGCTTTGGCCCGCGTCGGAGGCAAAGAAGTCGCGGCTGTCATTAGAGATATGGAGCAGGAGGGCAAAAGCCCGAACACCATCCGCCTGCACCTGGCTGTTCTATCCCATTTGTTCAAGGTGGCCCGCACGGAATGGGGCATGTCGTCTCTTGCCAATCCAGTGGAACTAGTCCGCAAGCCCAAGCTCCCCCAAGGTCGAGATCGACGGTTACAGGGTGACGAGGAAGAACGCCTTTTTGCCGAGTGCGCAAAGGCGCAGAACCCCTGGCTACTGCCCGTGGTCCGGTTTGCCATCGAAACCGCAATGAGAGCGGGAGAAATTCTGGAAACCAAGGGCAAAAGTGATGACGACGGCGAACGGCCCATCCAGTCCACTGGCTTGCTCTGGAGAAATGTGGACTTGAACAAGCGTGTAGCGCTTCTCCCAGAAACCAAGAATGGCTTGGCCAGAACTGTGCCACTTTCCTCCGTCGCGGTCGAAATTTTACGCGATCTGCCTCGCTCCCTGGATGGCAAAGTTTTTGATACTACCTACGAAGCGATTCATCTCGCTTTCATTCGGGCCTGCAAGCGGGCCAAGATTGAGGATCTACGCTTTCACGACTTACGTCACGAAGCTGCCAGCCGCTTATTTGAAAAAGGACTGAATCCGATGCAGGTGGCGGCCATAACCGGACACAAGACTTTGCAAATATTGAAACGCTATACTCACTTGAGGGCGGAGGATTTGGCAAAGTTGCTGGGGTAAGAGAATGATTTGATCCTGGCAGAGGATGCGGCCTTCGCGGCATAGCGCCGCATCAAAGTGAAGTGGTTTGACTCTTCCTCCGCTCAAAGGCCATGACCGCACGCTCTACCAAAGTTGCTGACGCCAGGCGTTGACTGTGATGGGATATACACCGGATTTCTGAGTCGGCTCTGCATTACCTAGACTCTCTTAATCAGCGGGTCGTGGGTGCGTATTCCGCGCAAATCGGCCACCCAGTCCAGCTGAAACCGGCCACCCAGTCCACGGGAATCCGGCCACTCGAAGCGGAGCGACGCCGGGGTGGTGGATGTTTACTCCGACTGGGTCTCTTGCGTCAATTTTGGCTTGAGCTTACGTAGCGATTCTCCTTTCAATTGGATCTGGTGAGCGTGGTGAACCAGCCGATCAAGGATGGCGTCGGCCAGGGTGGGATCCCCCAAGGAGTCGTGCCAGTGGGCCACCGGTAACTGGCTGGTGATGATCGTAGAGCGTGTCTGGTACCGGTCATCCAGGATCTCCAGGAGATCCCGCCGGCGGTCATCGTCCAGCAGCGCCAACCCCCAATCGTCGAGTAACAGCACATCGACCTTGGCGAGTTTTTCCATGAAGTTGGGGTATCGTCCGTCACCATGCGATAGCGTGAGCTCTTCAAACAATCGGGGAAGTCGATAATACAGGGCGGTGCTTCCCTGGCGGCAGGCGGTCGTTGCAAGGGCACAGGCCAGATAGGTTTTGCCCACGCCGGTCGGGCCGGTGAGGAGAACGTTCTGGTGTCGCTGGATCCAGGTACCGGTCAAGAGTTCCCGGAACAAGGCCTTGTCCAGTCCGCGAGGGTGCCGGTAATCGATGTCCTCGGGAACGGCGGGTTGCTTGAGCCGTGCGCGTCGCAGCCGGCTGCTGGTCAGCCGATTTTGGCGTTCCGCCTGTTCCCGGTCGAGCAGGGGGCCGAGGCGTTCTTCGAAGCTCATGGCTTCTACATCGGGGAGCAGCGCCTGCTCGGCTAAGGCTTGGGCCATACCGTGGAGCCGCAATCGGGTCAGGGTATCGTAAGTGGGATGATTCAGCATGCGGCCTCCGGTCAGTGGTAATAGTGGGCGCCACGCAGATTGGCGTGTTCGGCGGGAAGACGGGATTGCGTGGGCTTACGGGGCGGACGATCCCGGTGGTTCTTGAGGATGGAATTCAGGCTCCGCCAGCTGATGGATTGCAACTGGATAGCGCGATCGCAGGCGGCTTCGAGCCGATCCGCTCCATAGGTTTTCTCCAGACGCAAAATGCCCAGAGCAGCGCGGTACGCTTGCTGCGGGTGGCGACGGGAGCGCAGGAGATGGTCGATGGCCGCCAGCGTGTGGGGCCCAATACGCTGAGCCCAATCGAGAAAGCGCTGCGCATTCCATCCGGCGACCTTCTGATGCGGTGGAGCAAGATGAACGTCCTGGGTGCTATGCTGCCCTTTGGTGAAAGCGCGCGGATGGCTGGCCACACGCTCCCCCCTGTGGAAGATCTCCACAGTAGTGGTTGTGTATCGGGCATCCAGCTTTTGGCGGGCAAAGCGATAAGGAACCGAGTAGTAGTGACCGGCGATCTCGACGTGGTAATCGATGCCGGCGGTGACGACCTTCCATTCGGCAAATTCATGGCGGATCACCGGCAGTGGCTTCAAGGCCGGCTGATCCACGCTAAGGAAGACACTGCGACGCGAACCCGGCAGCTTCTGGAAGGGATGCGCATTCAATGCCATCACGAGGGGACGGATAGCGGCATTGAGTTCCCCCAAGCTGAAGAACTTCCGGTGCCGAAGACGCGCCAGAATCCAGCGCTGCGCCAGGAGCACTCCGGCCTCGACCTTCGCCTTATCTCGCGGTTTCCGTACTCGCGCCGGCAGGATCGCGGTATCGTAGTGACGTGCCAGATCCTGATAGCTGGGATGAATCTCCGGCTCATAGAAGCTTGGGTGGAGCACCCCACTTTTGAGGTTGTCGGGCACGAGCAATTCCGGTACCCCACCCAGAAACTCAAAACAGCGAACGTGCGAAGCAATCCAGTCGGCCAGCCCCTGCGTCCACGTCGCCTCGACGTAGGTGTAATTGGACGCCCCCAGCACCGCCAGGAAGATCTCTGCCTGCCGAATCTCTCCCGTACGCGGATCGATGATCGGCACGGTCTGCCCACTGTAGTCCACAAAGAGCCGCTCTCCTGGGGCATGCCGTTGGCGGAGCGTTACGGGCAAGGTCTTGGCATAAGCACGATAGTGCTCACAGAAGGCACTGTATTGGTATCCGTCCGGGTGTTGCTCCCGGTATTCCTGCCAGAGCAGTTGCAGGGTAACACCTTTGTAACCGTTCAAACCGCACCGTACTTCCCGGCCTGACCTGCGCGCCATAACCTGTTCCTGCATTGACATACAGGAGCGCGATATGAAGCAGCGGTACAGCAGGGCCGACTGGCAACGACTGATCGACGAACAAGGGGTCAGCGGCCTGACGCAAAGAGCATTCTGTGCCCAAGCCGGTGTAGCCGTGGCGACCTTTGGTTATTGGAAGCGCAAGCTGCGGGCCGATAGTGCAGGCTTAGCCGAGGATCCCGCCAGTGCCCGAGGCGGCTCATTGAACGATTGGCTCGAGCTGGCACCCGAGGTCTCTGAGCCAGCGCGTGGCTGGCACATCGAGCTCGATCTGGGCAATGGGGTGTGTCTGCGGCTACGCCAAGGCTGACCATGCTGGTCCCCGGGTCGGCCGTCCTCCGGGTATGGCTGTATACGCCGCCTGCGGACCTGCGCAAGTCCTTCGATGGGCTCAGCGCCCTGGTGCGACAGAAGTTAGCCGAGGATCCGGCCAGCGGCCAATTGTTCGTGTTCATCAACAGCAGGCGCACGCAACTCAAGGTGCTGTACTTCGAGCCGGGCGGTTACTGCCTGTGGAGCAAGCGCCTGGAGGCGGGCCGCTTTCACGTCGATGGCCTGGGCGGTGACAGGCGGGTGCTGAGCTGGACGGAGCTGAAGCTGATCATCGAAGGCATCGATCTGTCCTCGCTGCGCCGCTTCAAACGCTTCAAAAAGGGCGGAAACCGTAGCCTCGGGAGACCCGAAAAGGTATAATGCCGTGCATGCAACTGTCGGACTGCACAGCAAAAAATACCTTCTCCCCTGGGGGAGATCCGACCGCGGTCATCCAGGCCCTTCGCGCCGAAATCGCCTCGCTCAAACAGCAACTCGACTGGTTCAAGCGGCAGCTGTTCGGGCGCAAGTCCGAGAAGCGGATCCTCGAACATCCCAATCAGCTCGATCTCAGCACTCTGCTGGGCGATGCCCCACCGGCGGCCGATCCTACGCCCACCGAAGAGATCAGCTATCGGCGGCGCAAGCCAAAGCAGCGCAACGCCGACGATGTGACCGATGCCGGTCTGCGCTTCGGCCCCGATGTCCCCGTCGAGGTGATCGAACTCTCCGCGCCCGAGTTCCATGGCCCCGATGCCGATCAGTACGAGGTGATCGATTACCAGATCACCCGCCGTCTGGCCCAGCGTCCCGGCAGCTACGTGGTGCTCGAGTACCGCCGCCCGGTATGGCGGCACAAGGCCTCCTCCAGCCTGCGGGAAGTGCCGGCCCCTGCCGCGGTGTTCGCGGGTAGCCTCGCCGATGTCAGCCTGCTGGCCGGCATCCTGGTGGACAAATTCTGCTACCACCTCCCGCTCTATCGTCAACACCAGCGACTCCAGGACGCCGGTATCACCCTGAGTCGCAGTACGCTGACGAACTACACCCAACGGGCCATTGAGCTCCTGCGCCCCATCTACGATGCTCAGTGGCGGCACATCCTGCAGAGCCGTGTGCTGGCGATGGACGAGACGCCGATCAAGGCGGGGCGCAAGAAGCCGGGTCAGCTGCAGGCCACCTGGTACTGGCCGATCTATGGAGAGGACGACGAGTTGTGCTTTACCTGGTCGACGAGCCGTGGCAGCGCCCACGTGGAGCAACAGCTCGCGGGCTTTGCCGGCGTGCTGCTCAGTGATGGTTATGCGGCCTACGACCGCTATGCCAAATCCCGACCACAGGTGACTCGGGCCCAGTGTTGGGCACACACCCGGCGCTACTTTGAGCGGGCCAAGGACCAGGACCCGGCGGCGCAGGAGGCCCTCACCCGGATCGGCGCACTGTACCGGGTCGAACAGCAGATTCGAGAACAGGGACTCGAAGGCGAACCGAAGCGCGACTACCGCAGCCGCCATGCCGGCCCGATCGCCGAGGCCTTCTTCGGCTGGTGTCACCAGCAACGCCAACGCATGGATCTGCTCAACAGCGATCCTTTGGCCAAGGCCTTGGTCTATGCCGAGAATCACCAGGCTCAGCTCAAGGTCTACCTGAACGATCCCGAGGTGCCCATCGATACCAATCATCTGGAGCGGGCCCTGCGGGTCATCCCGATGGGGCGCAAGAACTGGCTGTTCTGCTGGAGCGAGGTGGGGGCAAGGCACGTTGGCATCATCCAGAGCCTGCTGACCACCTGCCGACTACATCACGTCGATCCCTACACCTACCTGGTGGATGTCCTGCAACGGGTCGCCCTGCACCCGGCCCGAGATGTGGAAGCACTGACCCCACGGGTCTGGAAAGACCGCTTTGCCAACAACCCGCTGCGCTCGGATCTCGACCATGCCCATGGACATTGACGGCCTGAGCTTCGAGGAACTGCTGGAACTCAACCAGCGCGTGGTGGCGCGCCTGAAAATGCTCGAGTCGATGCAGGCGCACCTGGAGATGATGCGCTTCCATCCCGGTCAGCGCGTCAGCTTTGCCCACCAGGGGGGACGCTTGATGGGCACGGTGGTCAAGTATAACCGCAAGACCGTCACCGTGGTCACCGACAACCGCCAGAGCTGGAATGTCCCACCCCATCTGCTCTCACCGGTAAAGGACGCCAGACCCACCCAACCCCAACAGCCGACCGCCGATAAAAAACGACTCAGATAACCTCGCTTGGGACAATAGCGGTCTAGTTTGGACGGTTACACACCTTTGCGCCGCATCTCCTGGTGTAGAACCGACCAATCCGGCTCCGATCGACGCGCCCGAGAAGGCGGTGGCGGTGGAAACAAAAGCCGTTCCAGGCCTTGTTCTGTCAACTCTGGAGGCAGTGGCCAACCAAGACCCGCCGCCTGTGCTCGCCGAAGGTATTCACTGACCGTGGACCGACTGATCCCAATGGCGCGCGCTATCTCTCTCTTGGAGAGACGACCGTTACCGTATAACCGCAAAACTTCCGTAATCTTCCGCATGGGCAACCTCGTATTGGGCATGGCAGTCCTCGGCAAAAGTGCCTTAGACCGCCGGGGTTACCCCGCACGTCGCTTTCCCTTCCTCAAGTGGCCGGATTCCCGTGGAACGGGTGGCCGGTTTGCGGTGGAACAGGTGGCCAGTTTGCCGTGGAATCGGTGGCCGATTTCACGTGGAATACGCAGTCGTGGGTTCGATCCCCTCACAACCCACCAAATAAAACAGGCACTTAAGATGTTATCTTGAGTGCCTTTATTTTTTTATCCAACCTATATCCAACCTCAGGGGGATAACGGGGTATCCGCTCAGGCGGGATCGTAGATAGCCTATGAAATACACACAACCCATTGATATCATTGGCCTCAGATAGTCTTTATGGTAATATAACACTTTGTTTTACAACGATTTTTGACATTTTCTGAAGTTCGATGTGGCCACTTGCCCTGCGACAGAAGATTTTTTCTATGGGCGTATCGGCTAAACGATCGATCCTCGCCACCCGCTGGCCATCCTCGCCTCGCGCATGCCTTGGCAAGCCATCGAAGTTTTAACGACCTAAATCACGGGAGGCTTCCATATATAATAGGCGCATTCGAAGACGATGTTATACCGCGCAACGCGACAAACTGGTTACTCGGCCCTTCCGACCGAAGGATCAGGTTTGCACTGTTCGACACCACGTAGGCCAGGGGCCGCGTCAGGGTGAACGGGAACAACACGGGCAGCGACTGCAGGCTGGGCACTGAAACGGGCTTGCCAGCGTAGCGCACGGCCGCCTCGATCAACCAGGCCGTGAGTTCGTCGTTGTCGATCGCGGTTGGTGCCAGCCGGATGACCCGCTTTCCTTTCTCGACCCGCTCCACGGCGCCCCAACTCGCCTGGCTCTGGATGACCATGTTGGTCATGCGCCGAGTGCCTTCGCGCTCTCCGTAGGTCTCGCTCATCCGGCGATGCACTTCGGCGGACGCGCAGTCGCCCTGGATGGCGGAGAGGCGGCCCACCAGCTCGGCCACTTTGCCAAAAAACGGGTAGGTCGCCACCGACATGCCCCAGCACAGCGCCGCGACGGGAATGGCCGGCTGCGTCTTGTGGATGGCCACGCCGCGATCCGCGTAATCGACCAGTTCGGCGCGTGGCTCCAGCCATAGCCGATTCAATACGGTGCGTGTTTTCTTCTTGGCTTCCACGCCAAGCTCGGCTGCATCGAGCAGTGCATTCAGAT
>JAJYPA010000040.1 GCA_021795795.1 Pseudomonadota bacterium | reverse complement strand
TCGCCAGCCTGTTGCTGGAACTCACGCCATTGGCCTCGCAACCGGCGAGCCTGATTCTGTTCCATGCGGTCGTACTGCTTCTGTTGCTGCTCAATCGCCAGCACTTCCAGCGCGCCAGCCTCACCACCGGCACCCTGTTCTCGATCACCGGGGTGCTGCTCACGCTGGGTTTCGGTGTCATTGGTTCCTATGTGCTGGGCGCCCAGTTCAAACCAGCCATTAGCGATTTCCCGACCGCGCTCTATTTCACCATCGTCACCATGTCCACCGTCGGCTATGGCGACATCATCGCGCAAACCACCGAAGCGCGGATGTTCACCATCAGCCTGATTATTCTGGGATTATTGGTCTTCGCCACCTCACTGACCGCGATCCTGGGGCCGATGATGAATCAGCAAATCATGAAACTCGTCCAACCCGGGAGCAAGAAAATGCAACGCAAGGATCATATTATCGTGGTCGGCAACGGGCCATTCGCCCGAAATGCGGCGGATTCGCTGGAAAAGCGCGGCCTTGAAGTGACCCGCATCCTACCGGCCGCACCCACGCCGGGTTCGGATATACCGAATGATTTCATCATCGGTGACGGCTCCGACAGCGATATCCTGTTGAAGGCCCAAGCCGATACTGCCCGCGCCATCATTGCGCTGACAGAAGACGATTCCGAAAATGCGTTTATCATCCTGGCCGCACGTGAAGTCAATGAAAAACTCAAGACCGTGGTTGCCGTTAGTGATGCGCACAATCTTAACAAGATCAAACGCGTACATCCCGATGTGGTGCTGGCCTTGCCCATTATCGGAGCCGAACTACTGGCCATGGCATTGAGCGGCGAAGAGATCAAGACCGACGCACTGTTCGAGCAATTGCTGAAACTCGATTAGCACCTTGCCCCTCTATAACACACCCGCTCATTAATTATCAAAACCCGTCTGATAATTAAGGCTAGAAACAAATAAATCCGGGCATTTATCCTGCCACCTTATCAAGGCTTGGACGGGGGTTTAATGATGCAGCGCCCGTTTTATCGGATGTGGCTTTTATATGCCTCAGCATAAGGTATAAGGCTTGAGTGTAGAGTCTCTGATGAGTGTATTGACCTAAAAGCGTTGGATGCTGATAAAAAACAGCCTGAACAGATTGATCAGGACTGTTTGTCAAGTTGAACTAATTTCTTAAACAATCAAAACCGGAATATCCTGAATCATCTGCAGGCCTTTGACTGCTTCTTTCTGATACTCCGCAATCTCGTTGAAATTGAGATAACGATAAATATCGTCGGCCAAGGGTTTGAGCCCGGCGACCTGTGCCTGATATTCCTCGTTGGTCGGCAGGCGGCCCAGCAAGGCGGACACCGCTGATAACTCGGCCGAGGCGAGATAGACATTGGCGTCTTTACCCATGCGGTTCGGGAAGTTGCGTGTTGAAGTGGAGACAACGGTCGCACCATTGGCAACGCGGGCCTGGTTGCCCATGCACAGGGAGCAACCCGGCATTTCGACACGCGCACCGGCTTTACCAAAAATACTGTAATAGCCTTCTTCGGTGAGCTGGTGCTCATCCATGCGGGTGGGCGGTGCAATCCACAAACGGGTAGGTACCGAAGCGCCATTGGCTTCCAGCACTTTTCCGGCCGCACGGTAGTGGCCGATATTGGTCATGCAGGAACCGATAAAGACTTCATCGATGTGGGTGCCTTGCACTTCAGACAATGGCTTGATGTCATCCGGGTCATTCGGACAGGCCAGCAAGGGTTCGGTGATGGTAGCCAGATCGATTTCGATGATTTCGGCGTATTCGGCATCGGCATCAGGTTCGAGCAACTCAGGGTGAGCAAGCCACTGCTCCATCGCTTCGATACGACGCGCGAGCGTGCGCTTGTCTTCGTATCCGCTGGCGATCATCCATTGCAACAGGGTGATGTTACTAGCCAAAAACTCGATAATTGGCTCTTTTGCGAGACGAACGGTGCAGCCATTGGCCGAGCGCTCGGCAGAGGCATCGGCGAATTCGAACGCTTGCTCGACCTTGAGATTCGGCAGGCCTTCGATTTCCAGCACGCGGCCATTGAAGACATTCTTCTTGCCTTTCTTTTCCACCGTCATCAAACCGCGCTGAATGGCGACATAGGGAATCGCATTCACCAAATCGCGCAGAGTGATGCCCGGCTGCATTTCACCCTTGAAACGAACCAGAACGGATTCGGGCATATCCAGTGGCATGACGCCCAAGGCGGCAGCAAAAGCCACCAGCCCCGATCCGGCAGGGAAGGAAATACCGATGGGGAAACGGGTGTGCGAATCGCCGCCGGTGCCAACGGTATCCGGCAGAATCATACGGTTGAGCCAGCTATGAATAACGCCATCGCCGGGGCGCAGGGAAACGCCGCCGCGGGTGCTGATGAATTGCGGCAGTTCGTGCTGCAACGCGATATCGACCGGCTTCGGATAGGCTGCGGTGTGGCAGAACGACTGCATGACGAGATCGGCGGAGAAGCCGAGGCAGGCCAGTTCTTTGAGCTCATCGCGGGTCATGGCGCCGGTAGTGTCCTGACTACCCACGGTCGCCATGCGCGGCTCGCAATAGGTGCCAGGGCGCACACCCACAACCCCACAGGCCCGGCCGACCATTTTCTGGGCCAGGGTGAATCCCTTGCCAGTGTCCTTGGGTTGAATCGGGCGGCGGAACACGTCGAACGAGGGCAGGTTCAAGGCGGCTCGCGCACGATCGGTCAATGCGCGACCAATGATCAACATGATCCGGCCTCCGGCACGGACTTCATCAGGAAGTGTAGTGGGCTTGAGTTCAAGGGTTTCAATGACCTTGCCATTTTTCAATAGCTCACCCTCATACGGGCGAATAGTGATGACATCGCCTGTTTCAAGCTGGTCAACATTCACCTCGATGGGCAGTGCACCTGAATCTTCAGCCGTATTGAAGAAAATCGGCGCGATCTTACTGCCCAGAATCACGCCGCCGGTGCGCTTGTTGGGCACGTGCGGGATATCGCGTCCCATCGCCCATTGCACGGAGTTGATAGCTGATTTGCGCGAGGAGCCTGTGCCGACCACATCCCCCACATAAGCAACTGGGTGGCCCTTCTCCTTCAGTGTTTCGATGGTTTTCAGGCCATCAGGCATTTTGCTTACCAACATAGCTAAGGCATGCAAAGGTATATCCGGACGGCTCCAGGCATCTTGCGCGGGCGAGAGGTCGTCGGTGTTGGTTTCGCCCGGCACCTTGAACACCGTGACGGTGATTTCTTCGGCCAGTGCGGGTTTGTTCAGGAACCACTCGGCGGCCGCCCAGGATTCAATCACGGCTTTGGCGCGGGTATTCCCCGCCCGCATTTTGTCTTCCACATCACGGAAGGCATCGTAGATCAATACGGTGCCTTTGAGCGCCTCCGCCGCCGCGTCACCCACCACATCATCGTCGAGCATCGCCACGAGTGGATCAATGTTGTAACCACCGATCATGGTACCGAGCCATTTGACCGCTTGCACCCGATCAATCAGGGGGGAACTGGCTTTGCCATTCGCGACATCGGCCAAAAAGGCGGCCTTCACATAGGCGGCCTGATCGACCCCCGGTGGCACGCACTCGGTCAACAGGTGCAACAGGAACGCTATATCCTCCCCAGCCGGTGGATTTTTGATCAGCTCGATCAGGCTGGCCGTCTGCTCGACCGTTAGCGCTTTGGGTGGAATCCCCTGCTGTTCTCGTTCTTGTTGATGGCTGCGATAGACTTCAAGCATGACGGTTTCCTCAAATTCAAAATTCTTAATTGCTGTGATCATACGGGAGCCTTTGGGAATCTCTGCACGAATCCATCCATGGCATCGCGGGCTTACGCCAGCTCCGCGTTCATACCCGTTCCGTGCTCCGCATTTCAATGACTTACGTCATTGAGCGGCAATGCAGCATTTACGGCTTTCATCCGGGCATCCTGTTCAATGTGTTTGATTGTCTGGTTTTATCTCGATAGGCGCAAATCAATCACGGCATCCGGGACAAAACACAACTTTTGCACAATTTTCAAGCATAACCGCCTCAACATGAGGATAAAAAAAATATTAATAAACATATATTTAACAAATTTTTAACCTATGAGTGAAATTTGTGCGTCAAAAATAAGCACGTTCTAATCGTCACAAAATCGCGACAGATGTCGATCGAGCCATTGCAGGGCAATGATCGGGGCTGCTGAACAGATGATGCCGGAATCGATACGGGCCAAGGCTTCATCCAGTGTCATGGTATGCAGCTTGATGTCCTCGTGCTCTTCCGGTAGACCAAAAAACGTATCGGTCGGGGCTGTATCGATCAGGGCAAGAAACAAATAGATGCTTTCCGTCGTTCCACCGGGACTCACCCAATAGCGCGTGATCGGTATCAGACGCACGGGTTCGAGCCCCGACTCCTCTTTCATTTCACGTCGGGCAACAGACTCTACTGATTCGTTCGGCTCGATCATGCCTGCCACAATTTCAGTCAGCCATGGCCCGCCCGGTGCTTCGAACGCACCGGGCCGAAACTGCTCGATCATCACGACTTCGCGTCGTTTGGAAACAAAGGGCAGAACGGCCACAGCGTGGCCACGCTCGAACATCTCCCGACTGATTTGTGGCGACCAGCTACCGTCATAGCGCTCGAAGCGAAGCAGATAGCGGTTCAACTCGAAAAAACCACGGTACAAAGGTTCTATATTCAGTAATTCGTACTGCATCTTCATCCTGATTGGTTAATGATGTGACCGTGCAGTCTATGCTACCCGAAGTTCATAGGACTATTACGGCCAAACGGGAAAAGCAGAAGGTACCCCATGTCCCCATCCTTGATTCAACTACTGGAACCCCTGATCGGCAGCACGCTGACTATTGACCGCCGCCGCGGAACGGTGATTGATATTCTGGAAGACCCCCCTTCACTGGTGATGAGTAGCCCCGAAGCGCCTGAAGAAATTCGTCTCGATCATCTGGGAAGACCTCAAGAAACCAGCGTACCAAGCTGGACCGTGAGCCTGTTCAGCAAATCCGGAAACGCCCTGCATCCGGATTTACAAAGACAACTCCATCCTGATCTCGCAGTCAAGGCGCATGAATTTCTTAATAACAGAGATTAGAAACCCGCACTAAGTGCACGAATTTCATCATAAATTTCCTGGTCAATCAAACTCACGCTCAAATCGAGACCCAGTTTTTCAGCGGCAGGAATGGGCTTGCCATCCGGTGTTGCGGTCAAGCCTTTTGCCTGCGCGATTGCCGTGATAACCACGTCGGCATGATTGGCCGAACCCGCGTGTGTATAGTTGAGGTTATTCGCTTCCCGCACCACGTCTTCATACATCGGCGGAAAATCCCAAGCCTGAACGATCTTGGCACCTAGCCGAGGTTGCAGGCTCATCACCAATTCGTTTAACAGAGCCGGGGCCTCCTGTAACTTTGGAATATCTTCAGCCACCACAATCACCGGAATCCCCCCTACGCCGTGGAGCAATCCAGCCAACAACGCCTGGTCGACATCGAGCATGGTGTACTCCCTGGCAATACGGTGGGCTAACGCCGCAATCTGGGCTGAAAAGGACCTATGCTCCTGCATCGCCTTCTTGACCACGGGATGATTCGCTTTAAAAAGATGCTGTCTAGACAGCGATACAATTAACTGGCTGACTGTGCGCATACCAAGACGCGTAATCACCTGGTGCAAGCAGTTAATCTTCTCTACACCACAGTACATTGCACTATTGGCAACTTGGATCAGGCGTGCGGCAATGGCTGGATCCTGTGCGACCACATCCACCAGATCCTGAATCGTGCTGTCCGGTTGCTCCGCCACACGCCGTGAACGGATTGCGACATCAGGCAGTACAGGAAGCGCAATGCCCTTCTCCATGATTTTATTGATGATGGCCTGTTCCAAAGCAGGATTAACCATTTCAAGCTCCTTGTTATAACTGGCGGCACAAGCACACCAGTAAACGGTCATTCATTGCTGACTTGTTTCGTCAGAACATGAAAACACTCAAGCCAATCGAGTGTATTTGATCCGTTTGGGTTGATCGGCATCCGAGCCCAACCGCTTGTGCCGATCCGCTTCGTAATCCTGGAAGTTCCCCTGGAAGAACACCACGGAGCCATCGTCCTCGAAGGCGAGAATTTGTGTTGCGATTCGGTCAAGGAACCAGCGGTCATGCGAAATGACCAACGCGGTGCCCGGAAAATCAAGAATCGCCTGCTCCAACGCCCGCAGGGTTTCGATATCGAGGTCGTTTGTCGGTTCATCGAGCAGCAGCACGTTTCCGCCGGACTTGAGCAACTTGGCCAGATGCACGCGATTGCGCTCACCGCCGGACAAATCCTTCATGAACTTCTGCTGATCCTGCCCCTTGAAGTTGAAGCGGCCAAGATAGGCGCGCGAAGGCATCTCGTATTTGCCGACCGTGATGTTGTCGTAACCGCCGGAAATCTCTTCCCAGACGGTCTTGTTATTTTCCAGATCGTCGCGACCCTGCGCCACATAGGAGATCTGTACCGATTCGCCGATGGAGATTTCACCGGCGTCCGGTTTCTCCTCACCAATCAGCATCTTGAACAAGGTCGATTTACCCACGCCATTGGGGCCGATGATCCCGACGATCCCACCTTTGGGCACGGAGAACGACAAACCTTGATACAACACACGGTCACCGAACTGTTTGGACAGATTGGTGACGTCGATCACCTTGTCGCCTAGGCGAGGTCCTGGTGGAATGTAAATTTCGTTGGTTTCCGAACGCTTCTGGAATTCTTCTGATTGGAGCTCCTCGAACCGGGCCAGACGTGCCTTGGATTTGGCCTGACGCCCCTTGGGATTCTGCCGGACCCACTCCAGTTCCTGCTCCATAGCCTTGCGCTTGGCCGATTCTGTTTTCTCTTCCTGTGCCAGACGCTTTTCCTTGCTGTCGAGCCACTCGGAGTAATTCCCCTCGAACGGGATGCCCTGACCACGGTCGAGTTCGAGAATCCAGCCGGCCACATTGTCAAGGAAGTATCGATCATGGGTCACGGCCACCACGGTCCCGTTGAACTCCTGCAGAAAACGCTCAAGCCAGGCAACGGATTCCGCATCCAGGTGGTTGGTTGGTTCATCAAGAATCAGCATATCCGGGTTGGAAAGCAGCAAACGGCAGAGCGCCACACGACGGCGTTCACCGCCGGAGAGTTTGGTGACATCCGCATCCCAAGGCGGTAGACGCAGCGCATCGGCAGCGATTTCGAGCTTGCGATCGAGATCCCAACCGCCTGCTGCATCGATTTTATCCTGCAACTCAGCCTGTTCAGCCAGCAATGCATCAAAATCGGCATCCGGGTTGGCAAACTCATTGCTTATCTCATTGAAGCGTTCAAGCAAACGTGCTGTTTCACCCGCGCCGTCCATGACATTGCCGCGCACGTCCTTGGCCGGGTCGAGATCAGGCTCCTGCTTGAGATAGCCAATTTGAATACCGGGTTGAGGACGTGCTTCACCAATGATGTCCTTGTCGACACCGGCCATGATGCGCAGCAGAGTAGACTTACCCGCACCGTTGTAACCCAATACGCCAATTTTTGCGCCAGGGAAGAAATTGAGGTAAATGTCTTTGAGAATAAATTTTTTCGGAGGGACGAGTTTGCCGACCCCATTCATGGTGAAGATATATTGCGCCATACGACCTTGGGTTTTGAGAGTAAAAGTACGGGTATTATCAATCAGATCTAGGTAAGGATGCCAGTACCACCGACAAGCCCGCCCATCAGTAAGCATGCATCCACCCTTTGGGGGCTTCTTATTCTGCTGATTACCGGGCTGGCTTTTACTCCCGTTCTGGCAGCCACACCACCCAAGCTCCCTAATCTGGATGACGACGAACTCGATTTGAGCAAAAAACCCTGATGCAAGGAACGCAATGGGTTCTTAACGTCTAAAATAGATAGCCAGGCAACTAAATCAGAGTCCGATCTCATGTTCGATCTTCATCTTCGCCGAGGCAACCTACAGCGACTGATCCCGTTCTGGGCCAGTGTGCTTTTAACACTTTTCCTTTTTCATGCGCCGGTGTATGCACAGACGCCAACAGCAGCGCAAGATCGAGTGGTCGCCCAAAATCTGATGAAAGATCTTGTCGATTCCAGCTGGATTCGGGATGGCAACGGGTCAAAAATCGTCTATCTGTTTTTCGATCCGAACTGCCCCTACTGTCATCATGTGTTCGATTCGTTGATGAAGATTCGCAAAGAAATGCCCGATCTGCAATTTCGCTGGATACCATTGGGCATGCTAGGCAGCAATTCGACGGCCAAGGCGGCAGCCATCATTCAGGCACCCGATCCGCTGAAGGCTTTTATGACGAATGAGAGGAATTATGGTTTTCTCAATTCGGATACCGGTGGCGGCATCCCACCGGCCAAGCACGTGGACGCAGCATCGCAAACAATCCTGGATGAAAACCTTTCGATTTTGCAGGGACAGAATTTGTACGGCATCCCCGTGGTGGTCTTTCAGGCCGATGATGGCAAACCCTTTTATTTTTCAGGTCAGCGCTCTGAGGCACAGTTAAGGGAAATTCTAGCGCATGCGGTAGCCGGCAGCTTTGGTGGCGGGCAACCAATCAAAGGTCAGCAGAATAAATAGTTGAATTCATTTCAGTTACTTCAAAAAAGAAAGCCCGAATTGATCGGGCTTTTTTACGTTATGTCACATTACGTGATGTGACACTTCATTCATGAATGAGATCAAAGTGACTTCTTGCAGAAGTACCAGTCAACACATTCGTATTCACCGCTATTCATACGCGCTTCGGCTTCTTGGGCCGTTGCCGGTGGTGGCACGATGACCTTGTCACCTGGCTGCCAGCCTTCTGGTGTGGCAACGCCGTACTTGGTAGAGGTTTGCAGCGCTTTCACCAGACGAAGAATTTCCGGAATCGAACGACCGTTACTCATCGGGTAGTAAAGCATGGCACGCAAAACGCCTTCCGGATCGATCACAAACGTGGCACGAACCGCTTGAGTATCCGAAGCGCCTGGATGCACCATACCGAACATGCTTGCGACGTTCATCGAGAGATCGGCAATAATCGGGAAGGTAATTTCCACGCCAAACTTCTCTTTGATATTGCGTTCCCAGGCAATATGGGAGTAGTTGCTATCGATTGATAAGCCCAACAGATCGCAATTGATGGCCTGAAAATCGGGATGCGCCTTGGCAAATGCCATAAACTCCGTAGAACATACCGGGGTGAAATCCGCAGGGTGCGAAAACAGAACCAGCCATTTGCCTTCGTAGTCTTTCAGTGTTTTACGGCCGTGGGTTGTGGGTGCGTCAAACTCGGGTGCGCGTTCATTCAAACGGGGCAATGAAATGGAATCATCACTCATGGTCAATTCTCCTGGTTGGTCTATACATTGGATCAAACGATTCATTTGCCTGAAGGCATCGTTCTACAGCCGTGCTGTGGAATTAAATTTACCAATACATGATAGATAAATAAAATGAAATATTCCTATCGATTCGATAGATGCTGACTATCTTTCCGCATTTATCGATTAAACCATAGCGATCTTTCAGCGTGATTACACGATCATTGGTTCCGTTTTTATTTGTACGGCGAAATGCCTCCAGACATCCGCTTCGATCGCTTCGGCCAGTTGCAGAATTTCCTTCCCATCGGCGCCACCCCGATTAATCAGTACCAAAGCATGACGATCGTAAACACCGGCAGCACCAAATATGCGCCCTCGCCATCCTGCTTGTTCAATCAGCCATCCGGCGGAAAGCTTGACGGAATCGGGATCATCCAGTGCGTAGAGCGGTACATCAGGCCAATTGGCCTTCAGCTTGTTTGCGTGCTGCAGAGATACAATGGGATTATGAAAAAAACTCCCCAAACTTCCGGGGAGCAGTTGGCGCCAATCAGGGAGTTTTTTTCGTCGTACTCGGGTCACGATTTCGGCCATATCACTCGCAGCAAGTGCGGACATGGGGGATTTTTTCGTCATCAAATACGCATCGGCCTCATCGGCCAGACCGGGATAAGAAAAATTCGGCCAATCTGCAGGTGGCTTTTTGTGCAAACGAACCCACACACGCAGGACCAACCATCGATTCGGTTCCGACTTGAACCGGCTGTTGCGATAGCTTAATTGGCATTGTTCGGCCGTCCAGTGAAGTAGTACCTGTTTCTGGCGATCCCATAGCTCGACAGAATCAAGCACATCGCACAACTGCATACCGTAGGCGCCGACGTTCTGTATCGGCGCGGCGCCAACCGTCCCCGGAATTTCTGCAAGACGCTCAAGCCCATACAAGCCCTGAGCCGTGGTCAGACGAACCCAATCATCAAGGCCCAGTCCCGCTTCGGCGAACGCCAATATCGTCTCCCCCTCATCAACGAAACCATGATCAGCCGCTTTGATACCAACTACTTTACCGATGCGTTCCGTGACAAACAGGATGTTGCTGCCCCCGCCTACGACCAGCGTTTGTGGATCGGCGAGCCATTCCTCACGCAACCGGGGATTAGCCAAGGCGCGCTCGATATGGTCGATTTGTAAGAATCGATCCGCACTAGCGTCAACCCGCATGGTGTTACCAATGGGTTCATTGTTAAAAAGATCAAATCCCGAATTCACAAAAAAACCCTATATACTCATTTCGCATCGGTAACAGCGGTGGCTTGGCGTTGCAGCACCTGAATAATGGATTCGACAACGATATTGGGCTGATTGAATGGCGGGTGATCCAAATTGATCATCTGTTGATCTGCCCAACGGGTCGAGATAACGCCCATGCTTCTGGCCGCATCAGCGGGACACAAACACAACCCCGGTCGGCCCAGCGCGGCAGCGAGCCACGCACTGGCATTCAACCCGGTCAGGATATAGTGCGCCGTCAAAATCGTTGGCCAGTGTTTCAGCAATCGCTGAGCCGGGTTAAGCGCATGCTCTTCTTCAAGATAGGTTACTCGCAACGGGGTCTTAGCAATTCGATTCCTGAATTGCTGAAATGATTGTGCATCCCAGGGCAGTGAACTCACGTCGACAATCAAATCAGCCTCTGTATTGCCTGCGGACTGATCTGCTTCAACGGGGGAGGTCAACAAACCGTAGTTGGGCGCAAGGTCATGGAGGGAGTAGTTCAATGCGGCTGCGAACAAAACCCGTACGGCCTGGAGCGGGTGGAGCTCGGACGGAAGCGGGAAAACCGACGAATAATCGTTGTCTCGACGGGGTTGCGATAGATCGGCGATACCAACCCGACGCCAATTCACAAGGCGTGTGAATGCGCGTGTTTGTGACGTGCCGAACGGGTCAATAACGACATCCGGCGCGGTGAGCAAAGCAGCACTGGCCGACCTGGCCTCACGCCGTGCCGACCAACCAGAAGGATGCCAACGCGGCAGCGAGAACCCCTTCTCGTCAATCACCACTTTACCGGTTACGGCCGGGTGCGCCTTGATGCACCGAATGATCTCAGGCGTACCGGCGACCGTAATCTTCAAACCCGGAATTGCATCTTGCGCGTCAGTAAACGCGGCCCAAACGGGCAAACTACGCAGGGGATCGGAATCTAAACAAACTAAAATATGCATCCTTCAAACACCGTCCATCACGGGCCGAATGCTGAGTACGGGTTTTGCAGTGGAATCCATCCATCACCTTTCACATCGCCACAACGGCCTTTTATCGAGTCCTCATGCTAAACTTCGCGGCCCGGTTTTCCTAGACATTTATCCTCGTCATTTATCCTAGACTTTTATCTCGGAACTTTTGCGTTTTATGACACTTCAAGCCCCTCGTCGCATTCTGGTGACATCTGCCCTGCCCTATGCCAATGGCCCCCTTCATCTGGGGCACATCATCGAAACCATCCAGACGGATATCTGGGTGCGTGCACAAAAGCTGTTCGGCAATGAATGCCGCTATCTGTGCGCGGACGATACGCATGGCACGCCCATCATGCTCAAGGCGCAACAGGAAGGCATTACGCCCGAAGAACTCATTACGCGCATAGGCAATAGCCACAAGGCCGATTTTGCTGATTTCATGATTGGCTTCGACATATTTCACAGCACGCATTCCGAAGAAAACCGGCGCATGGCCAGTGAGATATTCAAGCGGCTCGACGCTCGTGGCTTGATCAGTCGTAAAACCATCAAGCAAGCCTATGATCCGGAAAAGCAAATGTTCCTGCCCGACCGATTCATCAAGGGTGAATGCCCCAAGTGCGGCGCAGCCGATCAATACGGTGACAACTGCGAAAAATGCGGTGCCACCTACAGCCCGACCGACCTGAAGAACCCGCGCTCGGTGCTTTCCGGTGCGACACCCGTTGAACGTGATTCCGAACACTATTTCTTCGACCTTCCGAAAATGGAAGACCAGCTCAAACAATGGCTGAGCGAGGATCGGGTACAGCCCGCCATCCGCGCCAAGTTACAGGAATGGTTCGATAGCGGCCTGCAGGCCTGGGATATTTCACGCGATGCACCCTATTTCGGTTTTGAAATTCCCGGCGCACCCGGCAAATTCTTTTATGTGTGGCTGGATGCGCCCATCGGCTATATCGGGGCCTTCCTTAAACTGGCAGAATCGACAGGGCTTGATTTCGACACGTATTGGGGTGAAAACGCCCAAACCGAGCTGATCCATTTCATCGGCAAGGATATCGCCTACTTCCACACGCTGTTCTGGCCCGCCATGCTCATGGGCGCCGGATTGCGTACGCCGACAGCGGTGTATGCGCATGGCTTTTTAACCCTCAACGGCGAGAAAATGAGCAAGTCGCGCGGCACGTTCATCCAGGCCCGCACCTACCTCGACCACCTCGACCCACAGGCATTGCGCTACTACTTCGCGGCCAAACTCAGCAGCAGTATTGACGACATCGATTTGTCGCTCGACGATTTCCGTCTGCGCGTCAACTCGGATTTGGTCGGCAAGGTCGTCAATATTGCCAGCCGTTGCGCCGGTTTCATTCACAAGCAGTTCAATAGTGAGTTGAGTGCCGAACTCGCCCACAGCGTGCTCCACGAACAACTCGTGGCCGCCGCCGAATCCATCAAGACACGCTACGAGCGCCGTGAAACCGGTCAAGCCATGCGTGAGATCATGGCTTTGGCTGACCTCGTGAATCAATACATCGATGAACAAAAACCTTGGGCCATGGCCAAGTCGCCCGAAACACTCGCCGCCGTTCAAGGTGTGTGTACCGATGGCTTGAATGCCTTCCGCATCTTGATGACCTACCTCACGCCCGTCCTGCCGGCCATGAGTGCCAAGGCGGCCCAATTCCTGAATCTGCCTGAATTCCGTTGGACCGATCTTGCGCGCCCGATGGTTGGACACAAGATCAACGCCTTTGAACCGCTGATGACGCGTATCGAACAAACCGCGACGGATGCCCTGCTCAAAGCAACACAAGAAGAGGCCCAAGCCATGAATCAAGCCAACCCTGCACCAACCCTGGAAGAAAAAACCCCAAGTGCCGAAATCGAACCGATTGCAGAAGAAATCACCATCGATCAATTCGCAGCCGTGGATTTACGTGTGGCACGCATAGTTAATGCAGAGCATGTAGAAGGTGCCGCGAAATTGTTGCGCTTAACACTTGATATTGGCGAAGGCGAAACCCGGCAAGTCTTCGCCGGCATCAAGTCGGCCTATGATCCGGCCACCCTCGTTGGCCGCCATACCGTCATGGTTGCCAACCTCAAACCCCGCCAGATGAAATTCGGTCTGTCGGAAGGCATGGTACTGGCCGCGGGCGACGGCAAAGGCGGACTGTTCATCTTGTCACCCGACGAAGGCGCCACCGCAGGCATTCGTGTTAAGTAGGTTGTAACGCCGTAATCGGCTGACAAAAAACCGCCAATTGGCGGTTTTTTTTTGGAAAGAGCAAAACCGCTAATTCTTGCTTTTATCTGGCTTCGATTCCGACTGGGCATCCTCGTTTGAATGATGATGTGTCGGGATGCGAGGATCATCGTCATCCATCAGGATACGGTGAGCGGGGCCTTCCAAATCTTCGTATTGGTTATTCTTGATCGCCCAAAAAGCCGCCCAAACCAAGATCCCGGCAATCACCATGCTGATTGGTACGAATAAATATAAAACAGTCATCTTAAAACCTCTGAACACGTTCACGGCCGTTCTCGGCTTTGAGCCGAGCCCTCACCTGCTATTTACTTCGAGCCTACGCCAAAAAGACAAGTTCCGCATCAGGAAAACAAAAAGCCTGCAATAAGCAGGCTTTAACCTAAGGAATCTCTGCACGAATCCATCCATGGCTTCGTTCAGACACGCACAAGCCGGTACACGCCCGTCTTGTGCTCCGCATTTCAATGACTTACGTCATTGTGCGGCAGGGCCTCCATGCCCTGCTCGGGGAGGTCTGCATTTGTGCAGACCTCCCCTAAGTAGCCGTTGAGACGACCGGGGATTAACGCAAGGTCGTCACCGGGTATTACTGCACCGTGCCGGCACGCGCACCAAAGCCAGAGGATTGCCCGTGACGCAAGGCCTCAATGCGCTCATCAAGGGGCGGATGAGACATGAACAAACGACCGAAAGAACCATTGTGCCCTGAAATGCCGAACGCAGTCATCTGAGCTGGCAACTGTGCTGGCATGTCGTAATTCAACTTCAACCGCTCCAATGCCGCAATCATCTTCTGACGACCGGCAAAGCGGGCTCCTGCTTCGTCTGCACGGAACTCTCGCTGGCGCGAGAACCACATCACGATGATGCTGGCCAAAATCCCGAAGATAATTTCAGCAACGATCGTGGTCACATAAAAGCCGATACCCGGCCCATCGCCCTGATTTTTGAGCAGAACGCGATCGACAAAATAACCGACGATACGCGCAAAGAAGATAACGAACGTATTCACCACACCTTGAATGAGGGTCAAAGTAATCATGTCGCCATTGGCCACGTGACCAATCTCATGGCCCAATACGGCTTCGGCCTCGTCTCGAGTCATATTGGCAAGCAAGCCAGTCGAAACAGCGACCAACGCATTGTTTCTGCTCGCGCCCGTGGCGAATGCATTGATTTCCGGTGAGTCATAGATGGCGACTTCCGGCATGCCGATGCCAGCCATCTTGGCCTGGCGCTCAACGGTTTGCAGCAACCAGCGTTCGGCCTCGTTTCGGGGCTGTTCGATCACTTCGGCACCCACGCTGCGTTTGGCCATCCATTTGGACATCATCAGCGAAATCAGGGAACCACCGAAGCCGAATACAGCAGCCAGTACAAGTGTGGAGCCATAATTGATGCCAGTCTTATCCATTGTCACGCCAAGGCCGAACACCTTGGAGATGACAAACCAGGCGACAGACAGGATCACCATGACAGCCAGGTTGGTCAGTAAAAACAGAATAATTCGTTTCATGGCAGGAACTCGTTCTCCAAAAAGTTTAAGCAGGTCCGACTCATTCAGAGTCTGATGCGTGAGATCAACACTCTAGCTTAAAGTTTGGTTCATTTGATTTTTTTCAAGTAGCTTTGCATATCATCTCCTGGCATAACATCTGGAGGCGTAGGAGTAAGTGCTCCGATGGTCTCAAGACAGTCGCCCGGTTTTCAGATAGACGACCAATCGAGCCTCCTGCAGAAGATCAGTCAGTGTTTGCCGCTCATGTCTGGGCATGGGGAACAGAGGAAGGGTTTTCAGCAGGGAAACCGTTCGCATTAGGATCAGATAATTGGCGCTCGACATATATGCCGAGGCAACGGCCAAGGCGGAATCCAACATTTGATTCGCGCGATCGAAACGCCAGCTCAACCAGAGCATGCCGATGACATATTCGGCCACCAACCGCTGATCTTCGCGCCGCCCTGCCGCCGCGCGCAGAAGTTCTGCTTCACTGACATTCGGCATTTTTGATTCCGCTCGCTGTAAAAACAAGCGCAACTGTCGTTCGAATTGCGGATCTATTTTGGATTTAATCGGCAAAATCAGCTCTTCGTCCATAGGAAGGCCGCTCTGTTATGAATAGCGGCTCAGTTTAGCGCCATCTTGCGGAAGATCGATAAACAGCTGGCTCTTTCAGCGATTCAGGCCACCTGACGTGGTTTGACCGAATCAGGCACACCACCATCCTGTTTTCGCTGAACGAAATGCCGGACATAACGGCGTTGAAGATTCGACCTTGCCAACCAGATGAATACATCCGCCGTTTTGAAATCTTTATCCCAGAACGGTTCACCGCCGATCTGTGCACCAAGACGAAGGTAGGCTTTCAATAAAGGGGGCATGCGGACTTCCTGCGCGAGCAAAGCCGTGTCAAGCTCCATACGAGGAAGCGCACGCAGAGAATTGACCCGTAACGATTCCGGCGTGAGATACCGTTCACGTAATTGATCCATGATGAGATTGGCCTGAATACCACCATCATCCAGAGGAATGCTCGCGCATCCCATCAGGTACATGAACCGGTTGTTTTCCATGAATTGCGCCAGACCAGACCAAAGACAGCCGATGGTGGCGCCATTTCGATAAGCCGGGTCGACACAGGTTCGACCGATTTCCATCACACGACCTTCCACAGCATTTAAGCGGGAGAGATCAAACTCTCTGGCGGAATAGTATCCTCCGGCAACCTGAGCCTGAGTATCCGTAAGAATGCGTGTACACGCCACCGCTTCACCGGAATCCAAATCCCGCACCAGCATGTGGTGGCAATAGTCATCAAAATGATCGCTTTCCAGCCCCAATGGCAGGGCGCAGTCGATTTTTGCACCCAATTCTTCAACAAAAACCCGATAGCGCAGACGAAAGCAGGCATCGATCTGCTCTTGGTTCAGCGCCAACTCGACTTGTAGTCGGCGATCTGAGTCAGCTTTGTTTTTCGGCCCCTTGGTTGAAGACGCTTTGTTGCAATCCAAATCCATGACACACCACACCTAGATTGATATGTAATGCAACTTAATCAGCGGATATGTCATTAGCGTGTTCGGTTTATTTCGCATCGCTGACAAGAACGTGAAATTTTAATGAATATGCGAGAAGGATTTCGGATGGCGGATTGCGCCCCGCACACGGTCACGGCAAACTAGGTGCCATTTCAACGCCAAGTGATCACGCCCTTATGAATCTTTATCCATTGATTCGCGCCCTGCTGTTCCGATTCGAACCAGAAACGGCCCACCGACTGACATTTGCCCTGCTCGATCTGGCGGCCAAAACACCGTGGTGCACCTACGCGCGCGGAAAGGTTCCCTCAAGTCCGGTGGATGTTATGGGGTTGAACTTCCCTAACCGAATCGGTCTGGCGGCCGGGCTCGACAAGAACGGCGATCATATCGATGCCCTCTCATGCCTCGGGTTCGGATTTATCGAAATCGGCACCGTCACCCCACGCGCCCAACCCGGCAATCCGCGACCACGGTTGTTCCGGCTGCCCGATGCCGAGGCACTGATCAACCGCATGGGATTCAACAACGATGGCCTTAAAACCTTTCTCGACAATGTTCAAAATCGAACCAGCAAAGGCATTCTGGGCCTGAACATCGGCAAGAATTTCGATACCCCGATCGAGCGGGCGCTCGATGACTATTTGATCGGACTGAGAGAAGTCCATCGTTTCGCCGACTACGTCACGATCAATATTTCATCCCCGAACACAAAAAATTTGCGCCAGTTGCAAGCTGCGGATCAATTCGGCCCCTTGCTCGCCGCATTGAAAAAACAAAAGGACGAACTCGATCAGAAAAACGACCGTCAAGTCCCGATCGTGGTGAAAATCGCGCCCGATCTGAGCGATGAGGAAATCGAATCCATGGCCCGACTTCTCCTTGATGAAGGCATGGATGGCGTGATCGCCACCAACACCACCATCGATCGCGCCATGGTGGCGGGTCTACCGCATGCCGACGAGGCGGGTGGATTGAGTGGCCGGCCAGTTCGCAAGGCCTCGACCGAAGTCATCCGCCAGCTTCGCGCCACGCTGCCTGCAGATTTCCCCATTATTGGCGTCGGTGGTATCGATAGCGCCGCTGCGGCGCTGGAGAAGATCGAGGCCGGAGCGGACCTGCTGCAGCTTTATACGGGTTTCATTTATCGCGGGCCGGGGCTGATTCGGGAAATTGCACAGGCTTTGGCTTCAGCGGATCGAGACCGCAATTCTAAATAGTTAAGTATTGGGCAGGGGCGGAGCGATTTTTACAAACAGGGCAATCGGGATCACGGCGGTACCGAATCGTCCTGAATTCGGCCCGCTTGAGATCGAACAGGGCGAGTCGTCCAACCAGGGTGTCACCAAAGCCTGCCAACGTCTTGATGGCTTCACTGGCCTGCAAACTGCCTATCATCCCGACCAACGGCGAAAGCACACCTGTTTCACTGCAACGCAACGCATCCTCCCCTTCTTCCTGATACAAACAGCGATAGCATGGTGACTCGGGCTGTCGCGTATCGAACAAGGTCACCTGCCCTTCCATGCGGATCGCCGCACCAGAAACCAGCGGCTTTTGAGCATCGACACAGGCTGCATTGAGCGCAAAACGCAGTGCGAAATTATCCGAACAGTCACAAACCAGATCGACATTGGCCAGCAATTCCGGCAGGTTCTCATTTGTAAGCTTGTCGTGAATAAGCCTAAGTTTTACATCCGGATTGATAGCGGCAATTCTCCGAGCAGCCGAATCAATCTTAAGTAAGCCCACAGCAGCGGTGTCGTGAATGACCTGTCGCTGCAGATTGCTCAAATCAACCGTATCAAAATCGGCCAGCACCAACTGGCCCACGCCCGCGGCCGCAAGATACAAGGCTACGGGTGAACCCAAACCGCCCAAGCCTGCGATCAAGACGCGAGATCCGCGCAGACGCTCTTGCCCCTCATAGTCGATTTCAGGCAGCATGATGTGGCGGCTATAGCGCAGTAATTGCTCGTCGTTCATTAATAATTACAAAAGGTTAAACAGAATTGAGATGGGCTTAAAGGTAATGCTGCCAGGGATCATCGCCACGCTCAGTTGAGCCTTGGTGACGCGAGAAGCGCTGGCAAGCGGAAATCTGCTCCGCTGTTGGCCTGAATACCTGATTGGGCATGGGGCAGTTCCCCAGACCCATGGCTTCGCGCTGATTTTCTTCTGAATACTCGATGAGCGCGATTTTGAGCTTGTTCAAAAGGGAAGCATCCAGATGAAAACCCGCGAGTTGCAGATGACGCCGCAAAACCTTGAGGCAGATCATTTGCAAGTCATATTCAACCCACATGCAGGCAGGGTTTTTGGGTTGAGCATCCTGCACTCCGTCCAGGTGAACGGCAAATGCGCAGGCACCCGCCGCCTGATCCCCGTTGTGATGAGGCCCGCGAAAGGTGATCTCACGATGTTTGATTCGTTCGGAACTGTCCATCATCCACTCCTGCGCCCCGGAAATTTTTAGGGGGTGCGCTGAACTCATGGAATCAGATTAACGCAATTTGGGCATTTTGTGACCTTCAAATGACCTAAAACCAATCTTAGATGACGCTATGTGCCCGCCGCACTGGCATCAATCAGCAAGTAAACCTCAAATCAACGCCGCTGTGCAGCGGTGTTTCGTTCCTGCCCGGCAAGATCGGTTCGATGAGAAATAGATGCAAATCCATGTTGAATCAGACACTCGGCCACGGCCTTTGCCTGATCGTAGCCATGCTCGAACAGAATCCAGCCACCTGGCTTCAACCGGGTTGTTGCCTGAGCGATGATCTGTCGGTAATCGGCCATACCCTCATCTTGCGCGACCAACGCAGTCTGTGGCTCAAAACGCAGGTCACCGACATTGAGATGAGGATCATCCAGGCGGATGTATGGTGGATTGCTGACAATCACGTCCAAACTTTCTTGTTTAAACATGCCGCACCAGGAACCCTGAAGCCACCCGATCGGCAAGGTCGACTGGTAACACAGTCGCCGTTCATTTTGACGTGCAACCTGTAATGCCTCGAAACTCAGATCACAACCGAAAACCTGTGCCTGTGGTCGCTCAAACGCCAGGCTGATGGCAAGCACGCCGGAACCGGTACCGAGATCCGCGACCGTCACTGCCTGCTCTAAAGGGATTTTTTCCAGCGCCCACTCCAGAAGGTGTTCGGTTTCAGGGCGAGGAATCAACGTGGCGGGCGTGACCTGAAATTCATGGCGCCAAAACGGCTTGAATCCCGTGATATAGGCAACAGGTTCACCAGCCGCACGACGCTCGAACGCGCTCCGCAACCGTTCAGCCATTGCTGACGGCAATAGTCGCTCCGGTTCCATCAACTGACGAGCTCGATCAAGACCGGCCAATTGTGTCACCAGACTGCGGATATCGACCATCGCATCGGCATCACCGCCGAGCAAGCCCCGTGCTTCGTCGATCAATTTGGCGAGTGGAATACCCTGTTCGTGGGTCATGTGATCCACATCATCAATCAGAGCGGGGCCTGAGCCAGCGCCGCCAGTTGGTCGGCCTGATCGGTCTGTCGCAACGGGTGAATGATGGGATCAAGATCACCCAACAGTACTCGATCGAGCTGATAGAGCGTCAGGTTGATGCGGTGATCGGTTACGCGGCCCTGCGGGAAGTTATAAGTGCGAATACGTTCAGAACGGTCGCCCGAACCCACGAGTGCCTTGCGCGTGGCCGCTTGTTCCGCGTGGGCTTTCTGCCGCTCCGCATCTGCCAGTCGTGCGGCCAGTACACTTAAAGCACGGGCCTTATTTTTGTGCTGAGATCGCTCGTCCTGACATTCCACCACCATACCGGTCGGCAGGTGGGTCACGCGGATCGCCGAATCGGTTTTATTGATGTGCTGCCCACCGGCCCCGGAGGCGCGAAACGTATCGATTCTCAGGGTGGAAGGATCGAGCGTGATGGCCTCCGATTCCGGCACGACCGGCATCACGGCGACCGTCGCGGCGGAGGTATGGACACGGCCCTGGGTTTCCGTGGTCGGCACACGCTGTACGCGGTGCGCGCCGGATTCGAACTTCAATGCCGCATACACGCCATCGCCACTGATTTGGGCGATGACTTCGCGATATCCGCCATGCTCGCCCGGTTGTTCGGAAAGAATTTCGGTGCGCCAGCCTTGGGCATCGGCGTACTTCAAATACATGCGCAACAAATCCCCCGCGAAGATGGCGGCTTCATCCCCCCCGGTGCCGGCTCGAATTTCAAGGATGACATCGCCATCATCGGCCGGATCATGCGGCAACAGGTGAACTTTGAGCGCTTCATCCAGCGATTCGATTTCAGCCTGCAATTCCTTCATTTCTTCGACGGCCAGCGCGGCCATCTCGCGGTCAGATTCACGGCTCATCTGTTCGGCCGCCTGCAAATCGGCTTTCGCCTTCTGATAGCGATCGAGCACCACAACGAGATCGTGCAGACGGGCATGCTCTTTCGACAGGCTGCGGAATCGATCCTGATTGTTGATTACCTCCGGTTCGGACAACAACGCATTGAGTTCGTCATACCGTTCGGACAGGGCGAATAAGCGATTCAACAGAGCGGATGGCAGCATGGAGCATTCAACAAGAGAGGAGGAACAAGATCCCGACAAGCGGGAAGAAGGATGACAATCGAAAATACGACCCAGCTAAGACGAGGGGGAATCCCCCCCCAGACCGAGGACGTTCTGAACCGCATGAACGGCGGTCAGATC
Source organism: Pseudomonadota bacterium (assembly GCA_021795795.1). Next base: position 9,910 of record JAJYPA010000040.1, on the reverse strand, counting down.
ACCCGTAGCACAGGCTTCACGCAGCACGACGGTGGGATGATGAATGAGCCGGTTGGTCAAAGTGTGCGCCAGGTAATCCAGGGTTTCCTCAGGAGATTTGCCCGCCGCCAGCAAAGCCTTTGCTCTGAACAGAACATCATCCCGGGTTTGCTCTGATTGGCGCCGGTAGGACTTGATCAGCTCCGCGCCCGTCTGCAACTGAACCCATTCAAGGAAATGCCCGACTTGCAGGGTGATGATTTCTTCCGCCTGTTCGGCTGCGGCTGCACGAGATTTCTGACCTTCATCGATAACCGATTTGAGATCATCGACCGTATACAGGTACACATCCTGCAAATCGCTCACCTGCGGCTCGATGTCGCGTGGAACGGCAATGTCGACCATAAAGATCGGACGGCGCTTACGCTGCTTGAGTGCCTGCTCTACCGCCCCTTTACCCAGTACGGGCAACGGGCTGGCGGTTGAGGAAATAACCACGTCGGCCTTGTGCAGATGCGCCGGGATGTCGGTGAGGCCGATGGCTAGCCCGCCAAATTGTTCAGCCAGGTGATGGGCGCGATCGATCGAGCGGTTGGCAACGATGACCTGCTTGAGCCCACTGCCCTGAAGATGACGGGCACACAGTTCGATTGTTTCACCTGCACCAATCAGCAGGGCAGTCTTTTGGGAAAGATCACCGAAAATCCGCTTGGCGAGACTCACCGCCGCAAATGCTACCGACACCGGGCTGGCGCCAATCTGTGTATCGGTACGTACCTGCTTTGCCACCGAGAAGGTGTGCTGGAATAACCGACTTAGAACGGGGCCCAACGCCTGAGCATCTTGAGCGATGGTGAAGGCATCCTTGATCTGGCCGAGAATTTGCGGCTCACCCAGCACCATGGAGTCCAAACCGCAGGCAACGCGCATCAGGTGGCGAATGGCGAGCTCATCGCGGTGGTCATACACATAAGGGGCGATGGCTTCCGGCGGCAAATGGTGAAACGCCGCCAGCCACTCGACCAGATTCTCCCGCACGCAATCTGAACGGGTATAGATTTCGGTCCGATTGCAGGTAGAAACGATCGCGGCTTCCTTCGCACCACAACCATGAATCAGGCCCTCAAGCGCGGAAGACATGCGCTCAGGCCCGAAGGCGATGCGCTCACGCACATCCACCGGGGCCGTTTTATGATTCAAACCAAACGCAATAAGTGACATAGACGCGAATTATAGCCTGTCGGAGTCGTATTGAGCAGCCGCACGATACAGCAAGCCAGCCATTATATAAGTAAGCACTGAAATATGACCGGGAAAAATTTGCATGGTTTATTATTTACGACCCAAGTCATTCAAGGGTAAGCGCTGCCGATTACGGTATTGCGGCCAGTAGCGCAACGAAGCCCAGAACAGTGCGACAATGCCCAAACCAGCAACCGACCAATTGGCCCACTCACCCAGGGGATAACCGGCATTGAACCAGGGCGAAGACAGTGCGCAGATCGCAGTGACAACGATCCCCACAGGTAGCGGCCATCGCGCATGGTTCAGACTTGACCAGCGATTCAACCAAAGCTGCGCCAACATGACCGAGATCAGGCCAATTACAGATCCCGCAAGCACATCGGTCGGCCAATGCACACCCACCGCCATTCGAGACACGCCCAGCAACGCAGCCGCAAGCAGAACCAGGGCCGACCATCCGGCTGATAAACGAAGGCCGACAATCAATAGTCCAGCCAACGTGAACGCCGTAACGGCATGGCCAGAGGGAAAGCTGCCGTGGTCGAGCCGATGCCCGATCAAGTGCATGGCATCAGCTGCCAGGACGGCGGGTGGTCTGGGTATATCAAGAATCGGTTTTATCGAGTGGGTGATGGCGGTCGCAATCAGAGCGGAAAGCAGCAGCAAGGCACCCAGTCGCGGGCGCCAGAGCATGAACGGCAACAACAAGCCCAGAGCCAGATAGGTGTCGGCCAGAGCGGTCATTCCCGACCAGAAGCCAGGTGCCAAAGGCCCCAGATTATTGAACGCATGGAAAATGGCCATACGCGCACCCGGTACAGCCTCAACAAGAATCAAGGCCAACGATGCCGCCATGCCGAAACCACAGGCCAGACGAACACCCGGCAATTGAGAAAAGTTCATGTTCGAAGTCACGTGGTGTTTTGACAGGTTCATCGCGCAGGCTCATCAGGTTGTGACTTCGATTGACACCAATTGGCGTCCTCAAGTTCAGTCAGAGCCGACGGGCGCACATGATAGGACTTCACTTCCTTCGATTCGTAATACGTGCGCGAAAGCATTTCCGAAAGCACACCCGTGGTCAGAATCTGAACCGCAATCAACACCAGCATGATGCCGACCATGAATAACGGCCGATCACCAATTTGCTCGCCCATTATTTTCAGCACCAGAAGATAGGCAAGGATCAGGCTGCCAAGCGTACCGAAACCCATGCCCAGCATCCCGAAAAAGTGCGCGGGGCGGGCAGAAAAGCGCATGAAGAAATATACCGAGATCAGATCGATAATGACCCGGAACGTGCGCGACAAACCATATTTTGACGTACCGGCCGTACGCGGATGATGCGCAACCACTTCCTCCTGAATCCGGCTGGGCGAGGTTTGCGTTGCCAGCCAGGCAGGGATAAAACGATGCATCTCACCGTACAGACGCACGCCCTTGATGATCTCTGCACGAAACACTTTCAGGCTGCAACCGTAATCATGCAGCGAGACGCCCGTGATCCGTCGAATCAGTCGATTAGCAATTTTGGAGGGGACCTTGCGCAGCCAGAGATTATCCTGCCGGTTCTTGCGCCAGCCCGATACCAGATCGAGATCTTCACGCAGCAGACGATCCACCATGCGTGGAATATCCATTGGATCGTTTTGTAGGTCGCCATCCAGGGTGGCGATCACCTCGCCACGGGCGAAGTCGATACCCGCCTGCATGGCCGCCGTCTGGCCGAAGTTGCGTGCCAGTGGTACCAGTCGAACATGCGAACCGAACGCCACCCTGCCCTGCTCGATCATTTTCACGGTGCGATCACTCGAACCATCATCCACCAGCAGCAATTCCCAAGGTGCGGGGTAGTCGGCCAAGGCCTCATGTACTCGCTTTATCAAGGGGGCGATGTTTTCCTGCTCATTGAACACGGGGACCACCAGAGACAGACTGGCGGATTGATGCGATTTCGAGGTTGCCGAATCCACTGGAACCGAACCCATCACATCTGAGTTTATCGGCTCTGAATTCATCGGAGCGGAAGACTTAGGGGATTCTGGATGCGGCATGGGCAAATATCCTGAGCGAAACCATTAAATACGGCCCGACAATGTGGTGTCTGAAACAAAAGGTGGCTGATTTTAAGCCATTTCAGGCATAAATGCGCCATCGGAAAGCATTACCGGGCTTTGGCTGCAACATCGTGGCCCGGTTGCGACAGGTGTTAACCACTTATAGGCCTTTGAACGTACGCGGCAGCCTGAGTGTAAACACCAGGCCATGGGCATCTACTCTGTTAGAGACAGACACGGCTCCGCCGAGTTTACCGGCCGCCTCTCTGGCAATCGCCAGACCCAGCCCGCTTCCTTCTCCCGATGCGTCCTGCAGGCGGTGGAATGGGGCGAAAACAGCTGCCTGATTTTCGGTTGGAATGCCCGGCCCGGTATCAACAACTTCGATCAATACAGCATCAGCCTCTGCTCGTAACCTGAGGGTGACGACTCCACCGGAGGGTGTATATTTAAGCGCATTCTCCAACGCATTGCGCATAACCAGCCCAAGCGCTTGTGCGTTGGATTGAATACGTATCGAAGCGGATTCATCCATGCCCAAATCAATCTGTCGGGCTTCGGCCAGCGGAACGAACTCAGCCAGCCATTGGCGCGCGAGTGCAACAAGATCGATGTCCTGACAGGATTCCTCGCCAGACTGGAGTCTGGCCAGATCAAGCAGTTGCACTGTCAACTTCCGTGCCCGCTCGATTCCGGCCTTAAGTGGCACAAGACGTTCTCGCATCATTTCAGGAGAACTGGCCGCAGAGAGATTCTGTGCCTGAAGCGAAAGGGCCGTCAGTGGCGTGCGCAATTCATGGGCCGCATCGGCGATGAAACGACGTTGTTCAGCAATCATTGTATCCACTCGCGCCAACAACCGATTGATGGCTTCGACAAACGGCACCACTTCTTCCGGCAAGTTTTGTACCGACACGGGTTGCGGACGTTCAGCCGCCTGCAGGTCAATATCCTTTGAACGTTGTTTGAGCGACTTCAACTCAGCACGCACGATGAATGCAATGACACCGATGAGAATCGGCAGCATGAGTAAAGATGGAATCAAGGTGCGCAGGGCGCTGTTCAATGCGATTTCGTTGCGGCTCTCCGTAGATTGAGCCACAACAAGCTGTGATCCACCGCCCGTATCTCGTACAAATATCCGGATGGATTCCGGGCCGGCGGGATTCATCAAGGTGTGTAACCCTGCATCGATCCGCTCCGGCAGCCAGGCAGGACGCGCACGATCAGGGAGGCGATAAATCCGGATCAATGACTCGGGGTCTTCTACTGACTTGCTGACCGTATCCAGTTGCTGGTGCACGGTTCGCCCTGAAGCCGGAAAGTCGACACTGAGCGCCGCAACCTGCCGTATAGTGTCATCCTGAAACTCCTGAGCCTCGTCATAAGCGAAATAAAGCGCAGCAAGCGAAGCGCTGACCCCCGTAACGAGAACGGCCACTGCCAGCATTTTCGACAGACGAATCTGCAGTGAGTGTCTCCTTGCCGAACGCCCCTGAGATGTTCGAGTCACGGCGCCGTCCCTACTCGCCAGCCGGAGCCACGCACATTCTTGATGACGCCCGCCCCCAGCTTGCGGCGGACGCCATGAATCAGAAAATCAATCGCGTTACTTTCGACTTCCTCATTCCAGCCGTATATCTGCTCCTCCAGTTCTGCCCGTGTCAGAATCTGTCCCGGTCGCAACAGTAATGAATGAAGCAAGGCAAATTCGCGCGCACTCATTAACACAGTGACGCCGCTGCATGTAGCCTCGCGAGTCGCCGGGTCAAGATCGACATAACCATTGCTGAGGATGGGTGAAGACTGCCCGCTCTGACGACGTATAATCGCGCGCATCCTCGCCAGCAACTCATTCACGTCGAACGGCTTGACCAGATAGTCATCTGCGCCCAGATCCAGCCCCCGCACACGATCATCCACACCATCACGCGCCGTGATGATAATCACCGGCAGGTCGCGCCCCGCCTGCCTCAATCGCTTTAACACATCAAGACCGTCGTGTCCGGGCAATCCAAGATCAAGCAACACGACCTGATGCTCTGCGCTGTCGAGCGTAGCCAGCGCGGTTTTGCCATCTTGCACCCAGTCCACGGCGTATGCGGCATCTTTCAGGGCTGTGGAAACCGCCTCGCCAATCATGGCATCGTCTTCTACCAATAAAATGCGCATGACGCTCCTTAGCTCCTCGGAAAACTGAACTGCTGGCGCCTCGAACTCTTTTTTCGATATGGCTTTTACTCGATTTCAGCTTTTATCACATCTTTACGGGTCAGGCTGAGATAAACCACCAGGCTTGAGATGGCCACAAAAAACAGAAGACTGGTTTGAACCGTGCCCAAGCCAAGCCCGCCCACAGCAACCGGTTGCGACAGGAAATCGCCAAGTGAAGCGCCCAGAGGACGTGTCAGGATATAGGCAATCCAGAAAGCAAGGACTGCATTCAACTTGAACACGAAAAATGCGAAGGTCACAACGGCAATCATCCCGCCGAACATCAATGCCGAGTAGGCATAACCCATCGTCATCCGTTCGGCCACTAGATCACCGGCCGCCGTGCCAAGCGCGAACGTGAAAAGAATCGCGAGCCAATAGTAGAGCTCCCGCCCACGCGTATCGATACGATGGATCGACAGTGTTTTCTCCCTGGCATACCAGACCGCAAACGTCACAGCCAAGGCAACGGAGAAAGCAAGCGTGCTGGCCTCAAGTGGAACGCCGAGCTGATCGGTCAGAATATCGGTAATCAATGTACCGACGATACTGATCAACACGACCGTTAACCAATAGAGCCAAGGCGTGTAACGTTTTGTTTTAACTTGTGCGAACAGGAAACCAGCGAGCAAGCCCGTCATCACGATCGCCGTGCCCGTCAGCCCGACATTCAGATTGATATTGAGGAAATCAGCCGCTGTCTCGCCCACTGTAGTAGCGAGAATCTTGATAACCCAGAAAAGTGCGATGACTTCGGGCACTTTATTGAACAGTGTCTTTGCATCGGTCAGTTGAGCGTCATTCATTGAGCTTCTCCCAAAATTGGAAACGGCGCCGCAACGAACATCACGGCGCCCGACAGTAATCGTGGATCAGTCCGCACGATCGCCCGAGTCATCATGATCGGCCTGATCGGCTGTGACCGAAATCACCTTACCGTCATTCGCATCTACCTTGACATCTGAGACTGCCTGCCCCTTGACCACTTCCACATCAAAAACCCGCTGTCCTTGGAACGATTCATACTCGGCTTTTGAAGCCTTACCACCGACATGCTGTTCCGCTGCGGTCACAGCATCGGCAAGGCCAATATTTGCCTCAGAAATAGCCAGGGCATCGTTACCTTCGTGCTGAGAAGATGCATAAGCGCCACCAACGTCAAGAGCAGAAAGAGCCACCAGCGCGGCCAGATAAGTTTGACGTTTCATGATATTCATCCCTCTGTAATCGTGCAGACATTGCACAGGGACAAAGATAGCGGTCGAGAATTAGCTGAGAATTAGTGACTTCGACATTCAACTACGAAGCAGGAGAAATATCCACGGGCATAATCTCGGGCCACGATAGCTGCAAGCGCTGCAATAAACGAGACAAGGGCGTAATGCCGACAAATACCTCAACTATCTGGCCATTTCGAACCAGCAGGATCGTCGGCGTTCCCATGATGCGCAGCGTTTGTGCCAGCGCTCTATGCTCCATCACCGATAAGCGAAAAACCCTGTCCGGGTATCGTTTGGCAATCATGTCCAGAACCGGAGCCATTTTGCGACACGCACCGCAATTTGGCGCATCGAAAGCCACCAGAACATTCATACCCGACCGATCTTCAAACGGATGCGCCAAATGGTCAGCCACTTGCGTGGACTGAAAGGCACGCAGCAACTCATCAGGCACCGCTTGGCCCTGCATTGATTTCGCTCGCCGCACCACCAACCACTGCCCCAACAGGATCAGGAGCACCAAGGCAAACAAAACAGCGGGGACGGTCATATCGGGCATGGTCATAAATCCGTGTGTAATTCAATAAGTTTTGCTCGCAGCGGACAATCCTCGGGCAGGAAACTGCCTATGCGCGCAGTGAGAACGTAGAATAATACAGAACCAAATTCAGCGGCCACGGTCTCGTTTATTCCCCCGCTATCCGCCAAGAGGCATGACATGCGTTTTAACAAAACTCCCAAATCATCCATCGCCGGCCTGATCGAACTCCTCTCGCAACTGGAAACCGGGCGTAAACAGGGCTTCTGGGAAAAACCGGATCCTCGCGCACTGGCCCAGCGCTGGCATCCGGACACGGGATTCAAAGTCATTCACCATCCTGCCTTGATCCCGGTTGAAGATCTTCTCCATCGAGAAAAACAGCTTGGACAAATCGAACGAAATACACGCCTGTTTCTGAGTGGCAGACCCGCCAATCACGTGCTCCTTTGGGGTGCTCGCGGTACCGGCAAGAGTTCGATCATACGCGCAACCCTCACCCGTCACGGGGGGAAAGAACTGGGCATGATCGAGCTGGATCGGGAAGGCTTGGCTGCTCTGGGTGATCTGATTCAGATTCTGGGCAATCAGGACCGAAAATACATTCTGTTCATCGATGATTTGTCGTTTGAGGCAAACGATGCCAGTTACAAGGGCTTGAAAGCGTTGCTGGACGGTTCTCTGATGGCGCCACCTGATAACGTGCTGGTCTACGCCAGCTCAAATCGCAGGCACCTGCTTCCGGAATCCATGCAGGACAATCTGGCCGCACAAGTGGTTGAAGGCGAGTTACACGAAGGCGATGCGATCGATGAAAAAGTCTCGTTATCCGAACGGTTTGGTTTGTGGCTGGCATTCCATCCATTTAACCAGGATCAATATTTGGATATCGTGCGGGCGAAAATTCAAACCATTGAAGGAGACACACCCGAACAGACAGACAAAATCCGCGATGAAACACGTTGGCAGAAAGAAGCGCTCATGTTCGCGCGCTTGCGTGGGTCACGAAGTGGACGGGTTGCGCACCAGTTTGTGCGTTACTGGCTCGCAGAAAACCTGGCAGACATTTGAGAACGAACAGACAAACCCGTTTTTGATGACAAAAGAATGAAACAAAAGTTATCCAATTAACAACACCTTCTGCTCATTTCGAACCTCAGGATGAAAAACTGCTTGTAATTGATGTCTTTTGCTTTAATGTCGGTGTTGTGTTTACCAAGGCGCAAGTTTTGTTGCCCGACCATAAACACCTGAAGGGTGCGTTTTAGTGCTATACAAACCCTTTGGTTGAAACGATAGCACGTGTACGAGAGTATTTTTTCCGATGATTAATATCTATGTTGGCAACCTGTCCTATCAATCTGGCGATGCAGACGTTCGTTCTGCATTCGAAGCTTTCGGCGAAGTTAAATCCGCCAAAGTAATCCAGGACATGGCGACAGGTCGCTCCAAGGGTTTCGCGTTTGTTGAAATGGCTGACAAAGCTGCTGGCATGACTGCCATCGAGCAGTTGGACAACACCGACCTGAATGGTCGTAACATTCGTGTCAACGAAGCCCGTCCTCGCGAGCGTACCAATGATCGCGGCGGCGATCGTGGTGAATTCCGTTCACGCCACTAAGCCAAAAACCTCTTAGGTAATACGCTTAGATACAGTATGGGCCAACGGCTTTAAGCCTTTGGCTCCGGTGTGAATCAGAATTTACAGAAGGCTCGCAAGAGTCTTTTTTTTCGTCTGCAATTTATGAAAAATCAACGTTCCCAGTGTAACGCCCCCATGCAAAACAATAGATATGGTGTATTGGCATTACGAGAACGCCAATGCACATAGAACGGCTCAATTACGACCGCAAAAAGCTTGAGGCCCGGGACGATGACGTATGACTACAATCGAAATGGCATCACGACGTTGTTTGCCGCTTTAAATGTTCACGAGGGTACGGTGTGATCGGGGAATGCCTGCCCCGACATCGCAATGATGAGTTCCAAAGCTTTCTGATAAAACTCGACCGTGAAACGAAAAAGGGCTTCGATATCCATCTGATTGTCGACAACTGCGCGACCCAGAAACATCCCAAGATGAAGGCGTGGCTGACCAAGAAGCCACGGTTCCACATGCACTTTACGCCGACATCGGCATCATGACTGAATTTGGTGGAACGCTTTTTTCGGGACATCACCGAAGAACGTATTCGCAGAGGTGTTTTTCGCAGCGTAGATGAGTTAAAAGCCGCCATCACGGCCTATCTTGAACATCGAAATGCGCACCCAAAACCTTATCACTGGACCGCAACGCCTGACGCCATTTTGGCCAAGGTCACCAAAGCTAAAGAAATGTTGGAGACGTTACACTAGGAGCCTTACGTCTTGCCGGAGTTTCCTCCCACTAAGGCAGCCAACGCGGCCCCAATGATGATCAGATATTCAACGAGCTGGAACAGAACAACAATATGCCCGCCGGCTATATAAGAAACCCAACGATGACCGAGCCAAACAGCAAAACCCATCCGATAATAACGTTCATGCTTGTCCTATTGATCCGGAACATAGAAGATTGAACTTTTGTTAACGGGTTTTGTCTTTATTTGCATGGATAAAGAAGATGCAAGATTTCAAACCCTGGAGCAGTTGCATGAACGGCGTAAACAAGTCGTTCG
>JAJYPA010000409.1 GCA_021795795.1 Pseudomonadota bacterium | reverse complement strand
AAGATCATTGATGTAATTCAATGCATTAGATAATAAACCATCGTCATCTCCTATAACTATTATAAATCCTTCTTTGATTTTTGAGATGCCGAACTCAAAATTTGATGACATGCTTATACTGTTTCCAGTATTATAATAATCAATCTTTGGACTGTTTAGACTATTTATGTATGCGCCCGTGTCATCGCTGCTATTATTGTCAGAGATTATTACCTGGTAATTATCGTAATCTTGATTGAGTGCTGTAGCCAGAGAGTATTTAAGTGTCTCCAGCCTATTTCTAGTAGGGATCAACACGTTAAAAAAATTTTTTATCATATTGCGCTATCCAAGTGGCTTATGGGTAGATAATCCTAACAGAATTATGAATATTATATTTCTCTGCGGTGTATCTAGTGTGCTACTACGTTTGCATTATTTTATGGAGTGTCCTGGATATTGCTTGATATCCTAATGGCGTGGTCATGGCCGTGAGCAGCAATGTTCCAAGCACGCTTGTAATTATAAATCCGAGTTCGGCGAGAATATCCATTTTTGCGTATTGTTTTTTCAATAATAAAAATCCGAGTGCTATGAGCAATCCTATGACCAGAGGACCAAGTACGTCGACTGTATACCACTTCCATTCTTCGCGTCGTAATATTTTAATATGCATGGCAGGGACTTCAAATAAGATGTAACCAGCATTAATAGCCACCCATATCCATGCCGCTGCCATTACGCCATAACGGGGTACGAAGATGAGGAATGCGGGAATGATGATGATAGCAGCAATAGTGTTGACGATCACTGTCAGGCGTGACCAGCCGTGGGCGAGTTGTGCCATGTAGGGTACATGCATCAGTCCGTTGAGGGCCGTGCCGATGACCCATATCGACAAGATCGGCGCCACAGCCAGAGTGGTTGCCTTGTTCTGCGTCCACAAATAGATGATCTGATGCGAGAATAAGGACAGTATCAGTGTGGCCGGAACTACGGAGATGGTCAGTAATTGAGCGAATTTATGGTATTGCTCGGTAAATGCCTGTTCTGCGCCGGATGCAACCAACTCCGTAAACCTTGGGTAGGCGACATTGCTGATGGGGGTAATCAGGATGGCCAGGGCACCGGCCACCGTACTCGCCAGGGTAAAATAGCCGAACTGCTCCAAGGGCAGTAAGGTGGATAAAAGCAGTTTATCGACTTGCGTGAGGATAGTCGCCAGAAACGTAATCAGCGTCATTCCGGCGGCGAAGCTCCACACGCCGCGTATGGCTTCTACGCTGAATTTGGGCGGCTGAGGTGGCATCGGCAGGTAATGATGGGTTTGTCTGGCCAGTATGGCGGTTTCTATGGCATAGGTGACTGCCTGGAATAGAAAAAACGCCTGGATGGTGGGCGAAATAAAGGCCAGTAGCCCGATGGTTCCCACACCGCGAATGGTGGCAAAGATGGCGGTCACACTATTCAGCCACACCTGATGCTGCAAGCCAAGTATGGCGTTCCGATACAAGGTGTTCACCCAGCGCAGTGCGATAATCAGACCGGTAATCATTAGGGCGTGGGTGACGGAGCGGATGGACAGTGCTTCTACCCGCAGCCAGTCCGTCGCTATCCACGAGGAAATGGCGACCACGAGGACACCGATGAGTGCCGCTACCCCAATGTAGATCAACTCTATGGATTTGAGCAGGTCGCGGATACTTTGTGGGGTGTGGATACCGGCCGTGAAGCGCGACATTTCCCGATTGATGGTTGGTGATAAACCCATATCGAGCAATGCGAACCAACCTTGCAGAGATACATATACACCAATCAGTCCGTAAGCCTCTATCCCCAGATAGTGGATATAAATGGGGATAAAAGCCAGCGCCATGAGGGCGCTCCAGCCGCCGCCGAGGTAGTTGGCAATGATGTTGCGTTTTACGCTGACCATGCCCTAGGGCCTTTCAACCAAAGGGTTGCCAAGATCTTAGCTCACGCGCTTGAGATAGCCATCAGGAGCAACGGTAATCAGCAGCTTATTCTCAATAGTTTTATCTATTTCAAAAGCTAACTGTAAGCCGTCTGTCGCCTGGCGACTATCTTCCTGTAGCCTACGCAAATACTCCCATGTTGCAGTTTTTGGATTGTTGCCCTGATCCCACGGACGGTTCGGGTACATATTATCGGGGAGGTCTTGGATAATGGTGTCGAACACACAACAGTAACTGTCGATGCTAACCAGTGGAGCATAAGCCTCTAATTCGGCGAGGACATGCTCATGAGTGTGGTTGGAATCCAAGGCGACCAGTATGCGCGAATAGTTTTTGGCAACGGCGTGTACCTGCTGGATAATGTCGGCAGAAATGGAGGAGCCCTGGATCATGTTGATGCGATGAGACATGGGATGCGCCTCAATCGCCGCCCGATTGTGGGCGCGGATGTCGATGTCGATGCCCAGCACGCGGCGTTTTGTTGCCTGCGGATCAAGCATCCGTCCTGCTTCCACCGCCTCACAGTAATCCAGCATCGCCAGCATGGAGGCATTCATGATGAGCGAGCCGCCATGGGCGATGCCTGTTTCGATGATCAAGTCTGGCTTTACCTGCCATATCAGTTCCTGCATGGCGACCATGTCTTGTGGGTACTGGATGATCGGGCGGCCTAAAAACGAAAAATTGTAGGAATATTTTGGTATGGTGCTTTCCACCATAAAATTATGTGCGGTTCGCGCCACCTCAGCGTCTGCATACGACGCTATTCTTTTTTGGCATTCTTTATGGAATTCTTCCTGCATATTTTTCATTTTTTGCCACCGTTAATAGACGAAATTTTTGAAGCCTCGCCCCAAAATGCCATAGGTTCATGGTCTGGGTATGGATAGTATCCGAGATTCAATTTTATATCCGCGTTTCTGCGTATGAGGTATTCTTCCACCAGTCGTCGCACTGAGATGGGTTCTCCGCTACAAATATTGACGACGCCGGTGCATTGCGGATACTCCATGAGATTTACCAGCTTGGCGGCAACCTCTTTTACGGGAAGATAGTCCCGCAACTGCTCACCGCCTGACATGTTGAATACCGGGTCACCATTGTCAATGGCACGATCCAATTGGGCCAGCAGACTATTAGGATTCTGGTCAATCCCATACATGTAGAAAAGCCGCGCCCATTGCACCGTGATATCCCGCTGTTGTGCCACGGCTTCGAGGAATTTCCGCAAAGTGTCTTTGGCGAGTGCGTATGGGTTGCTGGGCTGGGTTGGTATATCTTCTGATAAGCATCCGTTTTTCATGCCGTACTCTAAGCATGTGCCGGTAACGAGTAGGTGCTGCAACCCTTCATCAACTAATGCCTTGATAAAATGGTAATCGGCAAATAAGTTGCGCTCAAAATGAAATAGCCCTTTATAATTGGGCAACCCTTCCCAGGCAAGATGCATCAGTACATCGGGTGATCCAAAGATCTGGAAGGCGTTTGTTTTGGGTTGGTGGATGTCGCAGGCAATGAAATGAACTTGCTCGTACCAGTCGAATGCGCACGCTTTGGATGAGTTTCTGGCGACAGCAGTTACCGTATGGCCGTGAGCTAATAATTGCGGAACCACATGCTGCCCGACAAAGCCCGTTGCGCCAGTGACCAGTACCTTCATAAATTTTCCATCAATTGCGGCACTGCCACCGCGAACTCTCCGCCCCATTCCCGGATATACCCATGCTGGCCCTTCACTTCGTCTGCGATGTTCCAGGGCAGGATCAGGACGATATCCGGACGGCGCTCTTTGAGCACGGCAGGGGGCAGAATAGGGATGTGGGAACCGGGGAGAAATTTCCCCTGCTTGGATGGCGCGGCATCGCAGACATAGGGCAGCAAATCCGGCTTGATGCCGGCGTAGTTGAGCAGGGTGTTGCCTTTGGCGGCGGCGCCGTAGGCGGCAACCGACTTGCCCGCTCGCTGTTGCGCAATCAGGAAAGCGAGGAGGTCGTCTTTCACGCGGTCGGCGCGGGGCTGAAGGCTCTGATAAGTATCCAGATCACGCAGGCCCGCCTGTTCCTCTACTTGCAGGAGTTTCGCCACCGCTGCTGTCGTACCGCGGGCGTCGTTCGCATGGCAGCCGTAGATGCGCAGACTGCCGCCATGAGTCGGCAACTCTTCCACATCCCATACCCGCAGGCCCGCTTCGGAGAAAATGCGGCTGACCGTATACAGGGAGAGATAGGAGAAGTGCTCATGATAGGCGGTATCAAACTGAGTGTTTTCCAGTAGGCGCATCAAATGGGGAAATTCCAGGGTGATGGTTCCATCGTCCTTGAGCGCCGTCTTGAGGCCCGCCGTGAATTCGTTGATGTCCGGGACGTGGGCGTAGACGTTGTTACCGATGATGAGGTCGGCGCGTTGGCCTTGTGCGACGAGGCCTTGCGCCAGTGCTTGGCCGAAAAATTCCCGCAGGATGGGGATGCCCAGATTTTCTGCGGCATCTGCCGTGCCGGCGGTGGGCTCGATGCCCAGGCAGGGGATGCCTGCCGCGACAAAGTTCTTGAGCAGATAGCCATCGTTGGCGGCCACTTCAATCACGAGACTGTGTTTGCCAAGAGCCAATCGCTCCGTGATCATGCCGGTGTAGCGGGCGGCATGGTCCAGCCAGCTTTGAGAGATGGAGGAGAAATAGGCATAGTCCGGGCGGAAAAGTTCATCCGCTGCAGCGTAATCTTCGGTTTGGACCAGCCAGCAGTGCTCGCAGACATAGAGCTTGAGGGGAAAGTAGAGCTCCGGCCTCAGCAGGTCGTCTGCGCTTAAATAGGCGTTGGAGGGCGGGGCGAAGCCGAGGTCGAGGAATACGTGTTGGAACGGCGCGTGGCAGTGGCGGCATTTCATACGGAGATTCCTGGGTCATCGGTGTTCAGCGGTGGGTGTCGGCGGTCGCGTTCGGATAGATCGGCCACCGGCAGCGGCCAGGTGATGCCGAGTCGCGCGTCGTCATGGCGCAATCCGCCTTCTGCGTCGGGAGTGTAGTATGCCGTATGCAGGTAGAGCAATGCGCTGTCTGCTTCCAGCACCTGAAAGCCGTGGGCGCAGCCTTCCGGGATGACCATCATGCGGGCGCTATCGGGGGTGAGTTCTTCGGCGTGCCACTGCAGGAAGGTAGGGGACCCGGCGCGGAGATCGACCACGACATCCCAGACCCGCCCCTGAAGGCAGCGCACCAGTTTCATTTCTGCATAGGGTGGGCGCTGGTAGTGCAGACCGCGCACTGCGCCGACCATTGCGGTGCGGGAGTGGTTGATCTGAACGATGTCCCGGTCGCCGATGACGGCCGCCAGTTCATGTTTGCAGAACCATCGCGTGAAAGCGCCGCGCGCGTCCGTAAAAGATTCGGTGGTGACTACCATGACACCCGGCAACGCCGTGGCCGAAATCTTCACTGCTTGCTCCAGGTGACACCGGCGGCTTGGGCACGGTCAATGTAGGCGGCAAGCTGAGTGCGGCTGATGACCTGGCCTTGATCCAGCCAGGCACGATACCAGTCGGCAGTGGCGATAACGGCATCGGACAGGGGCCAAACCGGTTCCCAGCCGAGGCGGGCTTTTGTTTTAGAGCTGTCCAGATAGAGCAGATTTGCCTCGTGGGGCTGGGGTTGTGTAGTGATCTGCCAGGAGAGTCGGGGCCAATGGGCTTGCATTTCGGTAAGCACTTCGGCGACGCTGCGGTTGCCCTCGGCATCGGGGCCGAAGTTCCAGCTCTCGGCGCGGTCTTTTTGATTCTCTAAGAGTTGTTGTCCCAGACGGAGATAGCCGCTGAGGGGTTCCAGTACGTGCTGCCAGGGGCGGGTGGCGTTCGGGGAGCGGATTTCCAGCGGGGATTGCCGGGTCACGGCCCGCACCAGGTCCGGTATCAGGCGGTCTTCCGACCAGTCACCACCACCGATGACGTTACCGGCGCGGGCGGAGGCGAGCAGCGGGCCATGGCTCGCGTCGAAAAAGGCATGACGATAACTGGCGACGACCATTTCGGTGGCGGCCTTGGAGGCGCTGTAGGGGTCATGGCCGCCCAGCCGGTCGGTTTCCCGGTAGCCCCAGGGCCACTCCTGATTTTCATAGCACTTATCGGAGGTGACCACAATGATGGCGCGCACGCTGGGGGTCTGGCGACAGGCTTCCAGGAGGTTGGCGGTGCCCATGACGTTGGTGGACCAGGTGTGCAGGGGCTCGCGGTAGGAGCGCCGGACCAGCGGTTGCGCGGCCAGATGAAAAACGATTTCCGGTTGGCTGCTGGAGAGGATTTGGAGGACGGCGGCGCTGTCCTGAATGTCGTAGCGGTGATCGTCGATGTCCAATTGGAGCAGGTCCCAATGGTTGGGTGTAGTTTCGGGCGCGAGGGCCAGCCCGGTGACCTCTGCCCCCATTTCGTGGAGCCAGAGGGCGAGCCAACTGCCCTTGAAGCCGGTGTGCCCGGTGATAAGCACTTTTCGACCACGGTATCGGTCGGCAAAGAGTCTCATGTCCAGATTTTCCAGGGGGCGGTATTGCTCCACAGGCTTTCGAGATGGGTTTTGTCGCGGAGGGTATCCATGGCCTGCCAGAAGCCTTTGTGTTTGTAGGCGGCGAGTTGCCCTTCTTCAGCCAGACTGATGAGGGGTTCAGCCTCCCAACTGGTTTGGTCGCCTTCGATCCGCTCCAGTACGGAGGGTTCCATGACGAAAAAGCCGCCGTTGATCCAGGCGCCATCGCCAGCGGGTTTTTCCTGAAAGCTGTCCACCATGCCGTGGGTGATGTTGAGCGCGCCGTAGCGTCCGGGTGGCTGGATGGCCGTGACGGTGGCCTGTTTACCTTGCCGCCGATGAAAGTCAATCAGGGACTGGATATTGAGATCGGATATGCCGTCACCGTAAGTGAAGCAGAAGGTTTTGTTGCCGATGTGGTCTTTTACCCTTTTCAGCCGTCCACCGGTCAGGGTGTGTTCTCCGGTATCCACCAGGGTGACACGCCAGGGTTCGGCGTGCCGGTGGTGTACTTCCATCTGGTTATTCGCCATATCGAAGGTAACATCGGACATATGCAGGAAATAGTTGGAGAAATATTCCTTGATGATGTAGCCCTTGTAACCCAGACAGATGACAAAATCGTTGATCCCGTAGTGGGAGTAACATTTCATGATGTGCCAGAGAATAGGCTTGCCGCCGATTTCTATCATCGGTTTGGGCTTTAGATGGGATTCTTCGCTGATGCGCGTGCCGAATCCGCCTGCAAGGATGACTGCTTTCATGCCGTCCAAAGATCTCCTGTGTAAAGTCATCTGTTACGTTTGAGAACTTCGGTTTTGTCGTGCTTCTCTCTTCCGACAACGAGGATAGAGTCGTTCATGGGCTGGCCTCACGACAGAGGCCTCTTGCAGCGCTCGGACCGATCTGGGTGATTTGCTCGGGGCTGAGGCCGTCCACTTCCCGGCGCAGGGCCGCGATTTCCGCCTGGAGGGTGTCGTATTCGGCCATTTTCCGGTGCAGGAAGCGGATGGTGACGCGGGCTTTTTCCTGGACGCCTTCGGGTGTCAGC
>JAJYPA010000408.1 GCA_021795795.1 Pseudomonadota bacterium | reverse complement strand
CCGCACGCACGCAAAACAACACCTCATCGGTGTCTGAAGCCTTCTCCAATGTACGTATGCCGCCGCATTCCCAGGATGCGGAGCAGGCCGTACTGGGGGGGCTGATGCTGGATCATCTTGCGTTGGAAAAAATCAGTGATGTGCTACGTCCGGAAGATTTCTATCGCGCCGATCATCGCAAGGTCTACGAGGCCGTCCTGGATCTCTCCGAGGGTAACAAGCCCTTCGATGCGGTGATGGTGGCCGAGTGGCTCTCCAAGCGCGATCAGCTTGAAGAAGCGGGCGGCGTACCTTATCTGGTCGAACTGGTCGAGGCGGTGCCCACGGCAGCCAACATTCTGGCCTACGCACAGATGATCCGCGAAAGCTCGGTGCTGCGCAAACTGATCGACGTGGGTACGCAGGTTGTGCAGATGGGCTATCGCCCGGAAGGTCGCGCGGCGGCCGAAGTGATGGAATTTGCCGAACGCGAGATTTTCTCGATCGCCGATGAAGGCGAGCGTCTCAAGCGTGGTTTTCGTCCCATCAAGGAACTGATGACCGGTGCCATGGATCGGGTGGCCGAACTCTTCGAGCGCGAAGAGGCCATTACCGGCCACGCCACGGGCTTCAAGGACTTCGATGAAATGACCTCCGGCCTGCAGGCGGGAGATCTGGTCATCGTCGCAGGGCGACCCTCGATGGGCAAGACCACCTTCGCCATGAATATTGCCGAACACGTCGCGATTTCCGGCAAAAAGGCGGTGGCGGTGTTTTCGATGGAAATGCCCGGCGAACAACTGGCGCTGCGTATGCTCAGCTCAATCGGCCGTGTCGATCAAACCCGAGTGCGCACGGGGCGGCTCGACGATCAGGATTGGCATCGCCTCACCTCCGCCGTGGGTATTCTGAGCCAGACACAAATTCATATCGACGATACCCCCGCACTGTCGCCCAGCGATCTGCGCTCGCGGGCGCGGCGACTGGCGCGCACCTGTGACTTGGGCGTGATCGTGGTCGATTACCTCCAGCTCATGCAGGTGCCGGGCACGAAGGAAAACCGCACCAACGAAATCTCCGAGATTTCCCGCTCGCTCAAATCCATCGCGAAAGAACTCAGCGTGCCCGTGATTGCGCTCTCGCAGCTCAACCGTTCCCTGGAACAGCGCCCGAACAAGCGTCCGGTCATGTCGGATCTGCGTGAATCTGGCGCGATTGAACAGGATGCGGATTTGATCGTGTTCATCTACCGCGATGAGGTGTATGACAAGGAATCGCCACAGAAGGGCATGGCAGAAATCATTATCGGCAAGCAGCGTAACGGCCCTATCGGTAATCTATTTCTTACCTTCCGTGGGCAGAACACCCGCTTCGAAGATTACATACCCAATGACGTGCTGCCGGAGGGCTATCACTCATGACTGACTTGCGTCCGTTGCAGGAAGTCATTCATACCGAATCGATCGATCTGCGCCGACCTGAACTCACGATTGACCTCGCCGCATTGCGACACAATGCCGCGGTGGCCCGTCAGGCTGCCAATGGCCGCAAATTGCTCGCCGCGGTGAAGGCAGATGCCTATGGCCACGGTATGGCGACTGTCGCTCATGCGCTGCGCGATCGGGTCGATGGCTTCATGGTCGCCACACTGGGCGAGGGCGAAGCATTGCGCCAGGCGGGTATTACTCAGCGCGTGCTTGTTTTACAGGGCGTGATGAGTCAGGCCGAGGCCCGCCGTGCCGCCCGCCGTTTTCTCGAACCGGTGTTCCACCACGTCAGCCAGATCGATGCCGTCGGTACGGTCGGTTTCGGCTTGCCGCTCACGGCTTGGATAAAACTAGATACCGGCATGCATCGGGTCGGATTCACGCCGGAAGAATTCGCGCAAGCCTATGCCCGCCTCAGTGCGTTGCGCGGGGTGCGCCCGAATCCGAACGTGCTGACGCATTTCGCCTGTGCGGATGAGCCGGATCGCGGCCCGACCGACGATCAGATCACCTTATTCAAGCAGACGACCACCGAATGCTCCGGTGAAACCAGCCTGTGCAATTCCGCCGGGCTGCTTGCCTTTCCGCAAGCGGGCGGGGACTGGGTACGTCCCGGCATCATGCTGTATGGCGGTAACCCATTCATCACCGGCACGGCCGCCGATTGGGACTTGAAGCCGGTGATGACGCTTACGACGCAGTTGATTGCCGTTCGTGAAGTGCAGGCGGGTGAGCGGGTAGGGTATGGCGGTAAATTTACGGCACCGGCAACCATGCCCGTTGGAGTCGTGTCGATCGGTTATGGCGATGGCTATCCGCGTCATGCGCCCAATGGCACGCCGATCGTCGTCAACGGTCAGCGCACCCAAATCATCGGTCGGGTTTCGATGGATCTGGTTACGGTCGATTTGCGCGGCATTCAGGCTCAGGTCGGCGATACCGTACAATGCTGGGGTGATCAACTGCCCATCGACGAAGTCGCACAGGCAGCCGGCACCATCAGCTACGAACTCATGTGTCAGATGAGCGGGCGCGTCACGCGACGCGTGGTGGAAGCGTCCGAATAACGCAACATTCAATCGTGTTGTCACACGAACGGAGAAAACGCATGCACGTACTCGTATTCCAACACGTTCCTTTTGAAGGTTTGGGTGCGATGGCACCGTGGCTGGCTGAGCGAAAGGCCAAGGTGCAGGTAATCCGGCAGTATGAACCGGATTCGGGCTTGCTCCCCGCGCTTTCTGCCATTGACCTGATCATCGTGCTCGGCGGCCCGATGAGTGTGCATGATACCGATCACCACCCGTGGCTTGAAGCCGAGAAGGCCTACATTCAATCGGCCTTACGTGCCAAAACCCCGATACTCGGGCTCTGCCTCGGTGCGCAACTCATTGCCGAGCAACTGGGCGGTGCCGTGCGCAAAAACCGCCTGCCCGAAATCGGCTGGTGGCCCGTCCATTGGCATGCGGCGGCGCAACATATCTGGCCGGAATGCCAATGTGTCGTCGGGTCGGAACCTGAACCCATCGAAGCGGCCGGTACACGCGTATTTCACTGGCATGGCGAAACCTTTGATCTGCCAGCCGGGGCGCAGCTTCTGGCACATAGCGCTGCCTGCGTAAATCAAGGTTTCCTGTATCGGGATTATGTGGTCGGGTTGCAATTCCATCTTGAGATGACACCTGAGACGGTCGAGCATCTCCTGGTGAATGCTGAGGATGAACTCGTCGATAGCCCGTATGTTTCAACTGCGGAAAAGATGATGTCGGAACCCGCCGACACCTATGCACTCAATCAGCGCCTCATGGGTGAATTGCTGACATTTCTTGGGAACCTCGAAAAAATCCTTCCATGAGATTTTTCGAAGACGTTCATTGCGCGCCCCAAAGAAAAATTATTTCAATCGTTTACGCGATTGATTTGAGCGCTCATCCGACTTGGTTGGTGCAGGTCTCAGATCACCGAAGAATACGAAAATAGGGTGCATCTTTTGTCATTCAGGGGGCTGTCTGTGTTGGAACTCATGTCGATTCCGTCCTGCCGTTTTTATGAAGTTCATCCAAAAATAACCCCGAGGATGCTGGTGACATTCAGATAATGACGAGCTAGAATGATTCTACAAACTTGATTGAGGTGATCACTATGTCAGCGTTCAAATTCGAAAACTTCCCTTTGACTTTCATTATTGCCTTGGTTGTTCTAGGTTGGCTTTCCTTCCTGAGTGTTATCACCTTCGGTTGATCGAACCCAAAAGACCCGTTACACCACCGAGGTCTGGCTAAAACCAGAACAAACCCGCCTTTTGGCGGGTTTGTTGTTTCTGCAAAAAGCTCTGTCGTAAAGATAAAGTATTCATCGCTGAGCTCTTTGCCATTGTCGACACAACACTCGGCACTAAGCTCATGAACCGACCGGTTAGAGCATCGAATTTTACGTTAATGATTCCACCACTTGATTGACGCATAAAACCCGGAAAAGTTTTCCTGAATTTGCCAGCCGCTTTCAACTGGAACAGATGCTCTCGGTTTTGCACTGATTTAGATGCGATGGATTGTAATCGTGCATAAATATGGTGCATAAAAAGGGCGATATTATCTGCCTGATTTTTGTTATCTATTTGAATAATAAATAATCATATCTCTTGGCCTGCTTCATGCAAACGCAGTATTACTGTTTGTCTAAATGGTAATACCAAGAGAGAGGTGTGATATGAAGTCTGTCCTGCGTGCGGTTTCTCGAGTTGTTTTGGGTGCGGCGTTTTTAGGTAGCAGTGCGCTGGCGAGTGCTGCGCCATTCAACGATTACAGCAATGGCAACAACATGAACGATGGAGCGAAGGGTATCTATTCTCTTATAGATCCTTTGAGCAAATGCCCCACGCTATAACGCATGGTGAGACGGGGCTTTCATCTCATAACATGCGCGCACTTTCCAGTAATTCCAAGGGGGGATGCAGAATATGACTCAGGTAAAACGTTTCTGGCCGTTGCTGACCGGCACGCATACATACGAGAAGACCCTTTCAACGCGCAATCGTGGGAAAGGCGTGATTATTGAGGCGCCTATTCTCGCTTATCTGATCGAGACCGCCAACGGGCGGATTCTCTACGACGTAGGCTGCGATTACTCCAAGCTTGCCGATCCGGCATTGCGTAAACGCTATTACGAGAACGAAACCTTTCCTTTCGGACCGCCGGAGATGACGGAGGAGCAGCGACTGCCTAATCGTTTGTACGAATTGGGGCTGGCACCCCAGGACGTGGACGTCGTGTTCTGCGGCCATCTGCACTTCGACCACGGCGGCGGCTTATGCGAGATGTGTCATGCCGAGGTGCACGTTCACGGTCGTGAGCTGGAGGCGGCGCGGGCGCAAGCCGACGAGGCCTACTTCCAGGACGACTTCGCCGGAGGCTATCGTTGGCGCATCACCGAGAGCGAATACACGGTGACGCCAGGCGTCGAAGCCGTCGAGACGCCAGGACACACGGCGGGGCACATGTCACTGCTGGTCGAGTTGCCCAAGGGGCCACCGATCCTGCTCGCTGGCGATGCTGCGGACCTGAGTGAGAATCTCGAGCAGGAAATTGCTCCGGGATTGTGCTGGCATGATCGGGAGGACATGGCCGTGAACAGCATCCGCAAGCTCAAGCGTATCGCCGCCGAGACCGGGGCTGAGCTGTGGCCCAATCACGACATGGCCTTTTTCCGCAGCCGACGCCGTTTCCCCGGCTTTTACGAGTGACACCGGAGCAATTACGTACCTTTTGAATATGCCGGCCTATGGCGTAGCGAGCGCCTTGCGCGAACGTTACCACCGAGGAGGTTTACTGGCTGTGTAAAGCCACGGCTTGATCGTCTATCAGCTCATTCCGTAGTTGCGGCCGGACTTTCGCGGTTGCGCCGGGTTGTAGAATCTGACGCTGGAGCTCACATCCTGGCTGCCTCGTCAGCAGGGCTTTGCAGGCAGCCTCACTGTCGACAACGACGAGTGCCTTATGCGTCGCGAACTAGACTATCAGTGTCTGGAGGCATTCGAAGACATCGGCCGAGCCTAGTTCATCAGCGACACACTTATGTTTGAAAGCGGAATCCAGGCCGACTACACCGAGGTCTTACGCAAATCGGTGCCTAACGATGCCGGCATACTCGCGATGCGGTCCTAGAGGACGCCTGTCGGGCTCGTCGGCATTCTGGTTGCGTTGAGCTTTAAGAGCGCTTTCGACAGTCCAAAAACTTCGTCGACGGAGTACGGGGCACCTCGAAAAACTTACTTCGCGCCCCGATTGCTGCGCTGAGCGGCGCGATCTTAATTCTAAGCGGTTTCAAGGTGTTGGCCCGACGCATCGCCTAGACGGACCTGTTAGCGGTTACCTGCTAAACAGCGTTCGCAGGAAACAATCTCTTGTTCTGTGCTCTACAATCGCTGACTGTGTTGAACGTGTTGTTTGACATGGTTCTGGGCAGCGCCTCCGTTTCCGCCAGCAAGCGCGGATGCCATCGAGAGTGTAGCGCTGACCGAACAGCACGGTGCGAGGATGGTGCTTATCCTTGATACGACTGCCCTCCGTAGTGAGTTATTTGATCCAGCGACCTACACGCGCGGAATAAGCCGGTCACCTTGCGCAGATATTGGCACAGCACGCCCTAGTCTGAGTGTTTGCAGCCCCGGTGATTTTAACTGCCCGATTGTCCCAACCATCCAGCCAAGGTGGTTCAGCGATCCACAATCGAAAACGAAACGGGTTATTGCCTGACACAAAGGTACGCACCTATGCCAACATCTGAAGTGTAAATCAAAATCACGCCTCCTTTATCCCAACATTCGCTCCTCCGGGCTCATCTCATATTGGAAAGGGCTCAGTCTGGACAATATCCAAGAATAAATACACAAGGCAAGCACCTAATCGTAACCTTGGAAGAAGATCAAGAATATGCGAACCAGTGGTTATGGTTTCAGATTCACGTCCTCCTCAATAAAGGCACTGGCGGCAAGCCGCCACAAACCCGCTTAATGACTATTTTCGGAATTCGCTGAAAATGGGTGAACACCAGAATACCTAATCTATGTACCACGAGTTGGAGTACCTTCCTCCGCCTTGCACTATTTTGAGCAACCGGGCTACATACTTGCATGGTTGTGGTGAGATAACCGGGTGGTGTTTTTTGCTGATTTTAAGTTAACCATTTGAATAATTGTTGTTTTTAACTCTTGGCCTGCTTCCTGCTTTCTTAGTATTACTTTTTTTAAAAAAGGTAATACCAAAAGAGAGGTGTGATATGAAGTCTGTTCTGCGTGCGGTGTCTCGAGTTGTTTTGGGTGTGGCGTTTTTAGGTAGCAGTGTACTGGCGAGCGCTGCGCCACTGACGATCGGTTATAGCGATTGGCCGGGCTTTGTAGCATGGCAGGTGGCTATTGAAAAGAACTGGTTCAAGGATGCTGGCGTCGATGTCAAATTCGACTGGTTTGATTATGGCCCCTCAATGGAAGCCTTTGCCGCAGGCAAACTGGATGCTGTCGCCGTGACCAACGGCGATGCACTGGTCACAGGGGCGACCGGTGCCAAGAGCGTGATGATTCTGATCAATGATTACAGCGACGGTAATGACATGATCGTTGGTGTGCCGGGTATCGATTCTCTCAAGGATCTCAAAGGCAAGAAGGTGGGTGTGGAAATCGGTCTCGTCGATCATCTGCTGCTCCTCAATGGCCTGCAAAATAATGGCATGACCGAAAAGGATGTTCAGCTCGTGAATGTGCCGACCAATGAAACACCGCAGGTTCTGGCTTCGGGGCAGGTATCCGCCATTGGGGCCTTTCAACCAAGTTCCGGTATAGCGTTGAAGTTGGTACCCGGCTCCAAGCCGATCTATACCAGTGCCGACGCTCCGGGCTTGATCTACGACGTACTGGCCGTTTCTCCGCAGAGTCTGGCGATGCACCGTGCCGAATGGGAAAAAGTGACCAAGGTTTGGTATCGGGTGGTCGATTACATCAATGATCCGAAAACGCACGATGACGCGGTGCGCATCATGGCTTCGCGGGTCGGTGTTCCACCAGAGGAATA
>JAJYPA010000407.1 GCA_021795795.1 Pseudomonadota bacterium | reverse complement strand
GAATAGGGCTCCGGCGGCGCCCAATGACCACCCTTCCAAGAGGAAATCACCTGCCCTTGCGGATTGGTGAGCAGGACGATATGGGGAGAGGTGGAAAAGTCTGCCTGTATGGCTTGCTCCAGCACAGTGGCTTGCCAAAAGGCGAGGCCGATAAACGTTACGCCCAGCGCTACAAAAAAGACGTTGATCCCCCACAGCACCCGCCTGTCAGGCTGGGACAAAAGACGCTCCATAAACCCGGTCAGGAAAACACGCAATCGATGCGGGATGGAGATGGCGGGCTGCAGCGAACCGGATGGTCTAGTAAACATTTCGTCGATACCCCTGTTGTCCATCGCCGCTATTTCGCAGAATGCCGAACATTGTATCATGCGAAGAGCAATTTAACCTTTGAAGTGCAATGATCACGCTGCCCGAAAACAAACTTGTTTTTTCTCAGTACTTCGTTTAGACCGTCGGCCCAGATCGGAGATCTGCTGTCGGGAAGGATACCTCTTGATTTGAAGCAGGCAGCCGCCCCTGTGAGGCGGCTGTGGCTCAGAATTGCTGCCACGGCAGCCCATCGTGTCGCCAGCCATTTACGCTGCTGCGGTGATAGTTGTCATCCAGATCGCCTTCAAAGCCATGGCTAACAAAATACACCGAACGGAACCCGTGTTCTTCTAGAAAACGACAGGCTTCAGCGGAGCGTCGGCCAGACCGGCAGATGAATACTACGGGACAGTCGGTAGATGCCAACTTCTGGACTTCACCGAGAAAAGCGGAATTGATCTGCCAGTCAGGATCGTTCTGCCAAGGGATTGAAATGGCGCCTTGGGGGTGACCAATGAGTAGATATTCGATATCACTACGCACATCTATAAACACTGCTTCTGGATGGTTGCCCAGGAATTTATGTGCTTCAATCGGAGAAAGTTGATTCATGGCACCAATTATGTTGATTCTGGGTATGTTGGTATTTTTTAGTTATGTTAGACGTTACAATACCAACCATTACCCAGACGGAAAAACATAAGTAAGCTCGTTTTAGACTTGGCAGGATGTGCTGGTATCCCCTTTAATACCCATACGACGCAGCAATCTAGCTAGCGGGCAAAAACCAGTGAAACCCATTTGAAACAGGTTGATGCCAACAAATGTGGTTAACCATAACCAGCTCACATGCTGCAGATGAATTTGTCCAGAAATTTGGGCAAATGTCAAGCTCAGGAGAATCATAAAACCTGCAAAACTACTAACAATGCGATTTATCGTCATCTTTGTTTCCTCATGCTTAAATCTGTTATGGTGAACAAACAGCTACCGATGATATCCACTCAGAATAACCCCATAAAAGTGGTGATTCACATGACTATCTACTAGTGCCCCTGCAGGTCCACCCTCCAGATGTGCCCATTCACCGATTCAAGTTGCAAGATGTAGGTGCTCTGCGGCAATAGTGCCATATTCTGAGTCGTTTGAGGGAGATGGATCATGGCTTGCGCACCGACAGGTCCGGTGATCCCAAATTTCCCAGCGTGAATTTGCTGGTAAGCAAAATCATTCACAAAAGCGCTTTTTGGCAAGGAAGATAGAGCAGCGCTATCCCACCTCTCCACCACTTTTCCATTTTTACTGTCCACCAGCACAGCTTCGAGCACATTCGATGGTTCCGCGGCCACGCCAGCATTGACATAGGCATGAAATTTTATGCTGCCATCGTTCTGTAGGACGCCATGATCTAATTTCCAGTGGTGCTTGGATGGGCTTACCGGGCCACCATGGAAAGGAGTAATGACCGAACCGCGGTAATAACTGTAGGTGGCAACGATGAAGACCACCGCAATCCAAAACAAACCCAGTGCTAGTTTTTTGAATGCGCCATCGCTCAAGGGCAGAGGCAGGCTACCTCCCAGCCAGCGGAACAGGCCGCTATTGACCAGGCTCGGCTTGCGCGCCAAGAGCCAGTTATCCACCGAGTAGGCCCCGGATCCTGCCAATACCAGAGTGATACCCATAGCAAAATTGGAGGACGCCATGGTCCATTCGTCGATACAGGTGGCGCCCTGCCAGCCGAAGAGCAACATCAGCAGGAAAGACAGGCCGATGGTAGCCACCGCTGCCAAGCGGGTGTAGAGACCGACGATGAGCATGAAACCGGCAATCATCTCGACGGCGCTGAAGATGATCACGCCGGCGTAGAGCAGAGTGAAATGATGCAACAGAAAAGCCACCAGATGGTCCGTGCCGAGCAATGCGCCTGGCATGGCCGTCTGGAACTTGTAGGCCATCCAATGGCCGTGTACATCCAGTTTTTGCGGACCATAGATGAAGCGTCGGGTGCCACCGCCCCAGTAAATCCACCCCTGGACGAAGCGAACTGCGAGCAGGGCAATGGCGGCGAGTCGCCAGCTGCGATCCGCAGGTGCTTTTGCGTCCGTGTCGGACATGGTACTTGTCATGATGGTCTCCCCCTTAATATCTAAAAGATGGGTGATGCTCTAGCCAGGTCGGTCGTGTTTTCCGTCGGAGTGGGGAGGCGCGGTGTGGTATTCCCGAATCTGCACCCAATCTCATCGGGTTACTCATCAGACAGTCAACCCACAATCTCGTGTAATGGAATAGCTTCCATGTATCCGGCATTGGAGCCGATGAAATAGGTTTTCCCGATCAACACCCCATTTTGGGGGCCAAAACCGCCGGAGCGATTATGGTATATATGAGTTAACACCCCCCCTTGGCGATTCAATGTGCAAATGGCGCCGCTCCCGGTAGGCTGAATTACCCACTTCCCCACTACCAAAGGCGCCGCCTTCATCCCTGCCGGGAGATGCGCCTGCCAGAGAACGTTGCCGTTCTGCAGATTGATGGCGTATTCGTTGTGTGTAACCGGGCTTCCCGTGTAGACCATACCATCGGCGATATCTGGAACCGCATCCTTGTTACGAGGCGGAGTCTTTCCAGAGCCCAGCAATCGCGTCCATAGAATGCGACCATTTTGGGCGTTGATGGCTAATTCCTCCGAAGAGGACATCCGTTTTGCCTGGTTGGGGCGGCGTATTTCTATCTGTCCGGCCACGATGTTGCCTTGGGCCGCCCAAGTACCGTCCCCCCCGCTACTGGAGAAGATATCCTCAGGATGCACCGTCCACAGCAACTTGCCAGAGGAACTGTTCACCGCGTAAATCCGGCTGGGGTGCGTGCCGCCCATGACAATGACACGACCGCCGTCCGCGGGAGTGGCCGACGACATGCTGACAAAAGAATGAATGGCAGTCTTCCACAGCACCGTGCCATTTTGGGCATTCAAGGCGTAGATGTGACCGTCGCCATTGCCAAAGATCAATTTGCCGTCTACATAAGTCGGGGTAGGCATGTCTTCGCCCTTCGTGTGAAAGACCCATTCACGTTGGCCAGTTTGTCCATTGAAGGCCTCTATTGCCGACACATCCGTGCCACGAATGACCTGGGCGCCGGACGCGCCGAAAAGTTGGGCATGACTATAGGCGAAAACCGAGTTACCTGCGCCCACATAAACCATTTCATGACTGCCGGCCTGGGCCACGATGGGAGTGGACATGAGCTGATTGTAGGCGTTGACACTCCATAACAGGTGCCCATTGTGCGCGTTCAGGGCATAGAGATAGCCGTTGTCGTTAGACGCATAGACCGTGCCACGGGCAACGGCAACCCCAATGGGGAAGCCTACGAGGTCCCGTATGGTCGTTACGCTACGCACCACCTGTCGATTGATTTCATTGCTGCCGGGCACCATGAAGGTCCAGGACACGGACGGAAACGCCGATACATAATAGGCGTTGTGACCGGCCTCCATGGCGTATGTGGTCCATTGCTGGGGCGTCTGCTCCGAACCGGCCTGTGCGGTGATGGTGCACAGGCCGGAGAGAGCCATGACTATCGCGGTGATAGGTATCTTTTTGCGTTGCATGACCACCTCGAAAAAGACGTTATTTCGCGTACTGAAATCCCGCCAGTTCCAATTCCGGTAATGTACCCACGATGCCCGGTGTGAGGATCGCGCCCGGGATGAGGTGGTTGGTGAATTCCGCCGCTATTTGCTCGTGGGAGAGATGGTCTGGGTTGATGCCCTTTTTGAGGAGGCCCATGGTGAGTTCCCAGACTTCGTTGTGACAGGCCAGAAAGACCGCGCCTCGCCGCTGCAGCACCGCTATGCTGTTGTCATGTGGCGAAAACACGCCCTTTGAATCCTCAAAGTCGGTGGGATTAGCTTCGGAAGCGGGGGCCTCTTTCAGCCATACGTTGCTTTTCCATTTCCCTTTGGTAAGCGTAGAGAGATACTTGTTCCAGATGTAGTCATCGTACAGGGCAAAGTGCGCCGTACCGTGAGTGGCAGACACACAGAGAAAATCGGCGTGTTTGAAAGACCATATCTGGCAGTTCATGGCATTGCGCATAAGGTTGAGCCACGGGCTTTTCAGGGCGGTGTTATCCCAAACCTGTTTAGGGCCTCCCGCATAATGAAGCACCTCGTTCAGCGCCGCGCTGTCCCATTGGTCCGGGTCAGTGAGAATCATCGGAACGGTTTTAAAATCACGGCGCCTTGGAGCTTTCGCCAGTCGGTTGCTCAATTCCTGAAGGGTGCCAGATCCGCTCGGTAGCAAGTTGCCCGGGTTTCCGCTCATCCCAGCAGCCATGGCACCCGCGTTGGCGCCTATCGCGCCTACCGCTACCACACCTGCACTTAACATCGCACGCTTCATCGCTTCCCTGCGGGTCAGCAAATTACGAAAGTCTTGCATTCTCAATCCCTCCATAGAGGATGGTCAGATAGTGAATTACAGCTAGCATTGACAAAGTAGCGCATAAATAGCAACAAAACAAATTTGGGGCCAGCAATTATGTAATATTAAAGTTATTGGCATATAACTATATTTAATGGTGAGTTTTTTGCTTGATTGTCTGCTGCTATCCCGCAAGCAACAGGAGAAAACTAATAAGTTAAACAAGGCGGTACACAATGCCTATGGTGAGAGTGGCAGTCGCGCAGACTATTACCTATTAATGATATAGAACTTCCTATTATGCTTATGTTTATACAGAATATTATCTGACCTTGCAATGCCGCAAGTTTGTGCTATCTTCACATCAGGTTGTAGATTTTAGCGCGATTTACTCGCTTCATTTATTGACCGTTTCTATGTTGCGTGAAGTCGCGGAGATGGGAGGGCCGTTATCTGCTTGGCTAGCATTTGCAGTCGCAGACACGTCCTGAAAATAGCCTGTTATGCTCTGGTTTGGCAATCTGCCAGACTTTAGTTTTGAAAGTTCGCAACCTATAAGGTAATAACGGTGATTTATTTTTTACACAAGGCCAATTACAACATAATAAATTTCTTATTGGAGGTGGATAATGAAGAAAACCAGATTCGCGCTAAGCACAATAGCCATGGCGCTTGCGCTGACCGGGACCGTTGCGCAGGCGGAAACCCTGAGTCAATTCTTTGCGGCGAGCAAGATTGACGGGCAGATACGTTCAGACTACTTCAGCCGACTTTTTGGCGATCCTAATGTACCCAACGCCAATTTCTTCGGGTTGGCTGGCATCCTAAATATCAAAACGGCTCCTTTTCTGGGAGGCTTTGGTGTTGGTGTTAGCTTCTATACAGCCAACGATCTAGGCGCAAACAACCTTAATGACGCTCCCGTTTATCCCTATACGGATCTCACCCTCATGGGTCCCCGTCAAACTATCAATGCCCTGGGACAGGCCTACCTGCAGTATGCCATTCCAAAAACGCTGCTGGTTCGTGCTGGAGATCAGATCATCAACACCCCCTGGATGAACAACTCCGACTCCCGTATTTTGCCCGCAACCTACCAGGGCGTTTTCGCAAAGGTCTCTCCGATCAAGAACCTGAACTTGTATGGCATGCGAATCTTCAGTTGGAAGAGCCGGACATCTGCCAACTACTATAAGGACAACCTGTATTATCCGGTGTCCTTCAGCGGGGATAACCTTTACGGTGGTGGCAGCGCATTTGGCAATGTAACCTTGGCGGCTCCCCAGACAAGCGGGGCGCTGGCCTTCGGATCATCTTATGCACTGATGGGCGCCAAAGTGCAACTCTGGTACTATGATTTCTACCAGTTCGCTAACATGTTCTATGGCGATGCCAACTATACCCTCAAAACAGGCACCGGTTTCAACCCATTTGTTGGCGGGCAGTTTGTGCGTGAGTACGACAGTCAGTCCTTGCTGGGGAACGTAAACGCAACGGCCTACGGACTCATTGGTGGCGTACACTATCAGACCGGGATTGGTGCCGGAACCCTGAGCTTTGCCTATAACGCCATAAACCAGCAGGGGGGAAGCGCGTATGGTCATGGCGCACTCGTATCGCCCTACACCGTAGGTTACGCGACGGATCCGCTGTATACGACCTCCATGATCCGCGGACTGGTGGAGATGGGGCCAGGGAATGGCTGGAAAGTGAAGGTGGCGCAGCATTTTAACAAGGAATTCCTGCTATTGGCTGCATTCGCAGAATACCATACTTACCATTTCGGGAACAGTAATGATGCCTACCTGGATCTAACCTATTTTCCGGGCGCGAATTTCAAGGATCTAAAAGGCCTTTCTATACGCGATCGTGTGGAAATATCCAACGGCGGTATTGGACTGAATCCAGGAAATCAATCTTTTGTCTATAATCGGGTCATGCTGACTTATATGTTCTAGTAAGGACGGCAACAGGCTCTGTTTTTCATGGTGTACTCTCCTCGTGTACCCTCCTCGCCCCGCTTAAAATCGGGGTTTTTTATGGAACAAGGCCAGTGTCAAATATTGCGATAGATCAATATTTATAAAATCTGGTGTAGCATGTCTAAAATTTAAAAACGTGATATCCTTCCTTGATCAGTATATAAATTGCCACAATTACAATAATGATGGCAAAAAGATAATTAAGGGTTCGTTTGCGTTCACCAAGCCGTGTTGCAGTTCGCGCACCTAGCCAACCACCAAACATGCCGCCAATGAGATAATAAGCAGATATATGCCAGTCTACAAGGCCTGAAAAAGCATAACTAGCAGCTGTGGCAGCACCTAGAGAACCAACCACTACCAAGGATGATGCAATGGCGTTCAATATGGGGCATACGTACGGAATGCATCAGTGCAGGAACAATCAGAAATCCACCGCCAATGCCAAATATACCAGACAACATGCCGACCCCGCCACCATAGAAATAAAGACGGCGATGGATGTTTTCCTGGGTCAGCATTGATGACGGTAATCCATTTGTCACGGGTCGGCAATATGGCGCCAAAACGGGGCCGGCATAATGGCGCCACTTCAGGGGCGGCGTAATGGCGCCAGTCCCGGGTCGGCATAAAGGAGCCAACTCAGGGTCGGTGTAATGGCTCCACCCACATAGTGCTTCAGTAGGGTCTTGAACTTCCCTTGGATCGGCTACGTCACGGCGCCTATCGACTGATCCTGGAAGGCGATAGTTTTCGCGCCCCCAGACCGCTCCCAGAATCCCCCAAAAACACCATTGCGAAAGGAGCCAAAAACACCCATTCTTAAC
>JAJYPA010000406.1 GCA_021795795.1 Pseudomonadota bacterium | reverse complement strand
TTGTACAAGGAAGTCAGCACAGCGTTTAATGTGCCCATCACGTTCCTCAAGACCCGCGAAACGAAGGAGAAGCGCAGCGCGAGACTGTCTCTCGGTCACTGCATGGAAGGCGAGTTTGCTCAGGTCGTGCGTCAGATCAAACATCGTGGAAACCGCCCCATCGGACACTCCAACATCCCGTATCCCCCTCGCCAGATCCTCCAGTGGTGGGGCACCGAATACCGCAGGGCGCAACGCGAGTCCTATTGGATCGACAAGGTCCGAGACCGGCTGCTTTCCGGCCCTGACCAGGATTGGGTCGTGACCGACGTGCGTTTCCAGAATGAGGCGGACCTGGTGCGGGAACTCGGCGGACGACTTGGCCTGGTGTTGCGGCCCGGCGTGGAGCCGGTGGCGGGCCATGTGTCTGAAGTGTTCTGGGAAACTTGCAGTCCGGATCTCCAGATTCGCAATGACGGCACGCTGGAAGAATTGACGGAAACCGTGACGGCGGTCGCCATCCTGGCGATGGATGCATTGCCAGATTAACCCATCACAAGAGAAAGGATCGCCTGATCATGAGTGATAAAAATAGACTTCCAGTGGTCGCCCGCCTGTACTACACAGGAACGGGGCATAAGCGATACCGACGGGCCAGCACTCGCGCTGGCCCTGGAGAACCGCTGTGCTTTGTGTCCATTGCAGAAGAGTGGCTTCGTCGCGAGAAGGCGAAAAACCACATCATGGCCGAGAGCGCTGTGAGGCTGCTGTCCGACCCCGGAAATCAAGACTACCGCGATGCGATGCGAGCGGCGTTGGCACAATGGATGACGGAAAACTGCGGTGACCGCACCGGTGGACCGAAAATTTGACACCCTATGTATGATTGTTATATACTAATCATATATTGGAAAGGAGGCAGTCATGAATGCGGATTTTTATCTGAAAAAGCTGGATCAATTGGTGGGCGGCACTATCTCTGGTCTTGTCCGGAGTGGAGAGGATTCTGGTATTGGCGAGTTCTTTGGTCTCCTTATCACCATGCCAGATGGAACGAAGAGAACGATGCTCCTATTGTCGGACGACGAAGGTAATGCTCCGGGGAGTTTTGAGATTGAGACGCAGGCGTAATTTCAGGGGGAAGTATGGCCTCGCCAGATGTTGATCGGGAAACCCAGCCACGCGCCCACAACGAAAAGGTGGAGCGCAGCACCCGTTTGGCGATAGCCGCTTGCCGAGCGCGTTACGGGACTCCTGAGATTTTAATCTACGAGTCCATCGATACGATCCTGGACGCGCATCCCGATTTCAATGAGGCAAAACGGGTGCTAGCTGATCGGCGTGAACAGGTTATTGCGCATATTTTGAGAACGGAGACTGACATGAGCAAGAAGGTTTCGCAATTCGAGTGTTTTGTAACGGTGTCAGATTACTATCGTGACATGGACAATCGGGATGCCTGTAAAGATGGATCCTGTTGGATCAGAGCAGAAAGCCTAAACGATTTGTATGAAAAACTGGGGCAGATGAAGATTCGAGAGACCCCGCAAGAAGATCGTGGTGACGAGTACACCGAGGTGGACTTCGAGAAAATCAGGGAAATCGTCATCGTTTCTGAAAGCGATATCGATGACGAACGGCTGAATGAAACATCCGCATGTCAACAATATGCCCAGCAGCGGAAGAACGCCGCGCTTAAAAAACAACTGGCGTTAACAGCACAAGCTGCGGAAAAGGAAGCCCGCGAAATTGCAGAGCTAAGACGGCTCCAGCAGAAATACCCAACAAGTGAAAGGAGCATGTCGTCAATTACCCCGGCCTGAAGGCCGGAGCTTGCAAGGCAGTACGCAGGCTTGGTTGATCATGGGGACCGCGTAACGTCGTGAGACGTTGGTAGACGTTCATAACAGGTCGTACAGACGCACTCCGGGATGCTGCCTCAGTTCCGGACTCTGCAAGGTTGGGCTCATGCTGCGGAAAGGCAAAGCCGCGAAGGACCAACCGCTGCCCTCACAGGCAGGAGCCGGTTATGGACCCCCCGAGGGGAGATCTCGAAAAAGGTTGTTACAGGGTCCGTAAGGACGTCATTGAAAGAGGTGTGGAATGGCGGTTTATGTGCTGGACAAAAAGAAGCGGCCCCTGATGCCGTGCTCGGAGAAACGGGCGCGACTGCTGCTGGAACGCGGACGGGCGGTGGTGCACAGGATGTATCCGTTCACCATTCGTCTCAAGGATATGGCAGGCGGCGCGCTGCAGCCGCTGCGTCTCAAAATCGGTCCGGCCAGTCACAAAACGGGCATCGCGCTGGTCCGCGAATCGGAGACGGTGGAACCCGTGACCGGCGCGGTGGAGCGGGTGGAGCATGTGATCAATATGCTCGATCTGGAGCATCGGGGCGCGCTGATCAGCAAGAAGCTGGAGCAACGTTCCAATATGCGGGGCGGTCGGCGGCACCGCAAAACCCGTCATCGGGCTGCACGGTCCGATAACCGCAGTCGTCCAGAGGGTTGGTTGCCGCCGTCTTTGCAGCATCGGGTGGACACAACGGCGTCCTGGTGCAACCGGCTGATGTCTTTGGCGCCCGTCACCGCGATCAGCACCATGCTGCATCGCTTTGATACGCAGCGGTTGCAGAATCCGGAGATATCCGGAATCAAGTATCAGCAGGGCACCCTGTTCGGATACGAGGTGCGGGAATATCTGCTGGAGAAATGGGGGAGAACCTGCACCTATTGTGACGCGGACGACAAGCCTCTGCAGGTGGAACACATTCTGGCCCGCGCGAATGGTGGGACGGACCGGATCAGCAACCTGACCTTGGCTTGCGAGCCCTGCAATCTGGAGAAGGGCGCGTTGTATCTGCCCGATTTTTTGCATGCGGGCAAGAAACGGTTTCGCCGGTTCGAGCGGAACGCGCAACGTTTCGCCGCGACTGAGGGTGGTGCCGTGGACACAAAGAAACTCGCTGAGAGGAAACAGCACGAAGCCACCCGGTTGACGCGCATACAGGCGCAGGCCAAGGCGCCACTCATGGATGTGGCGGCCATCAACGCCACTCGTGCCGCGGTGCTGCGGATGCTGGAGGGCACTGGGTTGCCGGTGGAGATCAGCACTGGTGCGCAGGCCAAATGGAACCGCACCCGGTTCGGCGTA
Source organism: Pseudomonadota bacterium (assembly GCA_021795795.1). The sequence goes on along the minus strand of JAJYPA010000406.1, from coordinate 4,421 downwards.
CCGAAGCGACACGCGCTGGACGCCGCCTGCATGGGGTTGGTGGGCCGGGTGGAGGATTGGGACCATCCGTATTGGCGGGTGCATTGTGACGGGCGCGGGCAATATCAGCGCACCAATCTGGACCAGAAAGGCCGGCGCGTGTCTTTCCTGCCGCGTCAAAAACTGCACCATGGATTCCAGACCGGGGACATGGTGCGTGCGGACGTGGCGAAGGGAAAACGCAAGGGTGTTCATGTGGGGCGGGTGGCGGTGCGTTCGTCGGGGTCGTTCAAGATTCGCACGAAATCCGGCCCGCAAGATGGGATCAGGGCGGAGGATTGCCGGTTGATTCAACGATCGGATGGTTACAGTTACTACCGGGAGACGCTGTCATGATAACCGACGGGGGGTCTACGCCCGCCGCGCCTATCCCTCACCGGCCTGAAGGCCGGTGCTTCCCGGCGCACTCGGTGAATTCATACACGAACCTGGCCAACGCTGAACTGTTGGGTAACCTCATGTGGTACGACGGGCCGCTGGTGGCCTTGTACCGCGCCATGGACGGTGATCTGTACATCGTGTCCTGGCAGGACTGCACGGATACCGCAAATATCTGGCTGTGGCTGTCGATCAATCGGGAATTGGCGATCCTATACTTGCGTAAGGAAGTCGATCTGCTGGCCTGCATCAAAAAGGCTGAAAAGATGTTCATGGCGACCGTGGACGGGGATAATAATACACAATGGGAAGCTACCTGCTTCGCCAACCTGAAAGAAAATGACCTGCCGGAGCCAGGATGCGTGTTGACCGATGTAGCGGCCGGTGAATCTTGCGACATAACTGGATTGATTAATCTTTTGGTGGCGGAGCGAGCTGCATGAAACTATACAAGAGAGACACGCAAAACGTGACTGTTCGAGAAGTCGAAGGCGAGCCATACCCGGGAACCGATAGTGACGGTGAGATATGTTACATCAATTCGCACTTCCGAACGGAAGCCGAAGCCTGGGAATCCCTTAAAGCCGAAGTGGAGGCTCGGGTGTCCCTGGCTGGCTGTAATGTGGCTCAAAAGAAGCTGGAACTGCAAAAGGCGCAAGAAAAGGCCGGTGAAGCGGCTATCGCGTTTGAGAAAATGAGAGAGAATATGCGCCAGGCCGGACAAGATTAAGGTGAGCACCAAAATCCATAATGGTTTTTCCGTAGCCACAGATTCAGCCATGCGGTTGATGGAATTGGTCAACGGCTTTCGTCCTTATGTTCGGATGGAAGGGCAAAAAATGCTCAATTCTTTTTTGCGGAAAACCGGAACCTCAGAGGAGCCGTTTAAGGGCTGGACCGCATGGATGGAGTTGCGATCCGAGACGGTGGACAAGGGCCGTCGCATGCCAGCCGTGGATACGGATTTTCAGTTGGTGTTCTTTCCGGACGGAGATAGGTTCCTGGGCATTGCATTCACCGAGCATCCCCGGTGGTTTCGGCATTGGCTCCGGCAGCCGCTGGTGAGCGAGTACCGCTACTGGAATAACACCGATCAGCCGAACGGAATTTCCCGGAAAGAATGGGAACGACGGGCAGACGCTTGGGACCGCGTGTTGGGTTGGGAACCGCCATCAACGCGAGGATTAGCCATTGATCTGCATCAGAGCGGAGGGCCTTTCCCGCAACACAAATCCGACCGGAGACGAAAGCAAAAGGAAACATCGTGAGCAAGTCAGAACACATCGCAACGCCCGTTGAAACCATGCAGCATCGCTTGGCGAGCACCCTTGCTGCCGCCGATAAGGTGTCCGTAAAGCAGCTAACTATGTCTACTGATGACCTTAAATTGCTGCTGGACTTGAGTCGCGGATATGCGGCTGGTATCCGTGACGCTGCCGATGTGGCCTTCAAGTTGCCAAACTCACCTCAGTGGCAGGAAATCACCGAACGACTGACAGATCAAAACACACAGGCACTGGCCTGGCGAACCAGTGCGGCGATTCTGGCGTTGCTGGGCAACAAAGGTGAAACGGCTTGAGCACCGTAGAGACGCTTATACGTTCAAATGTTTGGGTTGAACGCAAAGAAGATATGAGCACCACTGGCCGCCTACGGCTGATGCGCCAGGAAGACGGTGATATGTGTGTTGCCGTTATCGATGAAAGAGGTCATGTTGCAAGCGTTGAATTCTGTACGACAATGCGGGGCGGCGGCCGCTCACCTCGAACGTTTGCGGCTTTGCGCGCATTGGCGCAAGCCATTGTCGAAGATAACGCGGACGACCCTGATCGTATGGCGCACCGATGAATGCGCCCCTTCTACAAATACGCGCGTTGCAAAGATGCCAGCGCATCATTGATTTGACTGCATGGTAGGCTGGTTACATAAGCAAGAGGAAATCAACCATGGCAAAACGTAAATTTCACATGAAGCAGGCAGATATGAGCGGCAAAGACTGGATTGGTCTTTCTTTCCGGCATTACATAGATACGGGAAAGTCCACGTATGATCTGTCAGACCCCATCATTTCCAGTGTTTGCGGTGATGAGATCGAATACGGCAAGTTGTTTGCTTACCTGTTTCGTCGGTTTGGTTATCCTGATCGTGGATGGGACGGTTACAAAGAACTGGTAAGTTACCGTCTTACGACCCCACATCCAGACATGGTGTTACGCATAACACCTTATGTGGGTAATAACTCCGTCATCACCATGGATTTCATGATCGAGGATAAAATCTTTTTCGCCATTGAAGATTATGCTCGGCGCTACCGCACAGCTTGGGGACAACGATCACTGGATTTTGCTGAACAGCGAGGTCTTCCGGAATGGATGTCCGAGTGGGTCGAAATATTCAACACGGAATTTCGTGAGGTATTTCCTGACGCTCCTTTTGCTGACAACTGGCGCCAGGCGGTCGATTTTCATTTCCACCATGGCGAAAAGGGATCCCGTCCTTACGCATTGACTGATCGCGTTATTCAGTTCCGCAAGAGCCTACACGAGGATTATGCGCAAGTTGAGCCATGGCCAGCGTATTATATGCGCCCGGCCGATGTGCGGGACTGGAACGACGACGACCCGCTCAAGCCGTTTGTGCCGGCTGCGATTCAATCGCTGCAGGATTTGCGCACTCCTGTTGGAATACGCGACAAGTCCATCAATGCGTTCGGAAAGATCAAGTCGGGACGCGCCGATGTTAAGGCCTCCCCAAGCGCTGGCTATCCGTCTGGCGCATTCGGAAATACCGCGGCCAAGGAATTTGCCGAGCTTCATGGTCTTATTTTGAAGCTGGGTAAGGGCAACGCCAAGCGAGGAATCAAAAAAGTCATGGCGGCGATGGACGTTGGAGTTGCAGGATGACCGGACAATCCGCTACCCCAATTCAGGACGTGATAACCGCGATCCTGGACACTACCGATCAGGACAAAATGGCGCTATTCGCGTCGATTCAGGACCATCCAATGCTTCAGGAGGCCCAGGCCTTTGCGCGTAACGGTCAGCCAGAACGGTTCCTCTACGCGCTGTCTTATCCATTGGAGCGGGTGGTAGATGGATTGCTCCAGACAGTCCTTCCGGGGAAACGAGAAGCGCACTTCATCCTGAAGCAGTACCAATTTCTGAACGTTCACTTTCAAAAAGTCATCCAGCGGCGGGACGGATTTTGCTGCAGCGGGGACAAATCACGGACCATCCTGGACCGTCTGTTGCAATATTACCTGACCGGGAAGGAAGTGGCGTTCGATCCGGGTGAGCAGTACACCTTCGGCCATCCGACCACTGTATTTACGGCGCACCGGGAGATTGTGGAGTTTTTTGAAGGGCTGTACGCATTGTATTACGGGAATCCTGAATTGTATTTGAAAGCATTGCCAGCCATTTTGGAGGAATAATCATGCGTACTGCAAAATTCGTATTATTAACTAGCGATTATCTGATCACCATAGTTTTATTTTTGGTTTCATGGATCGTCTATCACCATTCGATTTTTACCTCCATAGTTGTCGCGGGCTTTGGGTTTTTCGGCCTTACCTTCTCCGGGTTCCTTGCTGCGAAAACGTCCGTTGAATACGAAATCATGCGAGAGAAACAAGCGTTAGACAAGGAAACACCTGATCATGAGTAACAAAACACAAGGCAGCGCGGTGTGTGGTTACGAAGGTCGTGACTTTGGTGCCAGCTATATCGACAGTTGCTGCATTGACGGCTATCTGTGGGATCTCGACAGTTGCGACGAGCCTGGCGGTCCACTGTTCGACGGAGGCGATATGCCATGCCCGAAGTGCAACACGCTGGAATATCTTGAACGCGCAAAAGAAGAGGCGGAGTCCTGTGTTTCCGGTAGCGTTGCCGACAGCAGCGGAGGGTTTGCCTACACGGGAGAAAGCATCTGGCTTGCGTCTGTGAAAAAGGCCGAATCACTGAACCCGGACGCTGCCGCAGCGGCTTTGCAGAAGATGGGTG
>JAJYPA010000405.1 GCA_021795795.1 Pseudomonadota bacterium | reverse complement strand
CGCGAGCCGCACTCAGAAGCCGATCTATTTCAGTTGGCGCTGGACCGGCTGGAAACCATAAGACAGGGCGTCGAGGGCGGCCCATACAGTGAGAGGGAATTTTTCTTCGAGGGAATGGAAGAGCGCAAGCTGCAGATCTGGCTTGCGGCGAGGCTACTGGAATGCGGTCACCCAGGGGGCGGCCAAGTATTTGCCACTCTCTCTGAAGCTTAGGGACAAAAGCACCACCCTGAGCCACAGGACGGCGATCTATTACGTGGACCTGACCCTTCGGGATGGAGTAGACAACGCCGAGCCTCTGCGGCAAGCTACAAGCCAAGGACAGGAACAGGAACAGGCCGATCATGCCTTGGAAGCCGCAGCCAGACGCGGACTCAGCAATGGGCTCCAGGAAGAGACCGAAGAGGAACGGGAGGCTGTGTTGGAGGAGTTCTTCGGCCCCGGGGAAGCGGCGACGCATCATGCCGTTGCACCGTCGGCCTGACGGCATTTCCCCAGCCGGCACGACAAGCGAAGGCCCACGGATGGACGATCCATCCGTGGGTAATTTTTTTCGCCATTATCAATGGAGTGCGTGACCAGTGCCGGCCAGGGACGCTCTCGACACTTCCCTCGTGATGATCGAGTTGCTTCGAGCGATCCCTCGCAAGCGTTTTATCACCGCAGCTCAGCTCGCGAAGGGCTTGGCAAGCTCAGGTCACGAGCGGAGTCTGCGGTCGGTACAGCGCCTTTTGGATCAGTTGACGGATCACTTTCCCATTGAATGCGATACCCGGAGCAAGCCCTACGGATACCGCTGGCTAGATGGGGCTCAGGGCTTCCATCTCCCTATGCCGACACCTGCGGAATCGATCCTCCTCCGTCTGGCGCAAACCCAGCTGCAGGCTTTACTGCCGGGGAGTCTGGACCACGTATTTCAGCCACTATTCTCCAGCGCCAAACAGGCACTGGAAACTGCTCCCTCCCAAGCGCCACAACGTCGCTGGCTGGAGAAAGTGCGGAGGATACCGACAACGCAGCCGCTATTGCCCCCCAAAATGCAACCGGGTGTTTTGGATGCCGTGACCTCGGCCCTTTACTTGGAAAATAAACTCCGTGTCACCTACCACAACGTGCAAGGTGAGCAGAAGGGTGCCATCGTGTGGCCTTTGGGTCTGGCTCTTCAGGAGCCTCGCCTCTACCTCGTCTGCCGCTTCGAAGGCTACGACAACGAGCGAATCCTGGCGCTAACCCGCATTGAGCATGCCGAGATGCTGGAGGAGCACTTCTCGTATCCCGAAACCTTTTCCTTGGCGAACTACGATGCCGAGGGACGTTTCGCCTTTGGTCAGGGACGCAAGGTACGGATACAGTTTCGCATCACCAAGGCGACCGGATGGCACCTCCTGGAATCTCCTCTATCACTGGACCAGGGCGTGGACATAGAAGACGAAGCGCTGCGCATCCGCGCCACTGTCACAGATTCCAAGCTGCTCCACAGCTGGCTGCGAGGCTTTGGAGACGAGCTTTGGGACTTGGAGATTCAAGACGTGGAGGCCGTGGTTTGAATGTGACGTATTCTGGCGCACATACCGACTATGCTCACTTTCGTGGATCAACATGGAGGTGCGCAGCAATGACTACAGACTGGACACAAACGATGGCGGCGGAACAAACCTGGGTGAGCCGCATATCGACCGATATCCCAGCTATGGCCCGTTCGGTAGGGGAGTATGTACCCGATTGTCTCGAAGCGGCAATTCGCAAACAGGCAGAGACCGGCTTCATGCCAGACATCGCGGAAGATTTTCAGCGCACCCTGCTGATGGATGCCTCACGGGCCTTTGAGGAGGGGGTAGAACAGCAACTGCTCCAAGAACTTCGGCGGCGTAGTGATCAGTTGAAGAACCTACTGAACGAAAGCTGGATATTGGACAGTGACCGACAGGCTCTCGACAGCTTGCGCAAGAGCGTGCGACTGCTACCTCAGATCAAGCCACATCTCGATCGCATATTTCGCAAGGCCAAGCCCACGGCGGTTACCCAGCTGTTTCGTGCTATCACCCACGATGTCGAGGACATGGAGCAGGAATGGATGGCCGACGGTCGAGCGCTCTGCGAGGCTTTCGATCGAGAGCGCAATGCGCTTGAGGCAACCATCACCAAGATGGCGGAAGCATGCTGCAGCAACTCCGGCTCGACTATGGTCGCGCTCTGGATGCCGCGATGTCTCCAGTCGTACAACCTTGCGCCGACAAAGCTGTAGGAGAACGCTAATGCCGATCCGTCCCAAACCAATACGCCTTGAGTGCCCAAAATGCCATTGGCGCGGGACGGTTCGCCCAAACTCGGATGCTATGTTGGGAAAGCCGGAGGATATTCCGTGCCCGGAATGTGGCTACTTTCCACTAGATAGTGAATGTCGCGCCGGTGTTGGCGGCATGAAAATTGACAGCCGACGCACAGATTAACAGGGAAGACAGCGGAAATTAGTAATTAGTGCAGCGAGCGTACATCAACATGTCCGCGCCAAAACATCGTGCAGAGCGAGGAACGTCATATGACCAATGAAACAAACTCCGAGGAGCTATCGGCTCGAGTAAGAACGCCAAGAGTGAAATTGAACGAGGACGTTATCCTGCCTGAGGATACGCGTATCCAATTTGATGAGGTGCTAGCCGCACTCAAATATCATAAAATTATATATACTGACTGGGGTTTCAAAGAGGTAGATCCTGCAGGTAGAAATATGATTATCAACCTCTACGGACAACCGGGTACGGGCAAAACTTTTGCCGCAGAGGCGCTTGCCGGAACGATGGTGCTTTCATATATACACATAGGTATATCAGAGCTAGAGAGCAAGTTTGTTGGTGAAACAGCAAAGAATATCTGCCACGCATTTCGATTGGCTCGTGAAGAGGGGGCAATCCTATTCTTCGATGAAGCAGACACACTTCTTGGCTCACGGTTATCATCAGTAACTCAGGGTATTGATAATGAAATAAATGCAATGCGCTCAACCCTCCTTATTGAGCTCGAAAGTCATGAAGGTATAGTAATTTTTGCAACTAACTTTGCTAAGAATTATGATCCCGCTTTTGTTAGCCGGATACGATACCATATTGAATTTAAGTTACCAGATATAGGCGCAAGGAAAAAACTACTTGATAAATTCCTTGTTTCTAATATCCCTTTACATGAAGACAGGTCCATGATTATCGATAACTGTGCTAATGCTGCCGATAATTTGTCAGGCCGAGACATCAGAAATGCCATACGAATGGCGCTGCCGAAAGCATTTATACGAAACCGAGAGAATCCAGTCGTATTAATGGAGGATATATGTGTTGCAATAGAAGAAATTAAGAAAGGGAAAGACAACGTCGGAGTACGGGCTGGTTTGAACGGTTCTGACAATGAAATCGAAACAAGCAGAAAACTGCTTGGCTTAGCCAAATAATTTGAGCAAGGAGTTATTAAATGGGTTTTTTATCATCTATTGTCGGCTTCATTTCTTCTGCTGGCAGTGCAGTTGGTAGGGCTGTTTCATCCGCATGGAATTCAGCAAAGGAAATGGGCTCACGTGCACTAAATTGGATGGCGGAGAAAGCAGAAAACTTTGTAGGAAAAGTAAAGGACATGTGGAAGACCGTAAAGCCGTTCTTGAAACATATACAGCTCGCCGTGCGAGCGGCAGCAAAAGCTACCGAAACGACATGGCCTTGGCTTAGTGGCGCATTACACATATTAGATAAAGGTATTGAATTCCTGAAGACTATTGACAGCTCGCCAATAATGCAAAAAATCAACAAGGCTATCGAGTGGGCGATACACGCGGCCAAAACATATAGGGGTCAAAAAGGAGCACAATCCGTAGAAGAATATACTAAAGAAGAATTAAAAGAAGCGCAAATGCATCAAGAATCTTTGCAATTTGCCGAGAGAGAAACCCCTAATCCAGAAATGCAGAATGCAATTGCATTCGCATCCTTAATAAATGACTATAGAATTTCCAGTACGCTAGTAAGCACGACAATTAACGAAGGAAGCGTTATAGACTTCACACATTATCTAAGACTCCGGGCGACACAAAAGTTACTCGTGTTATCAGAGAAAAGATTTAATGAAGCAAAGACTGTAGACGATTTAAGTGCTGATGATATATTTATCGTGCGCATCGCTTCAGATCTAATAAAGGCCGACCCAAAATTGAGTAACGAAGCTGCACAACGACTTGATAGGCTTCTTATGGCTCGCTATAAGACTAAGCTCGCTCCGTTTATCTTTGAAGAACTGATTGCATCGTGGAATAAAAAGGCTGAAGTGTCACAACAAAACTGGAAAAATATTTCGGCGGAATTGGCCGCCCTAAAAACACAAAGGAAAAGACTACAGATATCAGAAAGAATTCAAGAAGGCGGCTTAGATGCAACTGAACATGAGCAATTGTTAGATTTGAATAAAAAAATTCCCGAGATTGAGGGTAGGCTTCAGTCGGCCGAAACCGAGCGTCGGGACCTTGATACTTACGTTGGTGCAGCGGAAGGCTTTCTGCAACTTCTCGAAAAAGATCCAGATCAGCTGGAAAATGAGGGTCGGACATATTTACTAGAAAAAGGCGCCAAGGTTGGTGAAATACTTATTTCTTGCGCTCAGAATAATAAACCTTTCGAATATTTAACTGATAGTGAGCAAATGCTGCTGACAGACTATTCTAATATATTCAAAGAAGAAGCGTCGAATAGGATGAAGAGAATTATGGAGGTAACAGCGTAATGAATCCAGTTATACAGTTTTTGCTTCCTCAAGATGTTGGCATCGAGATTATTTTTTTCAGTATTATTTCGGTCCTAACAATTTTCACAATTGCCTCGACAACGATCGTTGCGCGTAAGGAAAATTGGGCGGCTCGCTGGGTTAAAAGTTCGCTGGACGTCGAACATGGGAGTGTCGAAGACATTTCCCAGGCTGTAATGACCTGGGCAGAACGCGTGGCTGACATTATGCCCGGAATCCTTCTTGTGGTCGGACTTCTTGGTACATTTATAAATCTCGGTATAGCGCTTGACTATGCATCTAAACTTTTAACGCAGCCCAATGGTACTGCGTCATTAGATGCTCTACATACCATGACTAATCTGCTGGGGCTGTTGCAAGGACTTGGCGCAAAATTCAAGACTTCTACTTGGGGTATTATCGCGTTCCTAGTCCTTCGTGTCTGGGCTAGTGGTATTAGCAGGTATGACGAACACCGACTACAGTGGGCTATAAAAAAGACTAAGGAGGAAATGGATAAGAAGCGCACATTGGAGCAAGAAAGCAGAGCCGCTGACATGTCATCTCTGTTGCAAATAATTGTCGGTTTGCAAACGAGTTTTATTGATGAATTGGAGAAACTCCGTCATAGTAATGCTTCAGAAATTCGTCACCTTGCGCTCAAAATGGAGGAGATTGAAATAAGAAAAAAAGAAACCACCTCTAACTATTTAAGCAAAATAACATCAGTCGTTGAAATATCTGGGAATTCCATTCTTGAATTAAATAAAGGATTGTCTGGAATAATCTCTGGGATATCAAAGGCATCTTTGCAGATGGCTGACAGTTCTGGGAAAGTTGGTATCGCCGCCGCTGATTTGAAGAACGCAGTCGACGAATTTAGTAGACAGTTTACTTCAGTGCTAGAAGATGTTTCCGAGACACTTTCTAGTGCGGTTAACAAGATGAGTTCCGACGCTTCACGCACTTTAGAACGTGGCTCTAAGATGCTTGTGGATGCAACAATAGATATTTCTGCTGCTCTAACGCATCTTTCTACTAACATGTCTGAAAGTATGAAAGGGGTTGAGAACTCTATTCAACGTTCTCTCAGAATCCAGGAAAATGCATCTGCGGAATTCACTCTCATGAGCACTACACTGAATGATAGTGTTGAATCTATGGTTAATCTTATTAATAAGTTATCAAACGATATTACTCATGGCCTACGATCTGTTTCTGATGCCGGGCAGAGAATGGAAAGTATAGGTCACAAACTTCACTCTCTCGAAGGGTTACCAGAAAACTCATCTAAGTTGGTAGAATTAACTCAAACCCAAAATGACACTTTGCAGGATTTTTTGTTTACTATTGCGGGAACTTCTAAAATATCGGAGAATGACTCCACCAATAGTACTCGAGGTTAAGATGAGTACAAAAACACACGAATGGATAGTTATATCAGATCTCATGTCCGGAATGGTTGGGGTTGTCATTCTTTTTTTAGTTTTTTCCGTCATCATTAAAGATACAGAAGAGGAGCAATTAAAAAAGACTGAAATGATGTTGCATGATAAATCGAAATCCCAAATTAATGTTGTCATGGACTCCTTATCCAAGGTCGTGCAGCATAATGGCCTTTCTAAAGCGGTGAAAATATATCGCGATACATCTACTATGACATTTACAGACGGTGTTTTCGCGAATGGTAGCGCTTGCCTAACCCCAAATGTTGTGACTACCCTAAATCAAATGCGCCCTTATATCATTAAATTCTTACAAAGAAATGAGTTTTCTACCGTTATGGTTCAAGGCTTCACAAACAATACCCCTATTGGTGCCCCGGTCACTAATATCAAAAAATATTGTGCAGTTTATGATGACAATATTACACTTTCTGCTGCGAGGGCTAATGCGGTAAGGCATTTGTTAGTAAAAAACCATGAAAGTTCATTATATATAAAAAGAGTTGTAGTCGCTGCGTACGGTGATAGCAAGCCATTACCAGGATTATCTCCTGCTAATGGAGCCAATCGCAGGGTAAATGTTCGATTTCTCATAACAGGTAGATCTTGACCTCTATCAAAGAGGTAACGGCTCCTCGACGTTTCATGTGGGTAGCCCGAGACCCAGCTTGCCGAGGATCAGGTAGGCGATGTTGATGAAGTTCTTGTGGGCGATAGCCGCGGGCTTTGGCCTTGGCGGATTGGAGAAAGCTGTTGAAAAGTAGCACTGATGGCGATCGGATGACGCAACCCAAGCCAACGTCTGCTTTCAGATACCGTCTTGAGCGATACTATGCAAGCCCAAATTCGGGGTCGAATGGCTTTCCAGACTTCAGGACACCAAAAACTAGATGCAGAAGCCTACGCATAGCCGCAACGACCACCTGCATAGGACGCTTACCTCTGGCCAGTAGCCTGTCGCAAAAGGCTGCGATGATTGGGTTATGGTGTTTCGCCACCACTGCCGGCAAATACAGGGCCTTGCGCAGCAGAGCATTTCCTGTTTTCGCGATGGGGCTCTTTCCCGCCCACTGGCCAGATTGTCGTATACGGGGATTGAGGCCAGCATAAGCAACGACCTGCTTTGCTGAGCGAAATCGTTCTACGGGGCTGAGGAAGGCGAGCAAGGTGGCGGCGGTATTGTCACCAATTCCTGGGATGCTGGATAGCAGCTCCTTTTGGCTTTTGAGATCGGTGTATGACTGAAACATAGTTGTATGCTGGGCAACCATGCTAATCAAACGGTTAGTGCATTTATGGCAAGCCTGGACGGTGATGGGGTTGTATACTGTAACTCCTCATCATTGAATTTTCTTCTAAAAA
>JAJYPA010000404.1 GCA_021795795.1 Pseudomonadota bacterium | reverse complement strand
GGTCATGACGCGGCTGACTAGCCTTTCCGATTCGCGATCCATGAGTTGATGGGCGAGGTGGGCATTTAAGGCAATGGCCGCCTTGATGGCTTTTTCGGCGTCAGTGCCTAAGCTTGTCCGTCGGCCATTGACGGGGTTCCGGTAGCGATAATAGACCGTGCCGCCTTGTGGCTCAGCACAGAGGTTTGCTGGAAGTTTTGCAGATCTGGTACGTGGCCGTGGTGCCATTTTCACCTCCTGCTTAACACTTTGGAAACGAGTCCGCTGATTTCAGGATTTGCGCCGGAAGCAAATTGCGCCTCCCATTTTTCAGAATCAATGAAGCACCGTCCACCAATTACCGTGCCAGGCACGGCGCCGCTTTCGACCCAACAGCGAATGGTTCTCGGGTCTGGGGCAGACCCAGGTTCGAAAAAGGCTGATCGGAATCGATCGACTTTCATGAGTTTCATGCTCCACCTCTCGGACCCTGGCCAAGATTTAGGCCGCGAAGGAATTCGGCGAATCCGGCTGGATCACTCTGCCGCGGCGGCGCGACCTGTTTTTGTTGGCGGGGGGCCACAAAGCCCGAAAAGCCCGACGGGTCAAATCTTCCTGTTTTTGCTTCCTGTACGAGCTTTTGCAGGTACAAGATCGGCTTGGTCAGAGCTGCCTGGCCTGTCCTCATCAGCGCGGCTCGCCACTGGGCCGCGACTGGCTCCATGAGCCCCTGATCAACCTCGCCTAGGAGCGCGGCTGCGGGCTGCCATACTTGGTCGCCCCAGGCGGCCAGGCCATGCTGGGCTCGGTGCCTCTCTATTGCCTCCTTGGCTGCCAGCACCACAGCACGCGCTGTGCTTCTGGAGTTTTGAGTGATAGTAGTTTTTTTGGTTTTCTCCTTTTGGTTTTGTCCTCCTGGTATATCCTTCTGTTCGCCATGGATGGACGCGCCATCCATGGTTGGGCCATCCGTGGTTTTCTTGGGGATGGTGGCCGCCGGTGGTGTGTCCCTGAATTCATGGCGCCACACTATCCTGCCATCCACTGTTCGGCAGCGGCACGACTGCCACCACCCTATCCTCTCGAGTTCCTTCCTGATCGTTCGCCATCGGGCCTCGGACAACCCTAGCATCCGACACATCGGGCCAATCCGGACCTGGAAGCTGTCGCTCCTGCCAGCCAACCAGGCGGCCACCGCACGCGCTGGCAACGAAAGGTCTTTTGACTCCAAAACGTAATCGGGCACCATCCCGAACCGCCGCCCGTGCTTGACCTGCACCCCCTCGGGGGAGATCATCGAACGCCCCCAAAAAGCTGCAATTGGTGCTCGTCCTGCAACCCGGAGAGGGTGGTCCGCAGGATTTGCTGAGCGCGCCGCCGGCCCACCCCAAACGCCGCGGCAATTTTGCTCGTGTCCGCGAGCCGGTCGCCCCCGGCTCCATCCTGCTCCGCGTCGGCGGCGGCCATCTGCTGGTAGAAATAGCTAATTTCACCAAATTTTTCGGATGAGAATTCGGGTTCCACTGCTCGGCGGGCAGCCGCCAAGGGGTCAAACTTCTGGAAGGCGGCAACCACTGCTGCCTGCACCGCCTCCTCCTGTTTGTCGGTCCCGTATCTCCGCAAACTCTGGGCATCGGCCGGGCTCAAAAACCCATACGCAACATATTGATCCAAAAGTGACATTTTTGCTCGCCTTTGCGGCGGGCGGGGTGGAATTATCTATTGGGGAGCGTCGCCAGGGGCCGCGGGGTCGAGCCCCCGCCCGCCGCTACGTAGCGGCTAAAACCCGCGCGCCAGGGCGGCGCGCGAGGAGGAGGGGGGTGATTAGGAATTTATCTGGTTGAATTAATTCAATTTGTTCCGCTAAGGTGAACCGGTCAGAGGCCTGTTTTTCCTTTTTTCTCCCCCTATTTTTCTTTATATCGCTAATTTCGTTAAATATTTTTTTTAATGGGACGGACAGAAGGCAGGCCGCAACAGCCAGGAGGGCCAGATCCTCTCGCAGGCCTGTAAAAGACAGGCCAAGCCTATCCCGGATCCAAACAAAAGCCAAAACCGCTGGAAAAACAAGGCCGAGCAAAATCGAAATTTGGACCCCTGCGGCGACGGGCGACGTCGCCAAAGCTATCCACAGCCCGAAGAATACCCCCAGCACGATGACTGACGCCGAATCAACCCACTTTCGGCCGGGCATCGGGCTGATGTAGTTTCTCAGTTTGTCCTTGGTCGTCATTTTTTGATGATTTCTGACTTTCCCGCAGTTGTCAACTCATATCGCCGTTCCTTCCTGCTGCCCTGTGGCGGATTCTTTGCGTGGGTGTCAACCGTGATGTAAACTCATCGTGAAGCAAATCAGGAGGCGAACCGTGAGCGAGAGGATGTCCAATGCGCCTGTGTACTATGCACTGGCCCAGGCGCGATTCAACCCCATTGCCGCGATGTCCAAGTATATCGAACAGGTACAGGATCGGCTGCGCCAAGAGGGGTATCCACTGTTCGAACGGCAGCAGGTCATGCGTCTTCGCGTCCCAGGGGGGGGGCAGGACCAGGGCGATCCGCCGCAAATCGACCAAGCGGAATCGTGGCTGATCACCCGTAATGACCGCGCTGCGGGCTTCATCTTGGGAACATCGGGTATCACGTTTCACACGACCCATTATGAGACGCACGAAACTTTTATCCCCGCGCTGTTGCGAGGCCTTCAGATCGTTCATGAGGCCGTGGTGCTTGATCACGTCACTCGCTTGGGGCTGCGTTACCTGGATGCCGTGCTGCCACAGGATGGAGAAACGGTGGAGAGGTATCTTGTCGATGGGCTGCATGGTATCCGCTTTGGGGCACATCAAAGGTACTCTTTAAGCGAGTCGGTTTTCGATACTGATTTGGTGCCGGATCTCCCAAAAGGAACGCTCGTGGCTCGGGTGTATCGCGCGACCTCGCTGCTTGGCTTTCCACCGGACATGATGCCAAACGGCTTGGTGTTGATGCCGAAGTTTCAAATCAAAGAACCTCAGCAGCATGCCGTTATCGATACTGATCACTATGTAGAAGCGCATATGCCGCTTGATTACGATAAGATCGGTGAATATTTGTCGATGCTGCACGCGACTACAAAAGGCGTTTTCAAGGCCATTGCGACCGACCACGCGCGAGCCGTGTGGTCGTAAACTGGTAGGAGATAACCATGTTGTGCACGCCTATGCCGTACAATTACCAGGCCGAGAAGCCTGCAATCGCGTCCCGTCCATGGCCAATCATCGACGGCTCAGGCAGTGAATATGATCCCAGGCAGGCTGGGCAATGGGAGATTTTTTTTCAAGGGCGCAGACCAATACGCATTGATGTAGGCCAACACGAAGACCCGAGTGGGCAAGGGGCTATTTTTGCTGTCAAACGGTCAGATGTGCGCACGGCGCAACAACACCTCGCTAATATCCGGCAGGTCCTGAACCCAGCCATCACGGATCTGGCCATCGTCTTTGATGTCTCGCGCCAGGCAATTTATAAGTGGATCAGCGGCGACTCCACCCCGGAGCCAGACAAGCTCGCACGGATCGTTGAACTTAGCGGCGTGGCCGACGCCTTCCATGACGCTGGAGTATCCCGCGCGGCGGCGATTCTGAAAATGAAGGCATTCGATGGTCGGTCATTGCTGGATCTGATAGCGGTTGGTGAGGGTCATCCCCAGCACGTCCAAGCCTTGATCGCAGAAGCCAAGGCGATGGATGCGGCGTATGTACGTTCGGGACTCGCAAGGTCAAAAGCCAAGCCCACCAGCGATTGGCAATCCTCCATTTCCATTCCCGGCTTTCTTGAGTAATTCAGAGAGGGAGGCAATATGCTCGGGCGCGACACCCACTGGCGACAGGGTGATCTTATTACCGCAGATTCGGTCCGAGCGCTTGATTTAGTTGGCCCCGACGACACAACAGATCATAGGGCCATTGTTATTTCGCACGATTGCGATCTGCCCCACGAAGCCGAGCCCTATGTGGAGGTGATCGTCGGGGATGTGATTGAAAAGAGCGATCCCGCACTTTCCCACGCCAAAAACCCGCGTCGGCTGCACGTGGCTTTCGAGAACGGCGATCGCCCGGCAATCATCATTGAGCTTCGGCATACAAACCGAAAGGAGGTGCCGAAGACCGAATTCATGGAGAAAGCGGTAAAGGACGACTCCACTCTTCTTGGCGATGGCGAAAAGCGGACTCTGAAGCAATGGCTTGCGGCTCGCTATGGCAGGCCTGCTTTTCCCAATGCCTTTGAAGCTCGGCTACGAAAGCTCGTCGGCAAACAGACGGTTGATCGACACATTGCCAAGGTAGTGGGACCCACTGCTTTCCATCTGGTGGCGCTGTTTTTCGACCTCGGCGAACAAAAGGGCGTAGAACTTGCCGACGGGGAGCCTTACGCCATTTCGATCTCAGTGGTCTATGACGCGACGGAGGGTGGCCCTAACGCCAGGCAAGCTGCGGAAGATACGGCGGGGAAATTACGCGGGATATTCGAGGCAGCCTACGGCAAAGCGGAAAACGCTACGGAGATCGCCATTGAGGAGTGCGAAGCCGTGGCCGACACACTTATGACATTGGCTGATCTGCGCAAGGTGGATCAATGGCGCCTGGAGTACATCAGCTTGAGCGACTGCGATGCGGGGGAGTTCCTCCCAGTCGGAGAAATTCCGGTTTGAACAGGACGAAAACATGGTGAGGGCTGATCGCCCACGAGGGCATCTAGCCGCCATTTACCAGCCGCAGCGCATCAAAGTGGAAATGCCCAATCCTGCGACGCACTATAGCCCATAAACGAATAGGGGGCAGTAACATGAGAGAGAACATCAGCATTATTGTCGCGCTATCGGCTACGGCGTTTCTGAGCGGGTGTTCCGTTCATCAGGCGGAAATGAATGTCGGACCCATGGCGACGCTAGGCAACATGCCGATGCGCTCGTCAGGGATGCAGCTCGTAATGAAAAAAAGCAACGCGACATCGAGCGATATTCTTACCGGGAACTGTCCGCTCAATGGGACAAACAAGTGCGGTCCTTATTATAATTGGACCTATACGGGTCCAGGCGCGATCTATGCCTATGCCGCTTACGCTGGCCATGGGCCGCAGGATCCAAAAACCATCCAGTACCTCAACAACGGCGCGGTGATCGCCGAGAGCGCCGGCATTGGCCTGGCCAGCGCCGTTCCTTTCTGGTCCGGCGTTGGCATCGTCGGAAGTATCTTTCAGATAGGGGCCGCGCCGCAGCAGAGCGGGAAGACCAGTCTGGCCGCTTATAACGAACAAGTACGGGCGTTCAACGCGGGCAAGGTTCTCTGGATCGCCAAATACTACCCAGGCCGCCAGTGGCGGGCAGGGCTTAATGGGACGGCTCATCTGGCGATAGACCTTTCCGATGGGGTGCGGTCGGCGGGATGGTCGAGCGGGATGGTCGGCGGATCTCTCTACAAAATCAGCAGCGGATTCTGGGAGGCCTCCCAGGACGGTCTATTCCAGTGGCATTGGGTGACAGGGAAGCCTGAACAAAGGCCCGACATCCTGCCCGTGCAGATGACATGGATTGTCCAGCCGTGGAAAAAAGCAGACGAGCCTTTCTACCTGGTTAATAAAAAAGATCCGCGCTATCCCTTCATGGATCTGGCCACCGTGGAATATCGCATCCATAAAGGATTCGACGTTTCGGGCTGGATACAGGCCCACGAATCCGCGCTGGAGGGATGGATGGTGGTTTATCACGCGGGGCGGAATGCGGTGGTTTGGAGGGATGGGAAGTCCACCAGCTATCCAGTTCCGAAGCTGATCAACAAAGGTTAAGCCAGACATCAAACGTCACGGCGCCGTTGGCACGATTTCGTCACAAGGTTTGGTGGATAACGGCCTGTGAGGCGTCAGTGGGAGACATACCGTGAGCTCGATGCCAGCATAACTTCCCCAGCCTCTTCTTGGTTCAGCGTCCATCGCGGTTTTGGCGTGGCCTCGACCGGCTTACTCGGACTCCCCAAGCGTCACTTCGGGCCGCCCCGGCCCTAGTTCCTTTGATTTCTTCTTTTTCCTGCACACTCCGTAACGCTTCCGCTTTTTGGGGCTGTAGCCTTCGTTTGCGACCATCGCTGCGCCCCGCTTGGCCAAGACCTTCGCAGCGTTCAGGTCAGCGTTAGATTCGTAGCTGCAAACCTGGCACTGGAACGTGTCTTGCGAAACACGGTTCTCGGTCTGAACGTGCCCGCATTTGGAGCACTCCTGGGAACTATACCTCGGCTGTGCCTTGACGCAAAGCATCCCCTTCGCCAGTGCTTTTTGCCGCGTGTATTTGTCGATCCTGCCCCAAGAGGAATCAAGGATACCGCGTGTGAGTCCTTTCTTCTGGCTGGCCCCGTTGGGTAGCCACCTACCGTTCGTGCCTGGCGCGGGTGCCGGGCGTTTCACCATGTTCGGGATCCGCAGATCCTCGAAGACGATGAGCGGCTTGCCGGCGTTAACGATGCTCCGGCTCGCCTTGTGGGCGAAGTCATTTCGGACGTTCTTCGCGTGGCTCGCCGTCTTTGCGACCTGATCGCAGGCCTTTCTCCAGTTCGCGGACCCAGGTTTTCTTCTTCGAATTCTACGCTTCCAGCGTTTCATTTTTGCCTCATCCCGTTTCATGGACTCCTTTTGATCTGGGGGAATCTCCAGGAATGCCCCTTCGCTGGTGACAACCGGTGTCACCACGCCCCGGTCCACGCCAATGGCCTTTTGCAGAAGCTCATCTTCGCCGAATCCTGCCAGCCACTCGACGGTTTCTGCTTCATCGGGTATCTGGAGCCCGTCGTCGAAGGCGAACGTCAAGTACCACTTCCCCGCTTCCCTGACCAGATGAACGCTTTTTGGGATCTGGTAGTCCAGATGGGCGCGGAACGGGATATGCCCGACGACGTGTTCCGGGTTTCTGGGGCGCCCCACCCAAATAGTATGGAAAGAGCCGTTTTTCGCCTCTCCGGCTTCAAACCGGAACAGTCTGGACGATATCCAGACGCTTCCATTGCCCTTGTCCTTGTGTCGCCTGGGTCTCGCTGATAAGCCGGTTTGAAATCGGCGGTATGCGTACATCCAGTTGGTGGCTGCGAAAACCCGGATATCGCTTGGGCACTTCCGCAGCCACTCGGCCCCATCTCCCATGAAGTGTGAATATTTCTGATCGATGGGCACGGCGACCCCGGTTAGAGGCAAGGCGAATTTGGAGAATTTGAGAAAGTAGTCGAGCTCTTCCACCTTGGAGTTGTAGATGAATCTCTGGCACCTGATCCAGAGCCGCAGTTTGTCCTGTTGCGCCGGCGTCGGGTAACACCTGAACCGTCTCCCAATCATCATAGTTTCAACTCCTCGCGTCTGGCTGTCATCCCTATTCCCCCGCAAAGCGAAAAATTTCGCCTCCTGGGGGAATAGGGGTGAGGAGGCAATTCGGCTTTCTCGACATGGACAAGGAGTCGGCGATGAAAGATGAAATGGGAACGGTCGAGTGGTTGTGGTTTGAATTCCGGCGGAGCCCGGCGGGGCACATCCTGCTCTCCGTGCTGGCGTCGCCCTGGACTTGGGTGGCGGTCG
>JAJYPA010000403.1 GCA_021795795.1 Pseudomonadota bacterium | reverse complement strand
CGGCAGCGCGGGACGCCATTGCCGAGCATCTGACGCTCGAACCGCTGATGGGCAAGCGGTTGGATGTGATGAAGGACGAGCATATGGCCCGGTTGCTGGAATATTGCGATGGGGCGCGTCTGATCGTGATCGATACCATCAGCCGGGTCCACCAGCTCGATGAGAACTCCAACGGCGACATGGGCAGGTTATTGCAAGCCTTGGAGTACCTGGCGGCGCAGACCGGCGCGGCGGTCCTGTTCCTGCACCACGTCAGCAAAAGCAGCGCGGCATCCGGGCAAGGCGACCAGCAGCATGCGGCTCGCGGAGCGTCGATACTGACCGATAATGCACGCTGGGGCGCGGCATTGTCCAAGATGGCTCCCGATGAGGCGGATCTGTGGTCGGACTCCATCAACCTGGAGCCTATCGGCGACCGTAGGAACTACTACGTCCGGTTCAGCGTGCCGAAGAACAACTACGGTGAGCCTATCGAAGATCTTTGGTTCAAGCGGGCTGAAGGTGGCGTTCTGATACCGGTTAGACTGTTGCCGGCGAGAAAGGAGATGGGTAATGGCAACAAAAAAAGAGGACGCGAGGAGC
This sequence comes from Pseudomonadota bacterium, assembly GCA_021795795.1. The sequence goes on along the minus strand of JAJYPA010000403.1, from coordinate 6,988 downwards.
TTTAATCTAACACACGCCCGCCACGATCCGGCGCATTGTTTGGCCCCCGGATTGTTCCGCAGTCTTAAACGGGGTGATCGGAAGAAACTCAAACTCGACGTGACCTATACCCACGGCAAAGAGTCTATCCGTTTCTGGGGGCCGGAGCCGCTAGGCGTCGATGATCTGCGTGTTCTGCAAGGGCTTGTGGCAATAGCAGCCACGTCTGGCGACAATGGACGCGGTATCGTGCTAAAGCATGAAACTGAATCAGAAGTGGGTCAGCAACTGCGTTTATTGCTTGACTTGAAATGGGAGGCTATCGAGCAAGACACGATGGTGGCTAAGGGTAGCTTTCGCCAGTTAGCGCGAGAACTCGGTTATGCCGAGGATGGCGGGAGCCAATTTAAGACTATCCGTGAGAGCCTTGAACGCCTGTGGGCAGTATCTGTGATCGTAGAACGGGATGGGAAGCGACAGGGTTTTCGCATTTTGTCCGATTATGCAAGCGATGAGCAAAGCGGCAAACTGTTCGTGGCGCTAAACCCCCGACTGGCCCAAGCGATGATGGGCGAGCGACCCCACACACGCATTGAGATGGCAGAGGTCCGTGCTCTATCAACTGATCCTGCACGCCTCATTCATCAGCGGTTATGCGGCTGGATCGACCCCGGCAAGACGGACGAGGTAAAGTTGGACACGCTTTGCGGCTACGTCTGGCCGGATGACCCGCCTAGCGATGCAGCCAGAAGACAACGTAAATCAACAGTCCGCAAGGCGGTTGCAGAGCTCTTATTGGCGGGATGGGCAGTCACCGAGTATGCAAAAGACAAATTCAAATTAAAGAGACCGGCATGGAAAGAGCAATAGTGTTCGACTCCTGGAGCATTGACGGAAAGCCAATGCGGTTTACCGTGGAGATTGGCGATAAGCGGGTACACACGATTGCAGACCTCGCTCCAGAGGACAAGAAGGCCTTTGGTGTTCCAAAGCCGGGTGACATTGTCTGGGTTGTGGAAATCCGCCGACAGCACATAATCGTTGGCCGTGGGGATGTGTTGGGACCTAGCGCCAGACGGTATCTAGACTAGCACTCACAGTCCCTGCCATAGCCTCCCCCGGCGTAACGCTTACACCCCCCGGCGTAACGCTTACACCCCCCGGCGTAACGCTCACACCCCCCGGCGTAACGCTCACACCCCCCGGCGTAACGCTCACATACCCCCGGCGTAACGCTCACATACCCCCGGCGTAACGCTCACACGCGAATTCCTTGAAACCGAGGAACGGTAAGGGTTTGCGGGCACTTTGGAAAACTTGTCCATGATATTCTCCAAGAATATCCACTAGGCGCGGCTCTCAGCCGCCGCCTGATGGCGACGTCTGAAACCTTGCCCCTACGGCCCTTCGGGCCTGCGCGCTTCGCTTGCAGACACACCCCGCCCCGCCCCGCCCCGCCCCGCCCCTCTTCCTTTCCTCTATCCCTCTGTTCTATCCTTCCCCGGAGAACCTCATGCCGACTGGAGGCATGCCATGGCAATTGCAAGGAGAATTGCCGTGCTCAGCACGCCTTTTAGTGCGTCCATGCGCGAACGGCTTTGCGCTGGCGATTGGACCCCGGCCGCCCCTTTCACCTGGAGTATAAAATGCCATATAAATTATTTTCTAAATCTTTTCCAGATACGCCGATGGTTCCAACTTTGCCATTGACGCCTTTTCAATATTCCACATGCAACGCTAGCGATTTTATATCACCAGAATTTCTCGCGATTTGCAACAATCTAAACATTACTCCTGTTTTTCATCGAAAGCTTTGGGAATGGGTTTACATAATTAACCATTTTGGCAATAATGGCCTTCTTGAGGAAGGCAAAAAAGGTCTAGTTTTCGGCGTTGGAAGCGAAAAGCTTCCTTCTTTTTTGGCAAGCCTTGGTTTGATAATTCTCGCAACAGATGCGCCAGATGAAATCGGTAATGATTGGCGCGCAGGCAATCAGCACGCTGCTAATTTAGATAATTTGTTTTATGGTGATCTTTGCGATAAAAATGTTTTTAGTAGAAATGTTTCATTTAGATATGTAAATATGAATGATATACCTGACGATCTTAATGGCTTCGATTTTTGTTGGTCATCATGCTGCTTCGAGCATCTTGGGTCATTACAGAATGGATTAAACTTTGTGCTTAACTCATTAAATACATTGCGCCCTGGCGGTGTTGCTATTCATACGACTGAATATAACTTAAGTTCCAACAGTGATACTATTACAGAAGGCCAAACAGTAATATATAGAAAGGTTGATCTGGAAGAATTTATTGAAAAGGCTCGCACAATGGGATTTTATGTTGAAGATTTAAATGTTGCTCCTGATTCATTCTACATGGATAATTACGTAGATGAGCCACCGTATACTCAAGATCCTCATTTGAAACTTGATCTTGCTGGTTATGTAGTGACTTCTGTGGGATTGATAATTAAAAAACCACTTCTATGAATTAATTCAGACCATGTACAGCATGAAAGATAACTTGCCGCCGCACACACCGCATGAATCATATAAACTCTTTAATGTCAGTTTGGACGGTATTTATGGGATTAAAGATTTTGAACACTTGAATGATTATGATTTTGTATATGTTGCATACATGATCCTCTTAAGAAGGCTGCCTGATACAGAAGGCGAACTTTATTACCTTTTAAGAATTAGAAGCGGCGTTACAAAAGAGCGCATTCTCATAGATATGATGAAATCTGACGAAGCAAAAAATGTTGGTGTGCATATTCGATGGCTTAAATCGTACGAATTACTTGAGTGGTTTTTAAATATACCAATTTTTGGGCAAATTATTTCGTTTTTTATCTTCTCAATGACTATAAAAGACCACTTAAAAGCGTTGCGAGCGATAGAAAATAGAGTATATAGAATTATGCGAAGTATTGAATCTGATCAATCTAAATAAGGCGTTATTAGATAATGAATATATTAACGTTAAGCACTTATCCAATCGATATACCGCAACACGGAGGTCAGCATCGGCTTTACAATATTGTCCGTTTATATAGGGAGGCAGGCTATACAGTGGAGGTGGTCGGCGTCTTGGGTAGCGATAGCTACCCAAGTACACCAGGCTTCGCTGACTATCCCGGGTTCGCCTCACTAGCTGAGCACATCAAAAACCCATTCCTCATGGATGACTGGGCTATTGGCCAATTATTCGAGAAGAATGATTTTTTTTTTGAAAAGTTATCTGGGTTAATTACTTTAAAACCAGACGTTATTCATGTTGAACAGCCATGGCTTTTTGGGTTTGCATTTCGTTATGCAAATAATTTTAAATCTAGCAATATTAAAATAATATATGGATCACAGAACGTTGAACACAAGTTAAAATTAGATATTATGAAAACCTATGCCACAATAACAGAAGCCGAACATGGGGCAAAAAAAGTTCTTGACTGCGAAGTTTTCGCTCTTCGGGAGGCAGACGGGGTCTGCTGCGTTTCTAGAAATGATCTGCATTGGAGTCGGGATTATACGAACGGCAGGATCGTCCTAGCGCAGAATGGTGTAAGGGATATGCCTATTACGATCAGAGGTATCAAAGAAGCCAATGCAATAACTTGTCATCGTAAAACGGCACTTTATTGTGCAAGTTCTCATGCACCAAACGTACAAGCATTTTTCGAAATTTTTGGTGCTGGTGTTGGATTTATATCTCCAGATGAACGGCTCGTAGTTGCTGGAGCATCTGGGCCAATCATTGAAAATGATTTTAGATTTAAAAAAATTCCAGGACTTAAACGAGTATATATTGCAGCAGGTGTTGTAACAGATGAATGCATTCAAGGTCTCTTACATACTGCGCACGTTGTTGTTCTCCCAATTACGCATGGTGGTGGGACGAACTTGAAGACTGCGGAAGCGTTATGGTCTGGGAAACATGTAATTGCAACCCCAACCGCAATGCGTGGATTTGAAAAATTTGCTCACGCAAAAGGTGTTAGGGTTGAAGAAAAGGCGGAAGGATTCCGTCGCGCAGTGAGAAGCGCTATGGCCGAAGAGCCTTTAAGACTAACTCAGGCAGATTTGGAGCCACGAAAACTACTTCTCTGGGAGAATCAGTTGCAGCCATTGCTGAATTTAATCCGGTCGATATGATACGGGGGGACAACAAGTATGAAATATACTGCAGTCGACGAGCCTGTCATTTGGATGAATGTTACAACAAGCGCTAACTGGAAACGCCCCCCAGTTGGAATTGTTCGCGTCGAACAGGCTGTTAGTGAGGAACTTGAGAAGATTTTTGGCAAAGATAGATTCAAACGTTGCATTTGGCTTGACGGGCAGTTTATTGAGTATGCGCCGACCGATTCTACCGTCAGTGATGATGTAGCAAAGGCGGTCGATGCTGTTTTACCAGACAGTGCATCATTCGATCTTGCTCGTCTTTTTTTAGCTAAGATATTTAAAGATTTGCAACCACATAACAAGAATAACAAGAATAACAACTTACAGCATATGTCGTTGACAATACCTATACATCCCAGCCGTACCTACAAGCCTGGTCCTGGAGATATTCTTGTCTCTATCGGCCTAGATTGGGACCAATCATACTTGTCTGAATTCTATAGACTTCGCAAGGAGATGGGGGTTAGTGTTGTCACTTGTTGCTACGATTTGATCCCTGTTCTTTTCCCGCAGTATTGTGTAGGCGAAGTTGCTCAGAAATTTAAAGAGTACTTTATAGATCTCGCCTGGGGATCTGACTTGGTTCTCTGCATCTCAGAGCAAACACAGCGCGATTACACCACCCTTTGCTCGCATCTTGGTGCGCCAGAGCGTGCTACTTTGGTTATTCCACTTGGTGATAATGTACCACAAGAAATTGGCCAGGTATCCGAACAAATCAGTGCGCTCGTCGAAGACGAGTACATTATTTATGTCTCCACCATCGAACGAAGGAAGAACCATGAGGTACTTTATCGGGCTTACCACCTGCTAGTTCAGGCAGGCTATGCTGAAATGCTGCCGAAATTAGTGTTCGTAGGAATGCCTGGATGGGGAGTCGGTGATTTGCTTAAGGATATAGAATTTGACCCCTATACTAAGGGGTTAATTGTTCAGCTCAACAATGTAAACGATGCAGAGCTTAAGTTGCTGTATAAGAATGCCTATTTTTGTGTTTACCCGTCACTATATGAAGGATGGGGACTGCCTGTTGGTGAGGCATTAGCACTGGGTAAAGTGGTGATTGCATCTGATCGCGGTTCACTTCCAGAAGTTGGTGGTGACCTTGTAAAATATGCCGATCCATGGAACCCGGCGGCGTGGGCTCAGATTATTCTCGATCTTTTGGAAAATCCCGCTGAAGTTGTTGCCACCGAAGAAATCATTAGGGAAAAATATCAATCCCGCTCTTGGAGCCAAACGGGTGTTCTGGTGGCTGGTGCGATCAGTCAGCTGGCCGCAAATTTACAGAAAGAATGGAAGTGGTTCCCAGGCTATGATATGAGCACTCAGTGCGGAACTCATGACGGAGCAAGTATTGTTACGACGGGTGATAGTGGGTTTCTGCTATTTGGCCCTCATCGGGCATTGTCGCAGGGAACATACGAAGCTTCTATCTTTGGTAAAGTTGGACCGCATGGTTGCGCTGGTTCTTTTGCAGAGGTAGCCATTAATAATGGTGACAAAGTGTTGGCAGAGGTCCCTTTTGCGCTACTCGATGATGACGAGCGAATAGCAGTGTTAAAATTTAAACTTGATCAGCCTTACATGGACATTGAGATCAGAGTGCGCGTTACTTATGGAACAGAGTTGAACATTTTCATGGTTAAAGTGGCTTGTATAGAACCATTTTCAAAAGTTGCATGTATCGCCACTGATTTACAGACAGAGAAGGTGTAATGTACCATGAATCTCGCGCGCTCTCGATTGGATATAAGAGCATAGACGCAAATAATGTGAGCGCGAAGGCCCGTTAGACGCAGTTACTCTGGGCCGAAAATGCCCGTTGATTGCGATCTGCCGTTTTGGATTGCGAGCCGCTACAACTAGAAACCAACGTTTTCTGAACACCTGGTTTCTGGACACTTCCGGGGGCAGTTTCCGGCCCTGAATATGTCCAGAAACCCGTCCATCTTTCAGCGTTCGGCAAACCTCACTCCGCTCGCGTTCCCTGACCCAACCCCTTGGCGATGAGCGTCAACACCATCGCGTTGAGGGACACGCCCTCCATCTTTGCCCGCGCGGCGAGCTGGGCATGGATGGACTTGGGTACCCTGGCGACGAAGCGGCCAGAGGCTACGCCACCGCTATTCGGAGCGGGCACCGGCAGGCCGTTCTCCTGCAAGGTCTCGATCACGGCACGCAGAGCCTCCCGGCCATTGTGTAGTGCCTCGTCCAGGGTTTCTCCGTCCGCAATGCATTCCGTGAAATCCGGGTAGGAAATCAGATACCCGCCCCCTTCTGAGGGCTTCAGCGGGCGCATCTCGAACGGATAATCGTCCAGTGCATGCATGGTCATTCTCCTGCCACCAGGCGCAAAAACTTTTTGATGTAAATCGGCTTGATCGGTCGATGCGCAGGCACGGGTAGCGTTCGACCATCGGGCCGAATGAATACGCAGTGACTACCGCCCTCATGCCGCCAAGCGATGCCTTGCTGACGGGCGACTACCTGAAGATCCTCTATGTGCCACCCCATGGGGTGGTTTTTCATGGGGTCCCTTGAGAAAACGGAATATAAACCCCGTTAAGGATGCAAAGCCCAAGCAATCCGGTCCTGAGACGGCGGTTGAGAGGACCAGGGATGCTCAGCCACCATTGAGTCCTTTCTCACAAACGACCGTTTTTGAGATACCCCGCATTCTGAGAACCAACCCCTGCCTTTGCTGGCTTCCGCGTCCTCATAAACCGCTCTCGTTTTGGCATGGGCAACCAGCACGATTTTTGAGAAACAGCTACGCGCCATCTGGGAACCCACGGTCAGCGCCCCGCAGTGGTCTG
>JAJYPA010000402.1 GCA_021795795.1 Pseudomonadota bacterium | reverse complement strand
TACCGGCAGGGTCAACATGGATCCAGCACCGGCCAGGACGTTGATAAACCCGGCCCCCACCCCGGCGGTAAACAATGCAGGGATGAGCCACCATTCCGTGGTTACCGATTGCAGCGTAGGCAAGTGTCAGCCTTGAATAGACTTGACGTAAAGGTCATGCGACTGGCCCTGTTAAATGGTACGTGGGCCGGTGTCACCCAATCTCCTGACTTGAAGAGATTGCTGTTTGTTCGTCCAGCGTATGACTCCAGAGGTCATGGCTCGACTGTCCAGTCACCTTCGACGGAAACAGCACGGGACACCGTCTGGAATACCGCACTATTCGCTCTGAGTACAATCTTGCGTCGTGTCATATCCTCTTCCTCTCTCCGGTATTGCTGCACCCCCTTGACCGTTATCCCGCCTTGCGCAAGTGCATATCGAGGTGAATGTCGGCGAAGGGGCAGCGCACCCCGCCGTTGGCCGTGCGCTCTATCAGTCCGAGTTCGGCGAGCACAAGCACGTCATCGTGGACGCGACGCACATCCCGGCCTACCCGCCGGGCCAACCCTCTGATGGACATTTCCCCCGCACTCATGATCTGGCGCACCAGAGACCATCGCAGTGCGGTCAGTCGACTCAGGAACACATCCGGCGATTCAAAGTTCAGGGTTTCCCCCTGGTAGGTTTCCGCCTGCGCGGCTCCACCTGCAGCACGTAGAACTGCTTTCCAGTCCGGTTGTACGGTAATGGTCAGTGTTCGCTTTTCCATTGTTCCACCTCCACGATGAAATCCTCGATCAACTGGTCCACACCGGTGAACGTATATTCATCTTCCTCAGCGGCACAGGCTTCGGTACGCGCCACACCACCATCTCCATGAGATCGCCATTCGGCGCAACATCCTTGAAGCGGGTGATCAGGGTGACTTTCATAGCGGCTATCATGGAATTCCGTAGCAACGATGTCAACAATGACAACACGCTTCCATCGATCCCGCCTTCCCCACAAACTCCACCGCCTTGTGGACGGCTCGTTACTGCGTAACGACCAGCCAGCGCACGCGCCAGCTTGCCGACCCTTGCGGAGTGTGCAGCAACCCACAACCCAGACGGTCAGGCCAACTGGCCCCTCCTGGTTAAAGGCGGTGCCCATTCATCGTGGTTTGCCCGCCAGCAAGAACTACAGGCAAAAACATCACCATAGGGGTGAAGCCTGTGCCCTTCATATAACAGTTGATCGCTGCCGCTTGCGCACTCTGATGTCCATAGCACGCGAAGGGGGGAAGAAATACCATTTAGGGAAGGCGTTGCGAAGTCGCCAACCGGCGTCGCCTTAATCTCTCAGCGAATGCGGCGGTCCTTCAATTGCGCGGGCCTCGCAAACTGAAGGCATCACAGCAATTCGCTCGAAATAATCTGAGAGGTTGCGCCACGGTGACAGGTCGAGGTCAAGCCGCTGTGCCCATGTCAGCATGACAAACAAATATGCATCAGGGGCTGTGAAGGAGTCGCCCATCAGATAATTGCGGCCACACAGCACCCGATCAACGTAGGCCAGGCGCGGCGAAACCAGGACACGCGTGGCCCGCTGTCCACTGGCAGTTTTGGACAGGAAATTAGCAGCGACACCGCCGTGCCGTTCTGGGGTAATGAAATTCTTGTGAATCTCCATGGCAATAAAATTAAGCCATTCCAGAGCGTGATAGCGGGTTCGGAGTAGCGGAGCAGGCATGAAACCCTGTTCCGGCTTTAGGTCAGCGATAAACTGCAAAATCACCGCGCATTTGGTGAGCACATCGCCATCATCCAGCTTTAAAGTCGGCACATAGGATTTGGGGTGCGAGCGAACTCGCGCCAGCGGCATAGAAGAGAATCATTTCTGTCTCCATGGAGAGATTTTGACCTACCTAATTATAGTTAACTCTAGTTTAGAGTCCCCGATAGGGGATCCGTAAACCCCCCGCCTTTAGGCGGTATATTATTGATCTGCATCAATAAACTGTGGACGGAAATGATCGAGAATAACCGGACTGTTCCAGCCAAGATTGGAGGTGCTATGATGAACGCTACAGATCTTCTGCGCGCCGATGCCATATGGGCTTCAACTACACTTTCGCATGTGCAACGAGACCACAAGGAATGAAACTGACCGCTGAACCGGCACCGTCCTTCGATGATCCCATAGGCTTGCTGCGCGCTTGCCACGAGCGAATCATCAGTCACTGCGACATCTTGGAGCGACTGGCCGAGCACCTGAGCCAAGTCGGAGCCGACCCGGAGGCCCAGCAAGCGGCCGCCCGTATCCGTCGCTATTTTGAGATTTCGGGTCCGGCACACCATGCTGACGAGGAAGTACAGCTCTTTCCGTGGCTACTCGCGCAGGCAAAATTTCCGGACATCTTGCGCTCATCCGTCGCCAATCTTGCAGCCCAGCACCGGCAATTGGAAAGCACTTGGCAGATATTGGCTGCGAATCTGGTTCAAGTGGAGGCAGGCCAAGTTCCTCACCTTTTGCTTGTGGAACCCTTCGTCTCTATGAACCGCGCCCATATAGCCTTGGAAAATGGCGAAATCTTTCCCATTGCCGAAAAACTTCTCGATCTCAGCACAACGCGTAGCCTCGGTATGGCCATGGCTGCACGTCGCGCCCTGGTGGAGAACGAGACCCAATGAGCGTTGGTCAAGAGCGACGGCCATTCTGGGTGTTGTTCATCCTCCCCGTCACCCTGCAGATGGTCACGGGTCTGCTCATGGCCTGGGGTTGGGCCGGACTCCTGGAGTTGTACCTTGCCGATGGGCTCGCTGCCAGCACTTTTGTCCTCGGGGAACGGTTTTGGCCGTGGAGGGACTATTCCTTACCTTGGCCGCGCCGTTGTGGCCAAGGAGGGGGTATGACACATATGGTCACGGAATCTGAGGTTCTCGTCATTTTAAGTGATAGCCCGAGATTTATCTGCGTTGTCCCGCATGGCCATCACCGCCTGCCCCAGCCCTTCCTGAAAGCTGTGGCTATGCATATGCAACTGGCCGAGCAGGCGACGGAGTTCCTCGCGCGTTCCGCTTTGCCGTACCTGAAGGATTTCCTGTCCCAGGGCTTGCACCGCTTCATGCTCGGCCAGCAAGGCCTCTACCCCAGGCAGTTCCGGCGCGTGGACGTGTAGCCAGGTGGTGATCGGGCAGGCAGCCAGATCCGCATGCTCGTAACCCCCATGATTCATCGCGGACTCTTCTGCCGCATGCACCCATCCCAGATGCTGATACAGAGCCAGCAGCGGCGTGTCCGCATCCCCCGTACCGAGGACAAAGGCGTGCATAAAATCAGCGACCGCCTCCGCCTCTAGCGGCCTGGCAATGGCATATCCCTGGAGATAGTCGACCTCCATCTCGCGCAGCAGGGCGATGTGTTCTTCGGTTTCCACCCCTTCCACCGTGATGATGACGTTCATGACCAAACCCAGGTTGACGAGACTCTCGACAAAGATCAGGTCTTGGGGTTTGTTCAATAACTCGCGGATGAAACCCTGATCGATCTTGATCTCGTCAATGGGAAGGTTTTTGAGCCGCAGGAGCGAGGCATACGCGCTCCCCACGTCATCCAGCGCAATCTTTACGCCCGCACCGCGCAGGCGTTGCAGATGGCCCACTGCGACCTCCTGTTCGAGGATTTCCCCGATCTCCAGCACCTCCAGTATCAGGGATTCCGGGGAGCTACCCGGCTGGGCGGCCAGGATATCGAAGACGGTATCGGCAAATCCGGGATTGTCGAGCTCTTCCGGGGTGATATTGATGCTGAGGAAAATATCCAGGCCCATCTCCCGCCACTGCGCGAGTTGCCGCAGTCCCGCCTGCAGCACGAAGCGCCCCAGTGCCTGACGCTCCCGCATGCCGAGGGAAGGGAGGAATTGATCGGGGGAGACCTCCCGGCCCTCCCTGTGCCAGCGGGTCAAGGCCTCGAGGCCGGCTACCCGACCCGTCGCCAGGGCTACCAGGGGCTGATAGCGTAGCGTCACCTCTCCGGCGACCAAAGCCTGCAGAAAATCCTGGCGCAACACTTCATCGCCCATGGTGATGGTGCCGAGATCCGGGTGATAGAGCTGCACCCAACCTTCGCGTCCCCGCTCATGGCGCGCCTTGGCCGCATACATGGCCTGATCCGCGTGCCGCAGGAGGAGATCGGTGTCCGCCTCGTCGAAGGGATAGATCGTCAGTCCCAGGCTCGCCTGGAGGTTGACTTCCTTTCCCTGGATCAGGAAAGGTTGCGCGATCGCGGCCTGGAGACGGGCCAGGACCTGATCCAGTTCATTCATACCGCGCAAGCCTTCCAGCAGCAGTACAAACTCGTCGCCGCCCAGACGCGCTACGGTGTCCGTCCGGCGCTTCGCATCTTTCAGGCGGCGGGCCATCTCTTTCAGCAGGGTGTCACCGACGTCATGGCCGTAGGTGTCGTTGACCGGCTTGAAGTCGTCGACGTCGAGAAAACCCACGGCCAATAACCGTTCCTGCCGTTCGGTACGGGCTAACGCCTGATCAAACACCAGTCGCAAACCATCGCGGTTGGGCAGGCCGGTCAGGGCATCGTGAGTAGCCTGCGTGGTCAGGGTGCGCTCAAAGACTTGGCGTTGTACATCCCATCGGCGATCCAGGAAGAGGATGCGTCGATAGGAAACCAAACTGAAACTCAGCGCGATGATCAGAAAAATCACCGGGAATTGGATATGCTCCCGCCACCAGGCGGCCAGCCATTGCCCCCTCGGGACGGAGACGAAAGCGGTCAGTGGGTATTGATCTAGACGGACAAAAGCCCCAAAACGATAAGTATGACCCACGGTAACCAGACCTTCATAATATCCCTGATGGAGGTCGGGATATTTTTTTAGCGCGTCGACCAGAATGCCGCGTTGCGGCTTCATCAGCAGTTTATCGACATTACCCTGAGGGACAGGCCAGCGTCCCTCGATGGTAAAGTCGCCGCGGATCAAGCCAACGGCCGTTCCTGGACGCAGGGGCAAATGACTCAAGGTTTCTTCGATCTTGTGAAAATGCATGGCCGTAATCAAGAGGAACAGTGGCTTTCCTCCTGCTGGCGAGAATACCGTATGGCTCAGGCGGATGACCCAACCCCTTCTTCCCCCGGCCAACAGTCCCAGGCGAGGGTGGTGGACCTGTAGGCCATGGGAATGCAGGGCGGTCTGCAGGTCCGGCCATATGGCCCGATTGTCACGGAGGTCGGGTAGCGGCCATCCCGCCGCCACGGCGGTGGAGGCGATAACCTGTCCGTTTGGGGCAATGAGATCCGCGCTGACGATACCTGGGGATGCCTCCTGGTAATCCATCAGGATGGCTCGGGCAAGACGGGGATGGTATAAGGCATCCGCACGCTGCAATTGCTTGCCCAAAATCCGGAGCGCCGTGGCGTGACCGTCCAGCAGGTTCTGGGTGACTTTTGCGACCATCTCGGCATTCAACCCCAAACGATACCGGCTGTCCTCTTCGTAAGCATGCCAGGAAAACCATGCGTACCATCCGGCAAAGGCCAATGTCCCCGCAAAACCCGCCCAATAAGCGAAAGAAAAGGTGCGCCGATAGGAGGCTGTGGGGGGGGAGGGAAACATGAACTTCAGTTCTCGGAGGTGGCCTGATTCGTGAGGGGAAAACCTACTCTGGCTGGCAGGTGTAGCATGGAGGAACAGATCAGAAGAATGCGGGCTCGGTCGGCTACAGCCGCAAGCGCTCCCTACCCGCGCTGTTGGCCTGGAGCATGGGCAGCCCGCACCGGATGGCCATCGCCCTGCTGGATGTGTTGCTGGGCTGGACCATTCTCGGCTGGATTTAAGGGCCGGGTTAATAATCTACAGCAGGTTGCGCAGTTGCCTGGCTACTGGTACTCATGCCCGCATACCGTAGTACCACCACCAGCGCCACTACATAGAGAATCGCCAGAACATACCACATGGGCCGATACCCCCAGATTTCCACAATCATGCCAAACACGGGCATCCAACCAGCCCGCAGGGGTTTGATCAAGCGTGGCCAGCCATCATCTTTCGCGCATTTGCCGCCTTTTCAGCAAAGTAGGCGGCGCTGGATGCATAGTAAAGCTGTGCCTCATGCAGCATGGGAATCTGTTTCATGGCGCGCACTTTCGCCTTGGGCATTTTGCGCATCATTTCGAATTTCCGCAGAGCAACCGGGCCTGGAGTGGCCGTCCCACCAACCTCTGTGCATACTCCCGCTGGCATCCAGACAAAGGCGTTCGGATCGTGAGCAGTCGGGTCTCTGCCGGCGCAAGAGGAGGCGGTGGTGCCGCAATCGTTTTTGTAGGGGGCGTTGGCCCCAAAACATTGCACCCGGCCGTGATGCCATCCCGTCACAGCGGGCGAACCACCGTCGGCATACGCATCCACGGCGCCAAACAGGGCTACCGAAGCAATCAGCGTGGTGATAGTCATTTGCTTACTCTGTCTGATTTTCATCATGAACTCCTTATTCAGTAATTTGACCCCATTGTCGACCAGCGGGACCCATGCTGGTTTGCCAAAATCCAGCGGGATGGTTTGCGCGCCGGATGATTCAGAATGATGCGTTGACGTTGAGATAAAACCCGTTCTGATTGGCATTGTTGGAGACCCTGGGAAGGTTAACCATATTGCCCAGAGACATGAATGCCGCGACGACTGAAAGGTGATGATTCGGCATATAGGCGATAAAGCCATCATACCAATCACTTTGTTTCAGATCTGCGCCAGGATAAGATGCCTGCATGCTGGCCTGGGCTGCGCCGAGACTGTCTGTCGGGAAACTGCGCCACTCCGCACCCAACATAACATCTTTGGCAAGAAAGTAGCCAAGGCTGACCCCTTCCTGGATGGTATATCCGTTATGACCCTGTCCACCAAATCCCAGCAATCCCATATAATTGGCCTTTGTGGCCCAGAGGGTGCCATCCACCAGCAGCTTGCTCCCCATGAACGGATAAATCCCGGTGGCGGCAGCGTAAAAATCAACACCCTGACTGCTGGCCCCCAGTTCGTCAGGTATCGTATCATTCACAAAGTGCGCATTCAGACCAACGGCAACCGCGGGAATGACGCCATTCCCCGGATAAACCTGCAATTTTCCGCCAACGATGCTTTGCTCACTACTGTTGGTGCCCACCACGTTGGACAGGCTGTTTGGTAGGCTCAAATACTGATGGTCGAAGTATATCTCGGCATAATTTTTTATAGAAAAATTGGCGCCTACACTGTAAATGTTGTAGTTGCGGGTAGTGCCATAGGTCCCAAAAGCGGCCGGCGTAACCAAACTCTTCCCGCCATTGGCGATCAGTGCCCACGGGTTTAGGCCGCCACCACCTGCACCCTCCAACATAATCGGCAACGCCTCTGCGCCAGGAGCGATGATAGTCATTGCAACCGCAATTATGCCAACCAAGTAACATTTTCTCAATGTCATAATACTTCCTCCGTCGGGGAAGTTCGAAAAACTCCCCATATGCAGTAAAATGTAGGGAGTAGATTTTAGGGCGGAGAGTCGCGATGGCGGGACTGGTCGGACAAACAGGATTTTTTCCCGGAGATCGTCGGTTGCGGGAGCT
>JAJYPA010000401.1 GCA_021795795.1 Pseudomonadota bacterium | reverse complement strand
CGGCGTGCGGCAGCCTTTCAGAAGCTCGTCGAGCAGGGCATCGGTCTTCTTCTGGGTAATGGTCATTGGTTCTCCTCCTTCTCGTTAGTCGCAGATAACCAGTTACACAGTTATTTGTACACCCTCGCGAACACGGGTCGGCGTGACACGAACACTTAATCTTTGCGCCAATTACCATTGGCAAATCGACGTTTGACTCCTCCTCTTTCATCAATCTGACAAAAGTTCACCCAGTGATTGTCTACCAGTTGGCGCAGCATGGGGTGATCTTGAATGATTCGATCCAGTGCATCGGTGGGCGCTTCTATGAACGCGTTCAACCGCAGTGGCTCATGTCGCCAGGTTTCGCCGTTATGCAGGGACTGCAACGACAGGCCGATCCGCAGATCGCCACTATTGCCTTCGAGCACGCCGACCAGCCCGCCCACAACGTTGTGCAAGACCTTGTTGCCACAGCCCAGTCGTTCGTTATCGACGGTGGAACCGTAATACTGCAGGTTGATCCAACTGGCAACCACGAGCGGCGCGGTCATGATCAGGGTCAAAACGCCAAAATCGGGATCTTTGCGCCAATCGTAATCATGCAGGAATGCACGACCACGCAAATCGAGACCTCGGGTACGCCAGCGTGGTGCCGCGATGAATGCGCCATTGCCGGCCAGACCCCATTCTGGCCGCACCTGCGACCAATCACGGCCACGATGAATGACATGGCGCGCCGCCGACTGTTGATCAACCTGCTTGTCGAGTGTGACCAACCGTTCAAGTCGAGTCAGTTCTCCTGCCTGTTCCAACGCTTGCGTGACCGCTTTCAGAATTGCTGGATCAATGCCTGTGGTCGGCACATCCAGTAAAGACACCTGATCCGTGGTGGTATCGTGAAGTGCAGCGATAAATCGGGTATCCCGCGGAATGCGAATACCCTTGGCGGCTAGTCCGAGCCGTACTGCGGGCTCGTTGAGTAGCGATGCGGCCACCCGCGCACTGACTTCACCGGTCTGCCCCGCGCAGGCGCCGCAATCCAGACCCGCACGATGCGGGTTGTTCGTGGTCGAAGTGCCATGGCCAGCAAGCAAGATGATGCGGGCGAACCGATCGATCAATCCGAGTCCACGCAGCATGCCTTCTGCCAGTTTGATTTTTTCCTGTTCACTAAGCGCGCCGCCATTGGCGCCAATCAACGCCGGATGAAGCTGGGAGCGCTCCTTGGCTGTCAGCCCGGCCTCATCAGGTGGCAAGGATGGCCGGTGCCAGCCCAAGGTATCGGCAAGCAATCGTGGCACATAACTCAGCCCTGCCGACTCAACAAAGGTGAAACAGGATGCCGCCGAGAGTTTGAACTGCTTCCAGGTCGCAGACCGGCTCAAGCGCGCGTGTTGTCGTTCAGCAATGGCCTTGTCGCCCACTTGCTGGGCGCGAAAAACCGGCTTGAGCAATACCGGCATGTGGGATCGGGTATAAGACTCGTCGAGGCGGCAATATTCAACCGGCACGCCAAAGAACCCGGCAAAGCCGATGGTTTCCAGATTGGGCATACTGGCTTCCAGATGCCGCCGGAAAACTTCTGAGCGCACATCAATGCAAAAAGCCGCCTGTATTTCCGGGGGTGCGGCAGGTAAATTCTCGGGTTTGGATTTCAAGCCGCTCGCCACCTTGCGACGAAAGGATATTTCCGCTGCTGTCAGCAGAATCTCGTCGATGGGCATATCTTCGTTCGATTGAAACCCCCGTTGTCGCTGCCATTCAGACATCTTCAACCGCCACCGCTGGCGCGTAGGTTCGTCCATTTCCATCAGGATCAGGGCATCCCAAACCAGACGAATTACCATCAGATCCCGCAAGTCATCGTTTTCCTCGCCCTGCAGTTCAGCCTGCCAGAGCAGATAACGGCAGTAGCTTGCCCAGCCACCAATTGATTTAAGCGTGGCAAACAAGTAATCGGCCAACTGTTCTTCGGGTAAATCGATTTGAGCCAGCGCCCAGCTCAGGGCCTCTTCCGAATGTTCAGAAACACAAAGCAGGTTCTTTCTCACTCCTTTGAGCCCGGCTGCGCCGGATGAACGGTCGATCAGAGTGTATTGCCGCCAGGACGAATAGAGACGTTTTTCCGCCTCGCATGGTATATGCCACAGCGCCTGCCCACGGTCATAATGCGCAGCCAGATAGCCGCTGATCTGATCAGTGACGAAAGCAAGAAACGGCGGTGCATCACGCCGGTTCAGTTCCAGGGCCAGCAGTGGAAGCGGCTTTTTCGGGGTCGGTTCGCACTGCGCCGCCTGCTTTATGCTGTTGACATCGATATCACACTTGAGCTGATTGGCGGCCTCGGTCAGATCCGAAACTTTGATCGCACCCGTGATGATTTTCTTGGCGAACCACGCTCGTTCCATGTACAGGTATTCGCCTGTGGTTTCGGCCAGATAGTTTCCCACCTCCGTGAAGGGCCGATCGATCAGTCCTAGATAGGGATTGACGGCCACAAAGGAATCCAGTGGCCAGACAGGCGTGATTTTACGACAGGTTTCCTCGATCAGTGACAAAAGAGCCTGCGGGTTTTGACGTGAAGATATGTGCGTTGAGGTACTCATCATGGTTTCCTTAGCAATTCACGAGCTGGGCTCAGACTTGGGCATCATTGGTACAACGGGACTTTCGAGATAATTCAGAATCCGGCATCCGGGTCATGCGCCCTACTTTTTCCGGCCACAAACGATAGGACAAACGCTCTACCCAACGATCGACGTATAACCCGTTATACAAGTGGATAAACAAGGCCGTCTGACTGCTGCGCGCCATCCGTTCTCGCCCCGGCCCCTGCAACCAGGCCACGGCGACGAATCCGGCGATGGTCAACACGATCAGGCTCCAGTACAGGACCAAGTTCAGGTCTGAGACCTTGGTGGGCAGCGGTGCAAATTCCTGTGCGAAACCGTGCATGAACAACCCATGCAAGACAAAGTAGATTGCAGACATGGCCGTCGCAGTGACAATAGCCGTAACCACCTCCCCGACGGTGCCATAACTCAGTACCTTGAGCACCAGTTGCTCGGTAGCCAACGCGATGATGACGACCAAAGCCAGCAGCGTGGGTTCATCCTGCAAGCGCAATCCCATGCCGATGACCAATGCTAGAACGATCGACAAGCTACCCAGGAAGGTGATCATCCACGCTGCCAGGGAAACAGGGCGATATTTGAAAATCTTGGGCTGGCGCAGTTGATCGGCAATCCCCCCCGAAGACAAAAATGCATGTGCCTTGTATAACGAGTGCCCCACGAGGTGCAGCAACCCGAGAGCGAACAGACCAAGGCCGAGTTCCAGCAACATAAAGCCCAGCTGGGCAGCCGTGGACCATGCCAGTGACGACTTGATGGCTGACTGGGTCAACATGACAAGCGAGGCGATGATCAGCGTGGTCAGGCCCACGACGGCCAACAGAATGAGGGCATAGCCGTCGGCGATCAAGAGGTTGCTGGTACGAAGCACGATGATCGCCCCGCTATAGACGATGCCGGCATGCATCAGTGCCGATACGGGCGTCGGTGCTTCCATGACCTGGATCAGCCAGCCATGAAAGGGAAACTGCGCGCTCTTGAGAATGGCTGCCAGCACAATCAACCAAGCGGCAATGTGCAACTCGAGAGGCAACTGCTCATGGCTTTGCACAAACGCGGTAATCGCCGAGAATTCCAGACTGCCAACTTGCAGGCCGATAAGCACCGTGGCAATGATCAACAGCGCATCAGCCGTGCGGCTGAAAATCGATTTCTTGTGTGTGACCATGATGGCGCGGGGCCGCTCAGAGTAAAACCCCAGCAGCCGATGCAGAGTAAATCCGGTAATCAGGATCGCGATCGTAAACAATGCCATGTTCCCGGCAATAACCACCAACAGAAACCAGCCGCCGGTGAATCCTAGCAAACGGAAAAAACGGGCCTGCTGCGGATCACCATCGAGATACTGAATGCTGAATCGCGCAATGATCATTAATACAAAACTGACCAGCGTGGCCAACAGCAAGCTCAGACCATTGACGACAATGGAGACATGAAGATCGATGCTTCTATCCAAGCGGGGCAAAGGTATCGCCGGCATGAATAGATCACTGCGCGACCCGGAGGCGTACATCAGCACAGAAACCAGAGCGAGTGCAAATGCGATCAAGGTGGCTGATGCCACGCGCCGGCGATAAATCAGTGCGGCATCCACACCCGTGCGGGCAATCGGAAGTGAGAAAGCAAGCATTGTTATCGGCATGGCCAGTAACATCAGCCCAGTAGCATTAGCCAACAGCTCGGCGGTCATCGTCTTATCCTCACGTCTCTTATTTCATTTGCCCTATGTGTGAGAAGATAAGCGTCAATTCACCCTATGTATAATTCGATTTTACCCAATCTGGCATAGGGCAAAATCTATAAATGGATCAAACTTAACACTGGTTAGCCACTTATTTTCAAATTGACTGATACAGCTCCTTGTTTATAAATGCAATTATCCCGATACGACTGAGAATAAAACAAGAATAAGTGACGTTATTCGGATTTTTTCCATAGGATAATCTCTATGCAAGCAAAGATTGCGATCAATGGAAATTGAGTTTTTTCAGCCGGACTTCAAAGATCTATCGTTTATCCGCCGATATGGAATACTTCGAATTGCACTTCGTTCCGCTTTCATTGAGAAAAAATTAGCCCGACATAATTTCGGGCAAACCGACTGGTTTCAAGCTCGTTTTCATTATCCAAATAATGGTTTTCAGCCAATTTTAAGATAATCGCCGCCGTGTGTTTTCAAAAAGGAAAGGAATTTGCGCGCCAGTACGGAAAGTGCCTTGCCTTTTGGGTACACGATGTTCCAGCAACTTTCCAACGGAAATCCTTGCACATCGAGTTTCACAAGCGGTCCACCGACGCCTTCAATATTCAGAGCGTGCTCGGAGACCACAGCCAGTCCCAACTTCCCGACCACTGCATGTTTGATCGCTTCATTGCCATCGAGCACGAGGCGAGTCTTGATCGACAACCCGTGGCGCGCAAACAGCTCTTCTGTTTTGTGCCGAATCCCGGAGCCGGGTTCTCGCATGATGAAGGACTCTTCTGCGATCCTACTGAGCGGAATGTTTCGTACCTTAGCGAGTGGGTGGCTGCGGTGGGCGATCACCAGCAAGGGGTTTGGCGCGAAGGGTATCACCTCAAGATCAATCCGGCTTTGCGGCACCTGCCCCATGATGTAGAGATCGGAGGCATTTTCCTCGATCCGCCTCATCAGGGTATCCCGGTTAGAAATGATCAGTTCCAATTCGATATCCGGATATTGTTCCGCAAAATAACCTAGGGCGACCGGCGCGAAATATTTGGCGGTGGTAATGACCGAAAGCCGCAACCTCCCCTTGCGTAATCCTTTCAAGTCATTCAGAGACATTTCGATATTGGCCAGCGCATCCATTGCCTCGCGGCAGCCACGTAACACGATTTGACCCGCCTCGGTCAGATAAATGCGCCGGCCGATTTGTTCATACAAATCTAGCCCTATAACCTCCGACAGGCTTTTAACCTGTGCAGATACACTCGGTTGGGTCAGGTTCAATTCCGCCGCGGCACGGGTAAAACTTTCGAGTCGCGCTACCGATTCGAAAACCTCTATTTGCCGCAACGAAGCATGTCTCAGGAGTTTCCTGGAAAGCGTGGCAAGTTCCTGTGTCATCTGAAGGAATCCTCTAAGTAAATACTGATTTATTCCATCCTTGGAATAAATCAGCTCGCTCATCGCGGTACACGCCCGCGATGGCTCTCACGAATCAAAGACTGACGTCTTTGTTCGTGTTGGGGCATCCTGCCCCAAGCGGGAAGCACTGACTAAATCAGCGCTTCCCTTACGGGTGTGTACCAAGCTCAGGGGAGCACGATACCGAGGAACTTTTGTCGACCACGGGGAAATGTCGTGGTTGGCAAGCTGGGGCAGTTTCTGGCATCTGAATACACCCTGATATATCGCAAGCATTTGGGAACCGCGGTCAAATGTAATGGGCAAGGAATTTCCAATCGAACATTGAAGGCGGCACAGTTTCGTGCTGCCTCAAAAATCCCCGCCCTTTTACCTCATGGCAGAGATTTTTTTATAACCATTGATAAACCAATGCATTGCGATTGTTGGCACACTAAACCAATCAATCAGGCCAAACACGAGCGGCTGGGATAGTCTGTTTCTGTTCGACATCCGCAGTCTGGGCCCCACTCGATTTAGGAGGTTCCGGTTTGCGACGTGCCGGGGATTTTGGCTGAGTGCTATTTTCAATTGCCGGAGCCTCGGTTGGTTTAATTTCACGCACCTTGTCGAGTCCGGCTGTCAGCTTGTTGCTTACTGTCGTCATAAGTCTAAAACCTCTTCAATAATTGCTTCTATGTCATTCACGGCACTGGAACCGCGTTTGCCCAGTCGATAAACACTGCAACCTTCCAGTGCAGCACTTCTAAAAGCGGCGCGGCGCGCCAGGCCATTTCTGAGCACCGGGATTTCAAAATCAGCCAGTGCCTCATGCATGGATCGCGAAAGTGCGTTGCGATGATCCTGTTGATTGAGGACCATGTACGCGCGCAGATCAGGATTGCTGACTCGCGCTTCCTGCACGGCGCCCGCCATGCCGATACTTGCCCATACATCCAGAGGGGAAGGTTGTATTGGAATCAGGACCATATCCACGAAAGACAACACACGACGCAGAATGTCCGAATCCAGATGCGGTGGACAGTCGATGAGCACATACCGGTGTGCATCAGATAGATGCTGGATGCGTTCACGCACCTCGCCCGCTACAACGCCTTCGATGTGTGGCAGGTCGCCGTCGTTGCCGCTGACTTTTGCCCAGTGACCGGCTGATTCTTGTGGATCAGCATCCAGCAACACGGTGGTGCCACGTTGGCTGAATCCGGCGCCCAGATTGATGGATAAGGTCGTTTTCCCCGTCCCGCCTTTCTGGTTCACAATGGCAAGGCGCAAGCTGCTCATGAGACTACTTGCCTTCATCCAAGAGGAGTGCGTCGATCTTCTGAGCCAACGCCACCGATTCGGAGCCTATTTTGCTACCGCCCTCGTCCAATGTGACGCTGACATAGGTCTTGCCAAAGCTCAGATTCGGATAATGCTTTACCGATTCGGCAATTTTCGCGACGTTATCCAAAAAAGCGCGCGTCGCAGAATAGCTTTCGAATTCGAATCGTCGACTCAACATCGGTGGCAGATCTTGCCTGGTCCAATCGGGGATCGGATTATCATGTTCCTGCATAATTGTGCTCCTCGGCGCCTCGTGATACGGACAGTACGTACACATCATTCAGGACATATCGCTTAGGGAAGCGCTGATTTATTCAGTCAACCCGGTATCAAAATGTCCTGCCACCACTCCTAGAACGGCTATCAGTCATTCTTAGAGAATGGCTTAATTCATCATGGAGCAGTTGATGGCATTGCCTTCGGCAGACAGTACGCTCTCAACTTCGCTGTGGACGCGGGCGATGATGTGCGCCGCAACCAGACCGTCACCTACGCGCTCGCACGCATCGGCACCGGCTCGAACCGCCGCGTTCACG
>JAJYPA010000400.1 GCA_021795795.1 Pseudomonadota bacterium | reverse complement strand
CCCTGTGGGCGCAGGCCTCCGCCCTGGCCCACGAAAAACTCCAGGCGGAACGAGCCGCCCTGGAGGCGGCGCGGCAGGAGTTGGAACAGGAACGCGCCGAAGCCGCAGAGCTGGCCGATAGCCTGGCGTCAGAGCTGGATCAGGCTAGGATCGAAATCCAAGCCATGGAGGCTAAACTCGCTGAACTGACCAGGGCCATCGAGGAGCAGCGGCAGGAGATCGAGCGACGGCGACAGGAGACCACAGAAGCCCGAGAAACCGCCGCCGAGTTGCGCGGGCAGGTCGAGGCGTTGCAACGGGTGATCTCGGAATGGCAACCGCGGAAACCTTCCGGGGCCGGGAGAGGCGAGAAATAACCGCATCCCTGCTGTGGACCCTACCCCGATCGAGAAAATCGCTCTGAGGGCAAATATGGCCGGTTTCCGCCCGACCTCGATGCCGGTGGCCTCGATCTCGACGCCTGGTGCGGCCGATCCTGGCCGAGAGTCGGACCTTGCCGCGTGAGCGCGGCTGCGGGGCCTGGCCGTGAGCGGCCAGCCGGTTTTTCGTTTTGCTTGGAAGCCTTGCAGCAGGCGGGCTACGCCCTACCCTCCGGGGGGCTATACAAGGCGCATTTTAGTCGCCACCCTCACACCACTTCTGGATCGTGCGGTGATGGACGCCGATCTCGGCCGCGATCTGGCGGAAGGATGACCCGCCATCGCGCATAGCCCGCGCCTGGGCGCGTTTTTCGACCTGGGAAAAGCCCCTCACAGTTCCGAATAGGAAAATCCCTTGCCACCCACAACGGATGAAAAACACCGCAAATTGTTTCGTACTTTATTTATCCGCCAAAGATGGTTTAGAATGGAATAACTCCCCGCGTATCGGTGTAAACACTTCTGATGAATGGAGAGTGCAACCCAGGAGAGTTCTTGCAGAAAGATACCTGTTTTGTATAATGCAAGATAAAGCGCACCCGCACTCCGCGCTTTTTGTGCAGTTTGTGCAAGAGTCTATACCTTCGGCACCGAAGTGGTGGACCTGATCGGTGCAAATGATATTTCCTTGGGAAGTCCCCGTTTGGGAAAAAATAATCAGAAATACCCCCATCGTAAATATCCGGAATGTGTAACTTAAAGCCTATAGAAGAACCGTTGTTCTATGGGGTAGGTTGACGCTCACTGGCCCTGGTCTAACCATGGGTGTGGTTCCTGTTCTTGTCTGTTGGCGGATGCGGGCAGCGTGCGTGCTCCCGGCGATCCCACCCTACCACCCCACTCCTCAAGATGCCCTCAGCGGGCAAATATGGCCGATTCTCGCCCGACCTCGATGCCTGGTGCGGTCGATCCTGGCCGAGAGTCGGACCTTGCCGCGTGAGCGCGGTGGCGGGGGGCTGGCCGTGAGCGGCCAGCCGGTTTTTCGTTTTGCTTGGAAGCCTTGCGGCGGGCGGGCTACGCCAACAACCCTGCCGGGGTGGGGATATACAAGGCGCATTTTAGTGGACACCCTCGCGGCGCCGCTTTTCGTCCGGTTTGGGTCGCGCAGTGATCTGGGGTTATGAAGAGGTTTACCGGACGCTGAAAGCTGGATGGGTTACTGGACAGAATCTGGGCCGGAAACGGCCCCAGAAGTGTCCAGATACCAAGTGTTCAGAAAACGTTCGTTTTTCCTATGTTGATGGCATCATTCGGGTCATGTCCAATCCGATCATACCCAAATAGATGTAAACACATATACACCGCGTACTCATCTTGCGGTAAAAAACGCCTTAAGACGATAAAGGCGGAACTTTCTGTGGGTTTGGGCTTACACCCCCACATATGGTCCGGATAAATTGCGAGGATTCTGGCGTATAACCACTTAACAGGTTTTCCGTTCCACTGGACATCAGAGGCCTAAAGCACCTCGCCGTACTGATACGTGCGCGCTTCCTTATACAGGATTACATGGCTTACGAAGGCGGTTGCCTGCCAAGCCGGCCCTAAGGTTCCCCTGATCGTTTGCATGAGCCCGCGCACTGTCTGCGGGCCAGCCAGAATGGTGACGTTGGTTGCCGTTAAATCCGCATGAGGTTGTCCCCGCCGTGCCCGGCCCTGTGCGTTCCTCAAGGTCTCGTAGCGCAGCGTGTAGGGCAGCGCCGCTTTGAGCGTTGACAGCGCTGCGGCCACGGACATGGTGCCGGGCTCTAACAGTTCGCCCGCAAGATCGATGTTGATAGGGTGCTGCGCGTCGAAACCCTCGGGGCTCTTGTTGGTTGTCTCGCGCTCCCGTCCTGGATCATTTGATCCGAAGCCGCTGCCGTTCCAGGCGGCCGCACCGTCATGCGCCTCGCGGTAGTGCTTGATGAGCTGGGTTTCTAGGTCCATGGCGGTGAACACCATGATGCGAACCGCTTTGAAGCGCACGGCTCCCGTGAGCGTCGGGCGGTGCAGGATTTTTCGCGCGTGACGTGTCAGGCGCTTGCACAGTCCTGCTTCGGCGTCAGTCTTGCCGACATAGACCAAGGCATCGTCGTAGAACAGTTGATAGACCCCCTGCGCTTCCGGCACGTGTGCGGTGATGGTCGTGTCAAGGAGACCAGTTTCCATCCCATCAAGAAGGCCGATCAGCTCAGCCTTGAGGGCGCGGGGAAGGTCGAACTCGAATTCGGCGAACCCCTCCATCACCGATCAACCATAGGAATGGGGTCCGTGTATGCGCCTACGGGCCAGTGTTCTTGTTGTTCGTGGCTCAAGGATGCTCCTCAGCTTGTTGTTCGTGCCACTTATTATCCTTGCCACGATTCGCCGCCACCAGATAGGCCGTTGTCACGTTGTCCGTATGTGGCGTCATCTACAGCTCTTCGATTGTCACATTGCGGTTGAAAACTGCATTGAGCAGTGTACGCAGCCGGATCTTCACTGCATATGCATCGTTTGACGATTGTGCGTAGCGATCAAATTCGATCAGCTCGGCATTTCCACTTTCGCCGGCCTCGACTAATGCCCGGTTCCGCGCCCTCTCGTCCTCGAAGGCATCCAACTTGCGTCGCTCGATTTCAGCGGTCCAGCCTTGTGCGCGCGCTAAGCGGAACAAGTGAAAATACAAGGTCACTACGCCCACTTGACGCAACAGCCTATCCCGATCCGTGAATACATTGGCCATGTCTTCAGTGATCGACACAGCAGTGCCATAGCAGGGTAAGGCCTGATCGCGCGGGGCTTTCGCAGCCCAGTTGATGACGTACTTATCCAGAGTTCGCTTCTTGGTGTCGATGACCTTGTTCATTTCCGTGGACATTAAGAACTTGGCAGCCAGGTCGAAGTGACGGTACCGGCTGTTGCCAAACGGAATCTTGCTTTGGAAGAGCCGGCTTGCCGTCAGTGTCTTGATAGCGCCAGGCACCGGTCCGCCCTTGGCGTTGCGTTTCTCCGCCGCGCTGAGCGGCACCGCCTCGTTGAGACGAGAAAACATGTCCTCGATGATCTCCAGATCGTTTGTTTCGATACAAACTACGGTAAGCCCGTAACTATCGATTGCGTTGCGCAAGTCTGGATAATTTTTCCCTAACTCCGAGTACGTCATTCCCGCAGCGGCCAACGTCGTGTCCCATAGGCACTCGAAGTCCGTAGACAGCGGGAACTTTCCGTCGATGAACTCCCATATCGCTTCAAGTCGCTGCTTTCCGTCGATGATCGCGTATTCGTATTCCTTGTCCGCTACAGTGACCGGAGTGGGGAACTTGTGGAAATACAGCTTTGGCACATCGAAGCCATTCAGGATTGTGTCGATGAGCAGTTGCTTCTTTTCCTCAGTCCAAATATCGCTTAAACGCTGATACTCAGGGTCGGCTTGAATCGTCTCGCGCGTTCGATAAAGACGCCAAGCGCTATTATCTGGCTCGCTGATGCGTGTGATCCGAAATGGCCTCATACCAACAGCTCCTTTGTCGATGTGGCAACGCGATCTAAGTCGGGGAAGAGTGTCAATTCTGTGAAGCGCAGCAGCTTGAGTTCCTCGGCGATACTCGCCTTGGAGCTTGCCGGAATTATGAACCGCCAAACATGATCTCTTGTACCAACCAATTCAATCGCACTAGAGCCGCGGTCGGATATGGTGAAGTTACCCAGCTGCGCTGCCATGCGCCGCGATGTCCGCGGACCGGTCGCCGCCACGGGGTTCAGCGCCAAGCCAGTGGTTTGCCGATCAGGCAACCAACCATCCAGCACATTGTCTTTACCAAAGCCTGGTAGTTCGTTGTCAAACGGTGCGCGGAAGCCCGCTTGTCTGTTGAGGGACAGTGGCGCCAGGCACCAGAACGCGCCGTCTCTGGTGTTGTCCGCTGCCGTGCTCGAATTGACCGCAAACCACAGGGCGGCCAGCGGTGATTCAGTCCAATCAAGCAAGCGTGTGGGGACTCGGTGGTGCTGCATCAAGAATATCCACTCCCAGTCATTGCGTGGGGTATCTTCTGTCAAGTGCGGCACGGCGAGCTGTATAAACCGTTTGATGAGTTCTCTTTCCTTGGGAAGATGGTTTACGTTGCGCGCCAAGGACGGAGTCAACTGCCAATCTTTGTTTGCGTGGCCACGGAACCACACGACTTCGCGCTGCGCCGAAAGCTCGCGTAGCGACGTCAATAGATCGTTGACCGAATTGATTTCACGATCGTTATGCCGCATTGCAGTCCAGTCCCATCAGGTTCTCTGTTTTCGCGCGCAAGCTGGCAGCCACCGAACCCGCGATTACTTCAGCCAGGCGCACCGGCACGGCGTTGCCAAGTTGGCGCATTGTTTCCGTCCATGACCCGCAAAAAATGTAGTCATCTGGAAACGTTTGAAGCCGCGCGGCTTCGCGCGCAGTGAAGTAGCGCATCGAACCGTTAGGCCGTAGCAGCATATTTTCGCCTCCTGGCACGCCGTGGTCGCCGGCCTTCAATGTCTTGGCTGGTTCGTCCAGTGGGCTGCCGGTATGACCAGGATAGCTGCGCGCGCCCGCGTTGAAAACGTGATTGGCAATCCCGTTTCGGGGGTGCTTTTCGGGGTCTGGCAAGTCCGCTATCGCGTCGCGGACGGTTCTCCAAGGTAATCCGGTGAATATATCATCGTCGCGCAGCCGCGCAATCCGTAGCGCCAGCTTGAGCGGAATCGTTGGGCGATTCCGTTTCGCCACCCGGTGGCGCTCCCAGTAGTCGCCGGTCACCCACATGTCGCGAAGCAAGGCTTCCTCGGAGTACGTCGCTTCTGGGAATGCCCACTCGACGCCCAAATCAGAGCGGAAGCCAACCAGGAATACACGTTCGCGCCGTTGCGGCACGCCATGGTCTGCGGCGTTCAGAAGCCGATAGACCACATTGTAGCTGGCCGCGCCCTTGTTGCTGGTGTGGTGCCGTTCCAGCCGCCCGCAGTGGCGTTCCCATGTCTCACCCTTCTTGCGCATGAGTTCAGGATGTGAGAGCTGCAGATAGATGTACTCAAAGTACGACGCGAAGGTTTGTCGAAGCAGGCCCTTCACGTTCTCAAAGATGAAAGCCTTGGGTTGAAGCTCGCGGACCGCCCTCACCGCCTGCGGGAACATGTCACGTTCGTCCATGTGGCCGCGGTGTTTGCCGCCGAGCGAAAACGGTTGGCACGGGGGGCCGCCCGAAACCACCATCACGTCACCGCCAATGGTGCCGTAGTCGAATGCGCGGGCATCGCCCTCGAACAGCGGCCACTGCTCCACGTCGTGGGCGTGGTTCTGTTGATTGAAGCGAAACGTCTCGCAGGAATCGTGGTTCCACTCGATAACTGCGGCGTGATTGAAGCCAGCCCGTCCCATGCCCATTGCCAGACCACCAGCTCCGGCAAACAGTTCAACGCTACGCATCCAAGAACCTCCTGATCCTGCTTTCCAGCTGCGGCGTGTCGCGCAACTGGCATTCCCAAATCGTCATCACGCCCCACCCCAAGCGCCGAAGCGCACGCATGTTGCGCTTGTCGCGTTCGGCGTTGCCTTCAAGTTTCGGCACCCAAAAGTCGACGCGTGACTTCGGCAGCCTAGCAAGCGCGCAGCCGACGTGCCGGTGCCAGAAGCAGCCATGAACGAAGATCACCTTGCTGCGGGCAGCAAACACCAGATCGGGTGTCCCTGGCAAGTCGCATCGATGTAACCGGTAGCGGTAGCCGAGCGCATGCACCAATCGGCGCACGACCAGTTCCGGCTTTGTG
The DNA here is from genome assembly GCA_021795795.1 of Pseudomonadota bacterium. The sequence goes on along the minus strand of JAJYPA010000400.1, from coordinate 1,432 downwards.
TTTTTGCTGCGGACGAGCGCCATCCGCGCCGAGCGTTGCTGTGGGTCGAGCGTGTCCATTCATGCGCCCTTCCCTCTGTCGTCGAACAGCGGCCACTGGTCGCCCACGTATTTTTCCGCCGCGTCGCGCACGACCCAGGCCAAGGACACCTTACGGTCCCTGGCTATGCGTTCGAGGGTGTCGTACAAATCGCGCGGGAAGCTCACCGAAGCACGCAAGGTCTGGGTTTCTATCTTTGGACTCACCGCTCGCTTCGTTTTGTTCGCCATGGTCATCCGCCCACATAATATGCACCATATTACACCATACTGGTGTATGCGCTACGAGCCTGAAGAGCGAAGTGGGGGCGAGTAGTCCCTGTTAGGCAACGCAGCGAACTGCGGCCGCCGAAACGACCGCCCAAAATGGGCGTACAGGCGCGTGCTGCGCCGCTGACTGGGATGGCTAGGGCCAGCATCTGGTCGCCAGCGCAAGGCCGTTCGCGCATGGGCGCGTGAAAAGGCTTGCTAAGCACGGCGACTCTCAGAAGATATCAAACTTCTTGACATTTGCCACCAAAAAATAAAAAATTATCCACCTTTTTCAAAACAGGAAACCGACATGGCTAGGAAAGAGTTGACAGACGACCAGCTAGAGGTGCATCGCAGCGCAATAGCAAGTTCTATCAGGAGAGACCTTTTAACAAAAGACGTTTCATATCAAGATGCTGCAGACATGAAATATCTTGCGTCCTATCGGCGTGAGAATAGCCATACGAAAACTGAGGTGCGTCGAATTCTGAGGGAGGAACACAATGCAAGCATTGTTTCGGTTGGCGGAAATAAGGTGGCAATAGTTAGGCGTAAGGACAACTAAAAAATATGAATGATTCCCATGATCGTGAACCATGCGAGCTAGCAGATTGATGCGATGGGTGGGTAGTCATGGGCAGGTAATGCGGAGAACTACAACGGCCGAAACGAACGCGCGAGCTGGGAGAGTAGGTACGAGCTGTGTTGTATGGCTGCTGTGCAGCAACTCGGGAAGTTGGTGTGCCGTCTGCGCCCAATAAGGGCGTGGCGGTGCGTGGCTGACCGGGGCGGCTGGAGCCTACCATTTAGTCACCATGCAGAGTCGTTCGTGCATGAACGCGCGAAAACACTCGTTTCCGCAGCGTTTCATGGCAGACCACAACACAATGGTTGGAGCCTTGCGTCGAGCTGTTGCCATAGCCTCAGGATTGGCAACGGGTAATAGCATCAGACCAGATCCATGAGGCACCACAAAACAAGACAATTTGTATCATTGTGTCTCGTGAGCGCCAGGCGGGCCGGGGCGGATGGCCTGGTTTTGCTGGGTGCTCCGAGTGCCTGGTGAGGGCCGCTATGAGACATTACGATGCAGTCTTCTTTTCTGTTGATGGTGGACGCCCGCCAAGCCGCCCATTTCTTCT
>JAJYPA010000399.1 GCA_021795795.1 Pseudomonadota bacterium | reverse complement strand
CCAGCGCCCGCTTTCGGATCAGATCGTACAAAGCCTGCTCCAGCTCGTTCTCCCCCGCCTGACGCACCATCGGCCTGGTCGGACGGATGGCCTCGTGGGCCTCCTGCGCTCCACCCTTGGACTTCCAACGGCGAGGGGTCTCCACCAGGGGCAGGTTTTCCTTTTTCAGCGCGGCGCGCAGCAAGCCTTCCCCCTCTTCCGAGAGGTTCGGGCTATCGGTCCGGTGATAGGTGATGTGACCGTGCTCAAACAGGGATTGCGCCGCTTTCATGATGGCGTCCACCGGGGCTTTTAGCGCCCTGGCACCGTCCATTTGCATGGAGCTGGTGGTGAACGGCGGCGCCGGCGGCTTGCGAACCGGCTTGGTTTCCGCTTTGGTGACTTTCAGCGCCATGGACGGCAGGGCATCGGCCAGCGCTTTCGCGTGCGCCTTGTCCTGGAAATATTCCCCTTCCTGGGTTCCATCCACCCAGACGGCCCGCCAGTCCGGGGCCGCGTCTTTCCCTGCGACATGGGCAAGAACCTGAAACCAAGGCGTTGGTTTGAATTGGCGAATCGCCTGTTCACGGGCGACCACCAGGCTCAGCGCCGGCGTCTGTACCCGCCCGGCGGAGGCCCTGGATCCTATGGCGTTCGACAATGGACCGGACACCTCCCAGCCGACGATGCGATCCAACGCGCGGCGCGCTTCCTGGGCCGCCACCAGAGGCATATTGACCGTGCGGGGCGCGGCAATCGCCTTGCGGATAGCGGGCTCGGTGACCTCCTGATAGGTCACGCGCTTTGCCGCTCCGGGTTTAATGCCCAACACCTGACAGACATGCCAGGCGATGGCCTCGCCTTCGCGATCCGGGTCGGTGGCGATATACACGGATTCCGCGTCGCGAGCGGCGGCCCGTAATGCGGGAACGGTTTTGCCGGCGCGCTCGGTGATTTCGTAGTTCAGTTTGAAATCCGGCGGGCGGACATAGGCCGCGTCTCCCTTGATGGGCAAATCCCGAATATGCCCCACCGTGGCCTTGACCGACCACCCGGAACCCAACATCGCCTGAATGTGATGGGCCTTAGTCGGAGATTCGACGATCAGCAACTTGGTCACAACTCAAACGCCTTGGCAATAGCCGCAATCGCCTCTTCTCTGGTGTCGTACTCCGGCCCATGGAACGCCTGAAATTTCCCATTTTGAAGCCGAATCTCCGACCAAAGCCCTTCCGAATCCCGATAGATGACAGGACCATCCAACGCCATCCCGCAGCGCCCCAGATCGTCCAGAACATTCTCGATATCGTTGGTGACAGATTTGGGGCCGTCGCAATCCTCAATGCAAATGACCCCATCTATGACAGAAAACGTATAAATCGAACTGCTCATCTGTAAACTCCTCTTGTCCATTTGGGCACCTTGGATCAGGCGCGTGTCGTTCAGCTAGTTGGGCCACGAAAAAGGAAAATCCCGAAACGCGCCTGATCCAAAATTCCCACTAAATATTTTTTACGGGCGGGACGGTTGACCCATCGGCGCCTCTGCTCGAATCAGATGACGGCCCTGAAAAGGAAGCCCGCCCTGTGTCAGAGAAAGAGCGCCGCATGACGGCGCCAAGCGTCCACCAAAGACCGTTCAGGCCGGAAAACAAAAGGCTGGACACCACCAGGCCCGTACCCAGACAGATCAGCAGGGACGCCAGAGGGTGCGCCTGGGTGATGGCACTCGGCCAAAATTGGTCCAGCAGTTGCGGCCGACGGTCCATACTGGCCGCGAAAATCAACCCGACGCCGGTGATCAGTACACGCTGCGACATAAATGACCCCCCTGAAAGGTCAGGAATGATGAATATAAAATATACTATCTTTCTGGATCTTTGCAAACGGTTTTTGCCGCAAACTCAGGCTTGTTGTCGGCGAGCACGTTTGTACTCGGCCAATGCGGACTTTCCGGCCATCCATTCCGCTCCGCGTCGTCCACGAAATCCTTTCGCAACGCCGCGAACGCCTTCTCGGATCCGCCCGCCGCAAGCCACCCGGGTAAAAGCACGGCGGCAACCATCTCATGCGCCCAGGAATCCAGCTTGCCGTTTTCCCGCCAGTCCTGTGGCGACGTCAGCCTTGGATAGCGATTGCGATACAGGGCGAAGACCTGGGCATACTCTTCGAGCGCTTCGCTACTTTTGGTTTCCGGAAAGAGATCAGGCGTAGGCATAAGCCAGGACCTCCTTGGCATAGGCCACCGCCTGTTCCGGTCGCCCGCCCTGCGCGATCCAGGTTGGACCGGCGTTGTAAGCCATCAACGCCAGCCGCACGTTACCGCCGAACTCCCGCAGCAACATGGCCAGGAATCGGGCACCCCCCTCAATGTTCTGGCGCGGGTTCCAGGGATTGACCCGCAAGGTATCCCAAGCTGTGGCTGGTTCCAGTTGCATGATGCCGATGGCGCCGGCGGAAGAAACCCGCGTAGCCGACCCGTGGAAGTCGCCGCCGTTTTCCACCCGCACCACCGCCGCCACCAATCGCGCTGGCACATGCGCCCGCCTGGCGGCTCGCAACACCATGCCGGCGTAAGGCCCGGCCAATCGGCGCACGCGACTTTTGCGTTGGCGGCGATGACGCGCCCAACGGGTGAAGGTGTTTTTGTCGCGCGCGGTGACCGGACACACGGCGTTCCGCAATGGATCGGCGACCGGCACAGTAGCGGCGGAGTGAGCCGGAGGTAGAAATTCTGAGCCATGGGCGCCTGCTAGCACGGTAAACCCCAATCCGATGACGGGCAACGTCGCAATAACATTACTTCGAACTATAGCGAGTAAACGGCTAATCATCGAAAAATCTCCCTGGAAAAAACATACCCATATAGCAGCAAGAACATCCATGCCACTCCAATAAAAGCCTGGGCAAAAATGCTCGCCATCCAGCCTCCACCAACAGAGAAGAACAGCACGGCAATCAAAATGGAAACCGGCAATGCAGAAACAAAAATACGCAATGCATTCGGGTTTGCCATGGTGCCGCGAAAAGCCGCCACCAACGCCTGCCATGTTCCAACGCCATTCCGCATAGCCAGATAAAGCGCCGGAATTATTCCGGGGGTCCCCAGCAGGATCACACCCAAAATATCCGTCCTGAATCCGGTCTGCATCCAGCCATGAACCGGAATCTGCCGAACCGAAACACTGGCGATACCGGGCGATGAAAACAGGGCGGCCACCCCCATCAAAAACACCTGCACCGCCACCACGAACACAAAGATTTCCAATGTGAATCTGGCCAATTCCGGCAAAGCCTCTCCCATCAACCGCAAACCGCGAACGAGCACTGACCGCCGCTCACCCGGATCGACCTTTCCGTCTGCCGCGCGTAACATGGACAGCACGAATCCGGCGGCAAACAGGTCCACCGGGACGATCAACAACATCGGCTGCGGCAACAGGACGTTCAGCGCGAGGAAGATCGCCAGCGCGCCAACCAGCGGCCACAGCGCGCCTTTCAGCAAGCGTTTCGCCTGGCCTGGCCAACGGTTTCTCCAGTCGGGATCCAGCACCGCTGGCCGCTCGGCGTCAAAAACCGCCATAAATGCCCCACAGCGCGTTTTCGAGACCGAAGTGGTACATAGGTAGCACTCGCCTTGAGATCGTCGATCCTGCGCGAGATTTGAGGCCTTGCTGACGGTTTCTGATTGACACCTCAGACCCCCAATCCTTCAGGTCCGCGAATCTGATAGGCGATGAACGCGCCTCCAACTCCGGCGTCCCGCTGCGTGAACAGGGCGAAATCCAGGTCGTCCAGCGCCTTGTTGGCCCGTGGCAAGGTGGAAAACCGGCCGCGCAGGGTTTCGTTCCCGTCGGCGGTGATCCCGTAGATGCGATATACTGGCTTGCGGCTTGTGCTTGTTTTGCTCATCTTGCGAACTCCTGTGCGGGTTGTTTCTGTTTTTGGGCGGCTCGATGTTGCCCACCGACCGGTGGTTTCAGCCGATACCAGTTTTCGAAACGGTCTCCAGGCAAGGCGCAGGCCTCGTCCCAAAGCCGTTCCATTTCGTCGCTCGAAAACGCCCCGTCCGGCGCCCAACGGTCGAGAAACATGGCGTCACTCCGCATGGACCGGCTCCGGGTTGACAGTCACCCGGAGCAACGGAGGTTGCGCATTGTCGGCAGGGGACTGCACCACGGCAGGGCTGCTCCCGGCAGTGGGGGTGGACAGACCGGCGATTCCCAATCGAGCCGCTGCCCCGTCCAGCGCGCGGCGGATATCCCCGTCTTGCGCCGAATCGGACCCGCGCTGCTCGACCAGCCGGCACCGGTCCGGATCGCCAAAATCCACGGGGGGCTCCAGCGTGAATCCCTGGGATCCGTTTTCGCCGTTCACCCGCCCGCGCAATAGCGCCGGATAGTCGAATGGCGCTGACCGGGACCGGTAACCGGCGTATCGCGCCTTGAAATCGTTGGCGACGAAGGGCCATTCGTCCTCGGATTTCTCGCCGAAAGCGATCCAGCCGCCCATGTCCTGCACGACCCGCATGATGATCGGGTCGTCGAAGCGAATATCCCGATACGTGCCGATGTGACGCAGGGCTTGGTCAAAACGGCTCCAGGCCAGCGCTGCCGTGTCTTTGCTGCCGCCGTCCAGCATTCGCGCGATGTCCGCAGGTTTTGGCATGAACTGGCCGTTGTCCGGGTTGAGCAAATGGCGCTGAATGGCGTCATCCACCGCCGCCAGTTCGTAGCGGCGCAAAGCGCGGAAGTAAATCTCGATCATCGAAACCGAAATCGAGAGCCGGTAGATTTCCCCCAGGCCGGTCATGATTTGGGAAAATCCTTCAAGGTCCTGGTCGATCACGAGTCACCCCCTTCGCGAGATCTGCGCATCCGGATCCATTCCTGAGCGGCCAGAGCGGTTTCCCTGCCATGCTTCGACAGGTGCTCCAGCCCCTGCAGGCTCGGCAAACTGTGCAAGGTCTGCGAGAGATCGTCCGACAAGGCCACCGCCGCAGCCGGCGCTTTGCGGACAGGCTCGATCTCGTCGGTCCAGCGTTCCCCCCGGAGGTAGGACGCCGGATTGGGAGTAAACCCCTCCAGCCAGGCACGGTGTTCAACCTGGCGGCGCTTCACGTCGGCGATGATCGTATCCGCCAGACGGTCCAGTTTTTTGGCTTTCCAGGCCTTGAGGGCTTCCGCCCTGGCCGCCTTTTTCGGGTACACGGCGTAGAATTCCGCGAAACGAGCGGCTGAAACCACACGATCCGCGCCGCCGTCAGGCGGGGCGTCACCGTCCTCGCGCGCGGGCGGGTGCGCGTGGGCCTGCGCACGCATATCGCATCCGTCTCCGCCTTCGTCTTCGACTCCGAATACGCATACGCCTAAGTGAGCAGTTGCCGACAATTGTTTGCAATTGTTATCAGATGCGTTGCAAGTGATAACACCATGATTTTCCGCCATATCAGATAACCCTAATTTAGAGTCGTTCTTGGCCTGAATGTTAGTGCAATCTAATTTAGAGTCGTTCTTAACTGGCCCGACGTGCTGATCACAATGTGAGGCACCTGTTTCCACATGCTTGCAACTGTCATCGGGCGAGTTTTGATGCTGCCCGACATCGACAACATCTGCTTCCATCTGCACACAATTGGAATCAACTGTTTTCTGTTGTTCGCAATTGCTAACAGATGTTAGCGGAACGTCCCCGTCTGGCTCCGGGAACTTGCTTTTCGAACGAATCTGTTGCCCGAACTTCTCGATCTGCAAGTAACGCTTCCCGTCCGATGCCGGGTACACACTTACAAGGGCCGCTGTCACACACTCGGTGAGCCACTTCCCAATGTCCGCGTCGGAAACTTTATCGATCTGCAGCGGGTAACAAGCCGCACGAATCAACCTTGAATTGGCATGAAATCTGCCATAATCATCTACAACAGACATAAGCCGCCGGTACAGAACCTCCGATGGCCAAGATAGCGAACATACTGGTTCGCTGGTTAAAATGCCGTCCCTGATCAAACGAACCGGCATAAATCTACCCCCTCAACCCTTCGGATGTAGGGTGCCAGGAATGATTGCGCGAAGGGGAACGCAATCCGGATGCCTCCGTTTCCTGGCATAGAAGTCGATGGTTTATGGGATGTAACTGGCAAGTCCTGCACATCGCCAGGGACAGAAACAACGGAATCCATGGCGCTCATGGCTCGACTTCCTTATCGACGGGTGTGGCGCAGACGGGGACATTTCTGCCTCGAGCCACCATCCTGGCTAGGCGGTCGAGTCCGATGTGCATCAGGTCCGGCAACATCTCGCCGGGTATGAATTCGCGCATCAGGGTGGACATGCTGGCTTTGTTCTTGGCTGACAGCACGGCCGCATCCTGTGGAAGTGGCGTGATCTGGGAGCGGCCATCCGCATAGACCGTGAGCAGATACCGGGTTTTCTGTAATGCATCGGGGATCTGCGCGTCCGCGACTGAAGAAGTGCTATTACGACGAATGGCGGGCAAGACTTCTTGCGTCACCCATCGCCTGAAATGGCGGGCCTCTGGCTCGCGAGATTTGAGGAGGGCGTGATAGAGGCCAGATTCGGAGAGGATGGTGACTTCGCGGGTTTGGAGGGTGCCGTTCTCGGACCTGATCCGCATAGTATGCGGGGCAGCTTCGTCCTCATCGAGAACACGGGTCATATCACGAGACTCTCGATAGCCAAGAGCTTTGGCTACGTCATCAGCGACAAACCAGATTTGGCCATCACGATCGACGGTACGAACTGTGGTGGAGTGGAATTGAAAGACAGCGGGCTGAGTAGCCTGCATGGGCGCAGACGCGCCAGGGTTAAAGGTGTCCATGGTCAAACTCCTGTAGAACGGTTTTGCAACCGCCAACCCCCTCTCACAAGGGTGGGCGGAACCGAACGGGTTGAGAGACCGGCCTACAGGCACCGGCGAGCCTTGCGGCTCCCCGTCCGGCCCGCCCATAGGAGCAACGCCGGACCACGGACGTAAAAAATGCCGACTCCCGTAAGGGAATGGCGGCTGTCCGCCTGTAGGATTCGGGCTCTCAAACCCGATCACTGGAACCCCAGTGACAGGACGAGCGTAGCCCCAGGCGGCGGAGGGTGTCAAGGTGGAGCCGTGCATGGTCGGCATTACTCCAGATCCTCGCGAATGATGGTCCACATCTCGTCGCTGCTCAGCACCAGGACGGTGATGGCCCGCATGAAATCCAGCGCGTGGCGGTTGATGCACACGGCGTCTTCGTGGACGATCTTGTGTTTGGAGGAGTAAACCAGCGCAATGCCGTTCTCCAGGCATTGGTTCTTCGCTCGGGATACGGTCGCCTCGGATACGCCAAGGGCCTTGGCCAACGCAGTTTGGCATCCAGGAACTTGCATTTTCTGTAAGATTTTCTGCGCGGCCTTGCGTGCCTTTTCGTCTTGCAACCTGGAAAGTAGGCTCACGAGGGGTCACCGTCTGAGACGTGTGGAAGAAAGATATCTGGGCGAAGCTCCTGCCGGGTAATTGACCCGTGGGTGGCGCGCTCTATAAGGATGGCCTTATCGACTGGGATAGCCTTCCACTGCGAGACCGCACCTTTTGTGATGCCGATCAGTCTCGCCACGGCGGTAGGACCGCCCAAGGAT
>JAJYPA010000398.1 GCA_021795795.1 Pseudomonadota bacterium | reverse complement strand
GCCGGGCCCGCCCTTGGGACCTTCGTAGCGGATGACCACGATATCGCCGGGCTTGATTTTCTGCGCCAGGATCGCTTCCATGCAAGACCCCTCGGACTCAAATACGCGCGCCGGGCCGGTGATCTTGTGCACCATGAAGCCGGTGGTTTTCGCCACCGCGCCTTCGGGCGCGAGATTGCCCTTCAGGATGGCGAGGTGTCCTTGGGCATAAATAGGATTGTTCCACGGGCGGATCACTTCTTGATCCTTACGCGGCTCTGCTGGCACATCCTGCAAAACTTCCGCGACGGTCTGACCGGTAATGGTCAGCGCATCACCGTGCAACACGCCGTGCGCAAGCAATATCTTCATCACCTGGGGGATGCCGCCCGCCCGATGCAGATCGGTGGCGACATAACGGCCCGACGGCTTCAAATCGCACAGTACCGGCACACGCGCGCGCATGGTCTCGAAATCATCAATCGTGAGCGGCACCTGCGCAGCGTGCGCGATGGCGAGCAGATGCAACACCGCGTTGGTGGAGCCGCCCACCGCCATGGCCACCGCAATGGCGTTTTCAAACGCCTGGCGCGTCAATATCCGGCGCGGCAGGATCTGTTTTTTGATCGCGTTTACCAAAACTTCCGCGGACTGCGCCGCGCTCTCGGCCTTTTCCTCATCCTCCGCTGCCATGGTGGAGGAATACGGCAGACTCATGCCCATGGCCTCGAAGATGGAAGACATGGTGTTGGCGGTATACATGCCGCCGCAGGAGCCCGCGCCAGGGCAGGCATGGCGCTCGATCTCCAGCAGCTCTGGTTCGTCAATTTTATGCACGGTGTACTGCCCCACCGCCTCGAAGGCACTCATGATGGTAAGATCGCGGCCGTTGTAGTGGCCCGGTTTGATGGTGCCGCCATAAACGAAGATCGCCGGAATGTTCATGCGGGCGATGGCGATCATCGCACCCGGCATGTTTTTGTCGCAGCCGCCGAGGGCGAGCACGCCGTCCATGCTCTGACCTTGGCACACCGTTTCAATGGAGTCGGCAATCACCTCCCGCGACACCAGCGAATATTTCATGCCCTCGGTGCCCATGGAAATGCCGTCGGAAATGGTGATGGTGCCAAATGTTTGCGGCATCGCACCAGCCGCCTTGAGCGCGGCTTCCGCGCGCGCGGCCAGCGCGCCGATGCCGATATTGCAGGGCGTGATGGTACTGTGCGCATTCGCCACGCCGACGATAGGTTTGTCGAAATCCTTATCACCAAAGCCCACCGCGCGCAACAGGGCGCGGTTGGGCGAGCGCTGCACCCCCTGCGTGACGGTTTTGCTTCTGCGGTTGTCAGACATCATTACCCTCCTAAGAATGTAAGCCGCGGCGGAAATTTGCGGATAAATGCACGCGCTCGCCGAGGACATCGCGAGCGGAATCTTGCGCGCGAACGTTGCGCTCGTTCATTTCACCAAGCTCCACGCAAGCATTTCTCCGGCGCGCAGCGGCACGCCCGTTTCCTTCCCGAAACGCAGTTCCTCGGGCACCGTCCAGCTCCGCTTCTCCAGGGTGAGGGTGTCCCGGTTGCGCGGCAGGCGGTAGAAGTCGGGCCCGTGAAAGCTCGCAAAGGCCTCCAGCCGGTCGAGCGCGCCGGCCCGCTCGAAGATCTCGGCATAGAGCTCGATCGCGGCGTGGGCGGTGTAGATGCCGGCGCAGCCGCAGGCGGACTCCTTGGCATGCCGCGGATGCGGCGCGCTATCGGTACCGAGGAAAAACTTCGGGTTGCCGCTCGTGGCGGCGGCGACGAGCGCTGCGCGGTGCGCCTCCCGCTTCAGGAGCGGCAGGCAGTAATGGTGCGGCCGCAGCCCGCCCTCGAACAGCGCGTTGCGGTTGAGCAGCAGGTGGTGGGCGGTGATCGTCGCCGCGACGTTGGCCGGGGCCTGGCGGATGAATTCGGCGGCGGCACTGGTGGTGATGTGCTCCAGCACCATGCGCAGGCCGGGGAACGCGCGCGTCAATGGCATGAGTTGCCGGTCGATGAACGCCGCCTCACGGTCAAACACGTCCACGCCCGGATCGGTAACTTCGCCATGCAGCAACAAGGGCAGGTCATGCTTTTCCATCGCCGCCAACACCGGATAGGCGCGCGCCAAATCGGTGACGCCGTTCTCCGAATTCGTGGTCGCGCCGGCCGGATAATACTTGACCGCCTGCACAAAGCCACTGTTTTTTGCCTTCTCGATCTCGGACACCGGCATATTGTCCGTGAGGTAAAGCGTCATGAGCGGCTCGAAGCGCTGTCCCTCCGGCAGCGCCGCGAGGATGCGATCGCGGTAGGCACGCGCCAATGCAACCGTGGTGATGGGCGGTTTGAGGTTGGGCATAATGATGGCGCGCGCAAAGCGCCGCGCGGTGTCGGGGAGCACCGAGGCCAGCACTCCACCATCGCGCAGGTGCAGATGCCAGTCGTCGGGGCGCACGAGAGTCAGGCGAGCCACCGTTTGCGCCGACATGTCAGCGCCAACGTGGCGGGGTATTTGGGTGTCATTGCTGCCAACGGCTGCCATTTGTCTCTCCTTTTGACCTTCTCGGGGCGCAGCGCCTCTACGTCGCTCAGGAACAGGATCATGGCACAATTGTCGTAGTGGTGCCCCTTAGCGCCGTGGTGATGGCGTAGTCGTGGGCGCCCAGAGGCGTTCGAGCACCATGCCGCCCGCGGCCAACCCCAGCAGGAAAAACAGCACCGCGGGATCGAGGGTTGGCATGGGCGTCTATTCCTCCTCCACGGACAATCCGCCCGCGACCGGGTCGTAATAGATTGGCCCCGCGATCCGAAGCGGATAATGGATATTCAGTCGTCTGATCTCGGCATAAACCTGTTTCTTTGGCGTGTCGCGCACGAAGACGGGTGAATAGCGGCCGACCCGCCCGCTGTCGCCCCGCGCAAGCGCAATCAGCGCGTCGAGGACCATATCGTGGGATAGCTCCACGCCGGCTTTGGTCTCCAGGCACACGGGCTCGATCGACGCGACTGCCCAGCTCCCCCACAAGGCGAAAGTTTCCCGCACCGTTAGCAGGATCGTCTGCTTGGATGGTAACCACAGTTCCATCTCCTGCGGAAGTTTGGTGACTGTGTGCTCCTCAATCCAGGCACCCAAGAGCCGTCCGTTGGCGAATGAATCGCTTTGGCGGCTGCGACAGAACGCGAGAAATTCCTCCACCTGCCGGCAGGCACGGACGAGGTCGTCCGTTGTGCGAACGAAAATGAGCAGATTCGTTATTTGACCATCCCGGGCTTCATTGGCATTCGTTCTCATGGTGCGATCCACTCCCATTCGTTTCGGGTCAAAGCCGCGTGATCGTCGCGCTGCTTCGGCTTCACGGATTGCACCAGTCGCAGCGGCCCGCTGGCGCGGCCTTGTCCGAGCGTTCCACCGTCACCTCGTGACCGCATCTGACGCAACGGTGGATGTCCGCCCTGGCTTCCCGGGTCGGGGCGCCGCAATCCGCGCAAGGCAGGCCGGGGACGCGCTCCACGATCTGGAAGCCGGGTGTGTTGCAGGCCGGGCATGGGGTGCAAAGCTTGCGTGCGAGATCCCGTGTGGCCTGGGCAATGATCTCCATGCGCATGGGGTTCATATGGGCGCGCACGTCCGTTTCCAGGAAGGCGCGGCCGTTGTCCGCCTCGCCGCAGGCCCAGCGAAAGGCCACGCGCAGCGTTTCCCAGTCGGCAATGCCTTTGCGGATGCGGGGGTCGTCCTCGTGCCGCGGGCGCACCACCAGGCCATGCTCGGGAAAACCTGTCGCACGGGCGAATGTCTCGGCCTCCTCCCAGTTGGCGGTGAGCAGATGAGAGAAGTTGGTCTTGCCAGAGGCAACACCGACCACTTCGATGTCCAGCGTATCGTCGATCCACACGATCATCTCTACGTTCAAGGAAAACATCCCGGTGAACGGGTCCGGCCCGAAGCTGCCTTCGCTAGCGAGCCCCAGGGGCAATCTCGCCAGTTCCATGCCGATGCGCGCCTTTTGCCGGGCCGCCTCGATCTGGGTGCCGGAGCGGGGAATGTCGCGGGTGAAGGTACCCAGCCGGTCGGTGTCGAAGCCGGTCACCGGCACCACCTGGCAATCAATGGCGGAGGCCAGTAGGGGAGCGATGACTTTCTCCTTGCCGTGCTGGGTGAGTAGGGCCACGGTTGAACCCCTGTAGATCGATTTTTCAAAATTCATAAGTTTCGGGTGCTCGAACTCATACATCGGTTGGCCCTCAACTGAAAACGATTCTCCCAAGAGCGACTTGTGGCACTGATGGCGGTAATCGTCGTCCCAGCAGCACTCGTCGCGACCTTCCTCGCCCACGGTTAGGTATGCCATCAGGGGTGTCAGTCATCTGATGACATTCGTTGCCATTGTTTGTTCGTGTTGCGCCGGTAGATTCCGCCGTCCTCGTCGTCAATTTGAAAAAGAAACAACCAGCGATTTTCGACAAGTTCGCGTACGAGCTCGTGTTTGGCAATGATTCGATCAATCTCTGCTTTCGGTGCTTCGAGAAATACATTCAAGCGTAAGGGTTCATGCACCCACCGTTCACCATTATGGAGCGACTGTAGTGGAAGACCAACCCGTAGATCGCCGCCATTCCCCTCCAATACACCGATAGATCCCCCCACGATATTGTGCAGTACTTTATTGCCGCTCCCGAATCTCTTGTTATCGACGACGGATGCGTAATACTGCATGTTGATCCAGTTGGCGACCACCATTGGTGCGGTCATGATGAGTTCTAAAACGCCAAAGCCTTCATCCTTGCGCCACTCGTAGTCATGCAAAAACGCTCTTCCGGAAAGGTCGATACCCGCCGTTCGGGAACGGGGTGCGGCAATAAAAGCGGCATTACCGGCAAGACCCCATTCCGGAAAAACCTGCGACCAATCCCGACTGCGTTCTTGAATCAGCGCGTCAACAACCTCCGGGGCCGAATCGTGGATGCCCAGCAAATTGGCCCGTTCCATGCGCGTCAGTTGCCCGGCTTGGGTAAGCCATTTACGCAGTTGTTTCAGATCCTGGGCGTGAGTCGATGCCAATCCCTCGATATCGAACAAGGTAACCTCATCAACCGTCGTGTCATGCAAGGCCCCTACAAACCGGGTGTCTGCCGGAATAGGAATGCCCTTGCGCGCAAGTTCTTCGCGCACTTTGGGCTCATTCAGCAAAGCAGCGATGACGCGGGCGCTGACTTCACCGGTCTGGCCTGCGCAGGCTCCGCAATCGAGTCCCGTAGCATGAGGATTATTGACTGTGCTGCTTCCGTGCCCGACCAGTAATACCAGCCGTGCGAAATTGCTGGTCATCGACATGGCCTTTAAAATCATTTCTCCCGTCGCCCCGCGATCTGCCACGGAGATGCCGACCGTAGGGGCCTGGGTTGGTTTCTGTCGGGTTTGGGTTAATTGCTGCCCATGAGATACCGTACCCAATGTTGGAACAAGGCGTCTATGGAACTTGGAGGCGATCCCCTTCTTCTCTGGATGGGGCACGGTACGACTCCATCCGAAACTGTCGCTGAGCAGTTTCGGACCATAGAGCAGGCCAGCCGATTCCACGAATGAAAAACACGAAGAGGCCGAACTCTTGAAGGTTTTCCAGATATTGGCATTGTGCAGCCGCTGATGGCGGCGGTTGATGACCTTTTTTACTTCCTGGTCACTGGCACCGTGAACATGCTCGTGGACCCGGTAGCCGGGCGTCAGCAGGACGGGCATGTGCATCCGTGCAGCAGATGCCCCCAAGGGTACAAATTCCATGAAAGCGCCGAAAAATCCTGCAAAGCCCACGGTTTGCACGGTGGGCGCGACGGTTTCCAAAGCCCGGCGAAATATCTCCGACCGCACATCAATGCAGAACGCAGCCTGTACCGAAGGTCGGGTTGGGCTGAGCTTTGTTGCCGATTCCCCCGGGGGGTTGGCTAGTTTTGCAATGATTTCTTTCTGGTAACCCAGTTCAAAGGCCGTTTGCAGGACAAAGTCCATTTGCGCAGGCGCTTGCGCGCTACGTGCTGAAGACCGCTGCAGGGCTTGCACTGCATGCCGCCAGGCATTGCCCAGTTCCGGGGCCTGACGCGCATTAAACAGGACCAGTTCCCAGGCAAGCCGAATGGCCAGCAGATCGACGATGGAGTCCTCATACCCTCCCACCAATTCCTGCTCCCAGCGGAGGTAACGTGCCCAGGCTGCCCAGCCACCAATATTCAGTAAGGCGGCATGGAGGTAATCTTCTACCAGATCAGCAGGTATGGCGAGCCGCTGGAGAGCCCAGGCAATCGTGTCCATGGGCAGCTTGGGCAACGCTGTGACTGCGGTCCGAATACCATGCAAGCCCATCATCCTGGGGCTCAGATCGATTTCGGCAACATGGCGCCACGCCTCGTAAAGAGACTCCTTCCGCCAGGGCATCGGCCAACTGGCCTGGCCTTGATCGAAGTAAGCGGCAGCAAACTGGCTGATGCGTTCTACGACAAATTCATTCCATCGGATACCGTCCAGGCCTTCCAGAACATTTGAAACCAATGCGATTTGGCCTATAGGGGGGGATGTATCGCTGGCGATGGCCTTTCCCACCTCTGTGGCGTCCGGCACGAGGCCATATTGCTGTAACGCCTGCTCCAAATCAGCGCGAGTAATACGGCCTGTCGAGATTTGTTCCCGATAATAACGACGCGGCATGACCAAGGGAGAACCGGCAACCCTGGCAAGAGTCTCGCTGGCCTGCTCGAAATCCTGATGACGCAGGCCGAAATAGGGGTTGACTGCCACGAAGGCATTGAGTGGCCAGAGCGGAGCGATCCGCTGGCATGCCGATTCCACCGTGGCGGTAAGCGAAGCCAAGTCGTAAGCAGCAACGGCCCTGCTGGTTGTTACATCGGTATCGTTCGTGTTGAAATCCATGGTCCTGGCAAACGGTTTCGCAAGCGTGCTTGTCGCGCGATTCATGATCAGACTCCTTTCGGTTGCGCATAGGGAACGGCTTGTATCGGCCACAACCGTTGCACCAGCCGTGAGAACGGGATATCGACATACAAACCATTAGAGAGATGCACATAAGCTCTGCGTGCGCTCGGATATTTGGCCAAATTGGGCAAGTTCTGCTGAATCAGGAGGATGGCAAAAAACACGAGCATCACCAGCCCGATGAGTGCGAATTGAGCGGGACTGTTGATTAGCCGGACAGCCGGGAAGCTCGTTGCCAGCATGAAATGAAATGCCGCATGCAGACTGAAATAAGCGGTACCGACCAGAGCGCTGAGGATAGCCGCACGGGCGATGAATGCAGCCCCCATGCCGGCCTTGAAGGAATGGAGCAATAGCTGACTCAGGGCCACCGCTACGATTGCGCCTAATGCCAGGAGTGCCGGCTCATGATCCGCAGTCACGCCAAAGGCAGCCCCGATACCGATTGTCATTAGAGTCGCAAAGGCGAGCACGACGATCCACTGCCAAAACGATGGAGTGGATTGGGCGGGGCGTACGGCTGGCGCGCGAAGGATATCCACGCCACTCCCCGAAGACAAAAAGGCATGGGCCTTATATAAAGAGTGCGCTACCAGGTGCAGCATCGCCAGGCTGTACACACGGAGGCCGCATTCCAACA
>JAJYPA010000397.1:3805-7632 GCA_021795795.1 Pseudomonadota bacterium | reverse complement strand
TGCGCACGAAAGCAAGCTACCGGTATTCCAGCCGACCCGCAGGCCATCACGGGTACGGCAACAGCGCTTCGATACGGCCCATGGTTCCGTGACCGTCACCGGCAAGCTGGGGCAGGGACACAGAGATGTTCTGGATGCCGTCATTGCTTGCTGCGAACGCTCCAAGCTTGAAGATGGGCGGCTGGCCGTACTGGTGGACCCCTACCAGTTGCGGAAAATGGTGAGCAGCGGCCGTGATGGTGGCATGTTCCCGTATGACCACATCCGGCGCCTGCTGCGGGATCTGCGCACGGCGGAAGTGGACATGGATATGCCTGCACTCCAACTGCGCGTGACCGATGGCATTCTTGCCGATTTCGAGGAGTCCGCCATCACAAAAGAACCTGAACCATGGGAGTTTCAAACAACGAGCGGCAGCCCACGGCCCATGCTCAAAGTTACCTTCGGCAAGAACTGGACACGCATGCTGGCAATGGACCTATCCGTGGTGTACCGGCTCCCTATCGTCATCGGAATGCGGCACGGGGCGTCACAGGCGACCGCCCGGTATTGCCTGTCCCACAGAGAGGTCCACGACACTCTGGACGGGATATTGGTAAAAATTGGCTATGACCCGACCGGCAAGACGCCCAGAGCCGTCAACAAGGTCAAAGCCAAGATCCGCAGCGATGCCAAAGCCCTGGCGGCGCTGGGGGTGACGATCACGGAAAATGGCACGGTACATCGCGACTGACCGTCCGGTCTGGAACCCATATTCCCGTTAGTGGTGACCGGCAGGAACCCTTATTCCCGTCTCGGGAACCTTTATTCCCGTTCGAGGAACCCATATTCCCGTCTCTTATCAGGTATACATCAGGTATACCATCAGGCTGACAGGTATCAGCCCTGATGGGCTGAACCTGACAGCGTGGTATCGGGGTGGAGGGAGAAAGAAAAAGCCCCGAACTCATCCCTCTTTCCTTTCCCATTACCCCTCACCACCAATGCCGTTGAACCGTGATAGTGCCGTTGTCACAGATGACAAGGCTCCCCCAAAACCCGCATCAGGACGTGCGCATCCGAACAGGTGATGTCGGAGTGTGCCCATGAAGCCGCATGAACCTCGCGCTTCGATACCCGCAGAGACGTTCGCCCCGGCCCTCGCGTTCATTGCGCGTGGATGACGACCGCCACCCCCTTGTCTATCTTTGCGAATTCCATAGCATGTACCAGTTCGTCAAACCGCATTACTTCACCGTTTCTGTCGGTAACTCGCTCCCCGTCTACCGTGAATGCCGCGACCTCGTCGCCCTTGGGCACCATCGCGTTGATCTGCTTGTCTTGCTCGTCCCACTTCAATGCTTCAGCATCATCCTGTTCGGACGTTGGCCGTATTGGCCTCACATACGGACGCGGGATTGGGATGAGTACCGACGCATTCTTTCCGGCGAGGTCGGGAATGTTGATGTCGGGATCTTTTTTTGTGATGCTCGCCAGTCGGCCAAACGGCGGGGCCTCCCCTCTCCATCCTGCCTTGTATGCTTCGTTCAGGATGAAGATGCTGAATTTGCCTACATACCTGTTCAGGTTATCCTTGGCCTGTTTTAGTGGCGGCTGGGTTTCGGCCTTATCGGCTTTGTTTTCACGCCGCATGACACCGATGCGCCAAATTCCGGTCACAATGTCTTCCAGCGGTGGTAGTACCGATCCGGCTATCGCTTTCTTTACCTCATCCGGCCACTGGATATATCTCGGCGCAGGGGTGGTCGCAGGATGATCTGCACCATCTGACTGAACGCTTCTCACGTCTGCCGCCATCGTTTGAATGGCGGGTGCTTTCGGTACCTTCGCGGCATTGTCCGAAGTCACTGCTTTTGCCTTATATGCCTCACCGACAAGCCGGTATGCGGAGCGCCTCGATATTCCGATCTCCATCAGCACATTGACGTAATTGGAACGCGGCTTTCCCGTGTCCACAGTTTCGGAGAGCTTTTGCACGATTATAGCGTTTGCCGTTTTACGCGGTAGTTTTGAGCGCTTGGCGTAACCGTCCGTTTTAATACTCATCGCCTCTGTTTTTACAAACTCAATATCCTGTGCCTTCATGTTAGCGCTCCAACTATCAGCCTCAATATGGTGATTAAAGCTCGCACATATCGTGCTGTCAATGTGCCAATAGAATGCCAAATCGTGACAAATAATGCTATTATTTGTGCCAATGATGTGCCAATTACGCGCCAACACTCGAATGTAATGAGGGCAGGGTAGGGGCAGGTAGGACTCGGGCACGCTACGCGCCCCAATTCCTACAGCCCACCCTGTTCAGGGCTACGCCCCGAAACCCCGGATTCCTGCTTCGCGCTTCGCTTGTCGCAGGCCTGCCGTTGGCGATATTGCTGGCGCTCGGTGATGCCTCGTCCGGCATATCTCAAAGTGGACGCCCTCCCCGCCTCTAACCTACGGCTGCCGCTCTTGAGAGCGGTAAGGACGGGGCTTCCACACCGCAAAGCATTAGCATTTTCGCCCGCTGGGGGGGGGCAAAAGCCAAGTGCCGCGTTACCTTCCCTTAAGAAGGTGGGGTTAGCCTAATGGCGCATGGATTAAGTGTCAGAAGTGTTCACCAAAGTCAAGGCACGATATAGACAAAAAATCGACACCTTGACATCCCACTGGTAAATTCTAATTAAGAAAACAGAAAGCCCGCCAAAAGGCGGGCGGGTTCGGTTTCCCTTTGCAGGGAACCATTATTGCAGTAACGGCTCTCACCCCGGCTAGCTACAATGGGTAAACAATAATCGCTAAGGAAAAGAAATGCAACCGCAAAAATTGCAACCACTTCATGATTACATCCTGGGCCTGGACATCGGCATGGCATCGGTCGGTGCGGCGCTGCTGGCAGAAGATCACATTCTCGCCCTGCATGTACGCACTTTCGACAAGGCAGAAACTGCCAAGGAAGGTGAATCGCTCAACAAGATTCGGCGTGATTCCCGACTGACACGTCGCAGAATTCGCCGTCGCGCATTTCGCCTGCTGCGCCTGCGCCGCCTGCTCAAGCGCGAAGGACTCCTTCTCAGCAGCGCCCCCGATGCACTGGAAACGACAGTTTCCCCTTGGGAACTGCGTGCGGAAGGGCTGCACCGAAAACTTGCTCCATCCGAATGGGCAGCCGTGCTTTACCACATCATCAAGCATCGGGGCTTCCAGTCCAATCGCATAAGTGAAGCTGCAAGTGACGAAAAGGCTGGTCAAATGCTGTCTGGTGTAACCACCAATCAGAAACGCATGACAGAAGGTGGCTGGCGTACCGTCGGCGAGATGGCCGCGCGTGATCCTGCCTTTGCTAATGCCAAGCGCAATAAAGGCGGCGAGTACAACCACACTTTCGCTCGAGCCGACCTGGAAGACGAACTCGCCAAACTCTTTGAAGCTCAGCGCGATCATGGTAACCCGAACGCCTCATCGGTGATCCAAAACGCCATTCACGCGCTGTTGATGGCCCGCCGCCCTACACTCTCTGGTGAAAACTTGCTCAAGATGGTTGGCCGATGCACCTTCGAGGTAGGGGAATTTCGTGCACCCAAAGCCAGTCACACGGCGGAGCGCTTTGTCTGGTTGACCCGCCTGAACAATCTGCGCATCAGCGATCAAGGCGCGATGCGCGGGCTGAACGACGATGAACGGCAAGCCGTCTTGCAACTGCCTTTCACTCAAGCCAAGGTCACCTACAAGCAGATTCGCGCCAAAGCTGACCTGCCGGACACAGCCCGCTTTATCGGCGTGGACTACTGGAAAAAGCGCAAGGAAGGCAACGAACTTGCGGCGGAAGACGCGACGTTGTTTGAGGC
>JAJYPA010000397.1:0-3705 GCA_021795795.1 Pseudomonadota bacterium | reverse complement strand
TCACCTACAAGCAGATTCGCGCCAAAGCTGACCTGCCGGACACAGCCCGCTTTATCGGCGTGGACTACTGGAAAAAGCGCAAGGAAGGCAACGAACTTGCGGCGGAAGACGCGACGTTGTTTGAGGCCAAGGCATTCCACGGGATCAGGAAAACCTACGAAAAAACCGAACTGAAAACCGAATGGGCGAGGGATTCCGTCAATCCTGATCGCCTGGATGATTTGGCCTATGCGCAAACCGTGTTCAAGGACGATCAGGAAGCGCGACAATGGATGCACACCAAAGAGATCGAACCAGCGATCATCGAAGCCATGCTCAGCATCTCGTTCAGCGACTTCGTCCGTCTATCCATTAAGGCGCTAC
Source organism: Pseudomonadota bacterium (assembly GCA_021795795.1). Next base: position 3,342 of record JAJYPA010000397.1, on the reverse strand, counting down.
GCAAGATCCTCCCATTCATGGAGGCCGGGGAACGCTATGACGAGGCAGTGCAATCCGCTGGATACACACACCACAGCCAGCCTCCTATAGCTGGGAAAAAGAAACCCAGATTACCAGCGATCAGCAAGGAGGATTTCCCCAATCCTGTGGTCTACCGCGCCCTCAATCAGGCGCGCAAACTGGTCAATGCCATCATTGATGAATATGGTGCACCTGCCAATGTGCATATTGAACTGGCAAGGGATTTGAGCAAGCCCTTTGATGAGCGCAAAAAAATTGAACGCGATCAAAAAGCCTTTGCCGAATTGAAAGATACGCTGGCCAGAAAATTCAGAGAACGCTTTGGATGCGATCCACGCAAGGATCAACTCCTGAAAATGCGCTTATATGACGAACAGCACGCCCAGAGCGCCTATAGTCAAAACCCCATTGACCTCGGACGGCTTTTAGAAGACGGTTATGTTGAAGTCGACCATGCCCTGCCTTATTCACGCAGCTTTGATGACGGTATGAACAACAAGGTGCTGGTGCATACCGCTGAAAACCGCAACAAGGGGAATCAAACCCCCTACGAATACCTGGATGGTGCGGAGGACAACGAGCGCTGGCGCAACTTCCAGGCATGGGTGGAGAGCAATAAAAGTTACCGCCAAGCCAAACGCGACCGGCTGTTGCGCAAGGACTTCAGTGACAAGGCTGCCGAAGGTTTCCGTGAGCGCAACCTGACCGATACGCGTTATATTTCCAAGGCCTTCAAAAATCTGGTCGAGCAGCATCTACAACTGGCAGAAGGGTCGAACAGCAAACGTTGCGTGGTTGCGTCCGGCCAATTGACCGCCTTTCTGCGCACCCGCTGGGGTCTGAATAAGGTGCGTGAGGATGGCGATCTACACCATGCCCTGGATGCCGCTGTCGTTGCCGCCGCCAGTCATGGGATGGTCAAGCGGCTGTCAGACTACGCACGCCGCAAGGAGCTGAACATGGTGCGGGAGGGTTTCGTCGATCCGCAAACCGGTGAAGTGCTGGACGTCGAGGCCCTGCGCAAGCTGGAAAAGCAGTTTCCTGATCCGTGGCCACATTTTCGACGGGAACTGGAAGCCTGGCTTTCGCCTGACCCCGCCCTGCATCTGCAAAACATACCCTGCTATGACCATGCGCGCGCCCAAACCATCCAGCCGATCCGCGTTTCCCGTGCCCCATTGCGCCGTGGCATGGGGCAGGCGCATCAGGAAACCATCCGCTCCGCCAAGCTGCTTGACCAAGGGTTGAGCGCCGTCAAGACGTCTCTGGAAAATCTCAAGCTCAAGGATATGGAGCGCATCCTCGGATGGGATGACCCGCGCAATGCCACACTGATTGACGCGATTCGTCAGCGTCTGCAAACACACGGTGATGACGGCAAAAAAGCCTTCAAAGAGCCACTCTACAAACCCAGCAAACCGGGTAAGACTGCGCCCGTAGTGCGTACGGTCAACCTCACCGACACCCAAAAAAGCGGCATTTCCGTGCGCTGTGGCATCGCTAACAATGGGGACATGCTGAGGGTAGATATTTTTACCGACGGCAAGAAGTTTTATGCCGTGCCCCTGTATGTGGCGGATGCAGTGAAGGCGGAGCTGCCGAATCGAGCGGTGGTAGCCTTCAAGCCAGAAGAGGAGTGGACGCTCATGGATGAACACTACCACTTTCTGTTCAGCTTGCATCCGAATGATTGGGTGCGGGTCAGATTGAAGAAAGACGCGCCCAAGGAGGGGTATTTTTCAGGACTGGATCGTTCCACCGGAGCCATTTCCCTCTGGGCGCATGACCGGAACCAAGCTGCTGGTAAGGAAGGACTTCTTCGCGGCATCGGCATCAAAACCGCCCTGTCCGTAGAAAAATTCCACGTCGATCTGCTGGGTCGCCTCTACCCCGTACAGCAGGAAACCCGCCGACCTTTACGCCGCAAGCACATCAAGGACTAAAACATGGCCTGGCGCAGTGTGGTCATTACCCAGCCTGCCCGCCTGAAATTACAACAAAAGGCACTGGTTGCAGAACAGGACGCGGGCAGCATCCGTATTCCGCTGGAAGATATTTCCGTGCTGGTCATCGACCAGCCGCAAGTCAGCCTGACCGCACAACTGCTTACCGCCTGCGCCAGTGCACAAATAGCTGTCATCACGGTGGATGCAACCCATACACCCAACGGTGTGCTGCTGCCGTATCTACCCCACAGCCGCGCTCTCAAGGTCATGTTAGCGCAATTGGCCATGAGTCTGCCACGCAAAAAACAACTCTGGCGTGGCATCATCCAGCGCAAGCTGCTCAACCAAGCCGAGGTACTGGCTTGGCGGGGGCACGAAGGGGCCAGTCGACACTTGCAAGCGCTGGCACGCGAGGTCCGCTCGGGCGACGCCGGCAATGCAGAATCTCAAGGGGCACGAGTCTATTTCAGGCACCTGTTTGGCAGCGGATTCAGCCGAACACAAGTCTGCTTTCACAATGCCGCACTCAACTACGGCTACAGCGTCATCCGTTCCGCACTGGCGCGAAATCTGGTGGCCCATGGCTTTCTCACCGCCTTCGGCCTGCACCACAAAAGCGAGCAAAACGCTTTCAATCTGGCCGACGACCTGATCGAACCCTTCCGTCCCATTCTCGATACTCATGTGTTGACTTATTCCCAACCCGATATGGACGAACGCGATCTGACGCGGGAAGACAAGGCACACATCGTCAACGTACTGCATCAGGATGTACTGCTGCACCCATCTGAAGGATCAACGAACAAAAGCACCCTGCTGGCCGCCACCGAAACCATAGTCATCAGTCTGATTCAACGGCTGGACGACGATCTAACCACCATAAGCCTGCCCAGTCTGAATCCAGGCACGGAATGCGAAATCCAGGACGATGAGTAAGGAGACTCGACGATTCATGCGCCTGATGGTATTTTTCGATCTGCCCACCCTGACCAAGGCCGACAAAAAAGCCTATGTGCTGTTCCGTCGTTTTCTGATCCAGGATGGCTATGACATGCTCCAATGGTCCGTATATGGCCGCGTCGTTAACGGTTTTGACGACATGGGAACCCACATCAAACGGCTTACTGCCAATCTACCGTCTAAAGGTTCCGTTCGCTGCCTGCCGATCAGTGAAAAACAATACGCCCAGATGAAATTGCTGGTCGGCCTACCCAAAATTCAGGAAAAAAAGATCAATGCCCAACAAATGGTACTCCTGTGAGGCAAAAAAATAGTCTTGGAACCCACAACTGGCAAGCCAGTAGCGGGTTCCAAGACAGGGTATTGTAGCCATCCGGGGTGAGAGAGGGAACTACAACGGAGTCGCACTGCTTGG